>JAYWFM010000053.1:0-14262 GCA_043778825.1 Planctomycetota bacterium | reverse complement strand
CGAAACGCCACAATCCTGGCCGCTCTCAGCCAGCAGGCCCAAGAATCCTGGATTATCGCCTCGGTGGACAGATCAATCTTGGACAAACTCCTAGGGGGCCAGACTACGGTAGGTGGCTCGGCAGGAGCCTCGCCCTCCCGATTGGTGTTCGCCACTGACAACGGGGATGCACACACACACGACGCGGAGCGTCGTGCCACAATGTTTCCCTGGCTCGGCCCCTGTGTCATACTGATGAGCGAGGACTGTGCCTCGATCGTCTACGTGTCGACCCGTGTCAGGTGACTCTCATGTCCACATCATTCTCCTCTCTGGCCACCCGTCGCAACGCCCTCTTGCAAGGTGGAGCCGGGTTCGGGGCGCTCGCGCTGGCCGGGATGCTGGGGAAGGATTACGCCTTGGCCTCTGAGGGCGGCGACTCCCCGTTCGCCGCGCGGCAGTCCCAATTCCCCGCGCGGGCCAAGAGCGTCATCTTCCTGTTCATGGAAGGCGGCCCCAGCCAAATGGACAGCTTCGACCCCAAGCCCAAGCTGACTGAACTCGCCGGGCAGCCGTTGCCTGCGGGGTACAAACGGGTCATCACGGCGATGGGCGAGATCAACTCGCCGCTGCTGGCCTCGAAGCGGAAGTGGAAGCAATACGGCGAGGCGGGGACATGGGTCAGCGACTGGCTCCCGCACACCGCCGAGTGCGTGGATGACATCGCGGTGATCCGGTCGTGCTGGACCAATGGCATCAACCACTCGGGCGGCGTGTGCCAGATGAACACCGGCACGCCGATCGCCGGAAGGCCGAGCCTCGGCTCGTGGGTCACGTACGGACTGGGGACCGAGAACCAGAATCTGCCGTCGTTTGTAGTCCTCACGGATTCCAACACGCCGACGATCAACGGGCCTCGCAACTGGAGTGCCGGGTTCATGCCCGCAGTCTATCAGGGGACGAAGCTCGACTTCGGCGAGGAGCCGATCCGCTACCTCAAGAATCCCCAGGGAGTCAGCGAGGAGTCCCAGCGAGCCAAGCTCGACCTGCTCAATACGCTCAACCGCGAACACGCCCTGCCGCGTCAGTTCCAGACCGAACTCGATGCCCGCATCGGCTCGTACGAACTCGCCTTCCGTATGCAGGCTCGCGCCCCCGAGGCCGTCGACCTCGCCCAGGAAACTGCCCAGACGCAGCAGCTGTACGGCATCGACGAGAAGACGACCGAAACCTTTGGCCGCAATTGCCTGCTCGCCCGCCGACTGGTCGAACGCGGCGTGCGGTTCGTCCAACTCTACCACGGCTCGGGGAGCAAGTGGGACGCTCACTCCGGCATCGAGAAGAACCACAGCGAGCGATTCGCGGAGTCCGACAAGCCAGTGGCCGGGTTGCTCAAGGACTTGAAACGGCGGGGGCTGCTCGACAGCACGCTCGTCATCTGGGGTGGAGAATTCGGTCGCACCCCGATGAGTGAAAAAGGCGACGGTCGCGACCACAACCCGACCGGGTTCACGATGTGGATGGCGGGCGGCGGCGTGAAGGGAGCCCAGACCATCGGCTCGACGGATGACCTCGGATTCCACGCCGTCGAGAACCGGCTGCACGTGCATGATTTACATGCGACGGTGCTGTACCTGCTGGGCCTGGACAACATGCTGCTGACCTACATGCACAAGGGCCGCCCGGAGCGCCCGACGCAGAATGAGGGGGCGGCGTACAAGCTGATCACCGGACGGGAACTGGGTTAGCCGACGGGCTGGCCCGTCATGCCCGTGGAACACGCTTCCCGCATGGAGTTTGTTGCGAATTGCGACAGGCTGGAAACATCTTCCACGAGGCGAAGGCACGTCCTGCATTGTCGCAGGGCGTGGCAAATGCCCCCCCATACCATGCTCTTCCTCTGCATCCGAGCGTGCCATCCGGACTGGAATGTCACTTTCGCCCCTTCCACAGGGAAGGTGCGCGCGACGTGTGAAACACCGCGATGATCACCGCCCGATCGGGTTTGACGCGATAGTAGATGCAGTAGGGGAATCGAGACACCCATGCCCCACGCACATCCCCATCCGCAAGGGGAAACTGCGCCGGATGGTTGGCGATGGTGTCCAGGACCAGCTGCACCTCACTTACGAAATCAGCCCCCAAACCCGGGCGTTGGTCCTCATACCAGCGTGCCGCGTGATCGAACTCCACTTGCGCGACAGAGCGGAATACCAATCGCAAGCTCATGGCTTGATCCGGGCCAGAGTCTGCGATTTGACTTGCTCCCAAGGCACGACA
Source organism: Planctomycetota bacterium (assembly GCA_043778825.1). GTDB lineage: Bacteria > Planctomycetota > Planctomycetia > Planctomycetales > Planctomycetaceae > TH-plancto1. The sequence continues at coordinate 12,003 of JAYWFM010000053.1, read as the reverse complement.
TCGTCCGGATGAGCATCGTCTTCCTCGACCCGGCGGATCAACTCGCTCCGCTGAGACTCGGTCAGCAACTGGGAGGGGGACTCCGCCGCGATGGTGTCCCAAATTTCCTGAACGAGCTCGATCCGCTCATCGCGGCTCAACTGGTGGATCCCCAAGGCTTGAATTGTTGTGGGCATGTGGTCTCTCGTGACTGGAACTCGCATTCAATGTATCAGACAGAACGTGCGCAGTCTGTCTCGGATTCATCGGGAGGCCAGGAATGGAGACTTGTGCATCACTCCGGTCACACATTTCCCAGAGTCAGATCGAACCACTCCACCGCCTCAAATGCGGGCGCTGGAGTCGTTCCCCTTGTCACTCGAACAGCAGCCCGTATACGCCAGCCAGAACAGCACCAGCATCACGGCATCGATCACCGCAAACGGCTGGAACAACCGCGGGCACTCCCCCTGGACCCAATAGAAGCTGGTCAGTCCGACATAGCAGACCTTCAGCAGCATGCCGTACGGGATCAGGTTCCGATTGCCGACCGGGTCGCGACTGACCGCCAGGAACATGGCCCCGAAGATCAGCAATTGCAGGGCCGCGAATTGCAGGTAGCCCATGTGATTCGGCTGGGGAATCCCGGCCCAGTCGAGCAGAGCGGCCCCGAACAACAGGAACACCAGGCCGATCAGCAGGTCGTACAGACCGGCCACCAGAAACAACAGCTTGAGCATTGCGAGCGACATGGTCATTCTCGATTCGAAAGGGAGGGAACCTCGACGGGGAACGCCGCCACCGGGGCGGCACGAGTGGGTGAGCGGTGGGTGAGTTGATCGAAGAAACGCTTCCGGCGCCGGCTGGTCGCCACTTCACTGTAGAGCGACTGCGAGACGCGAATCAGCCCGGCTCGCAGTTCGGACGAGGTCATTCCGGTGGGGTGATGCGTCTGATCGAACAGCGTGCATTTCTCCCAGAACCGTTCCTCAAACAACCGCCCCTCGCGGAGCAGTCGACTATACAAAGGGGTTCCCGGGAACGGCGTCTGCACCGTGATCTGGACCTCGTACAGACCCGACCGCTCGACAAACGCCCGGATCTTATCGAACACGGCGGGCGTCTGCCCATCCAACCCCAGGATGAAGCAGCCGTTGACCGTGATCCCCGCCGATTGAATGCGATCGATGGCCCGTTGGTAGTGATCGAGTTGTTTGAGCTTCCAGTTGGACCGCAACTCCAACCCATCGAGTCCCGAGAGGTCGGGGCTTTCGAAGCCGATGAGTACCTGTTTGCAACCGGCGTCGTGGGCCAGCTCAATCAGCTCGGGATCGTCGGCGAAGCTGATGTCGGTCTCGGTGAAGAACCGAATGCCTGCGGGGATCAGCGCCCGCATCAGGGCCTTCGAGTAGGACTTGTTGACGAAGGTGTTGTCGTCGGCAAACTCGATGAATGGACGCGGCCAGATCGACTGGATGCGGCGGATCTCAGCGATCACTTTGGCGACGGGTTTGGTCTGGTACTGCGGGGCGATGAGGATCGAACTGGCGCAGAAGTCACACTTCCACGGGCAACCGCGCGAGGTCTGGACCGTGATGCGGTTGTACTTGGCCGGGTCGAGTAGTTCGAATCGCGGCATCGGAGAGTCGGCGAGGTTCCACGGTCGGGTCGGGCGATACATCGGATGGAGTGTGCCGCGTCGAGCGTCCTCGACCACCTGTGGCCAGACCTCTTCCGCCTCCCCGACGACGATGGCATCGGCATGAGCCAGCGCCTCGTCCGGGAGCGAACTGACATGCAGTCCCCCCAGCACCACGCGCACGCCGCGCTGACGATAGTGATCGGCCAGTCGGTAGGCGTCTTCAATCTGCGCGGTGAAGCTGGAGATCGCGATGAGGTCGAAGCCCCCTGCGGGCGGGGAGTCCTTCGCGAAATCGAAGATCTCGAAATAACTCATCTCATCGGAATCCGGCGTGAGCCCCGCCAGCGTCAGCAACCCCAGGCTCGGCAATTGGGCGATGACTTCCTTGCGCTCGACAAAGCCCGGCATCGACAGCCCCAGAGCGAGCAGTTCGGTGTCCCAGGCCCGCACCCCGCTCATCGCGATGAACCCGATTTTCATGGGAGACTCTCCCATCCGGCCAGTAGCGCTCCCACGATCAGAGCTGTGGAGGGAATGACGAACGCGACGCGGCACCGCCAGAAAAACGCCGACAGAAAGCAGGCCGGTCCCATCGTCAGTCCACCGATCACAAAGGCCCCCGTGATGATCGGCGTGAGCGCTGAAACATTGCGAGCGGTCGTCGTCAATGGCCACATCACATTCAGTGCCCCCAGAGCAATCAAGGCGATGTGTCCCAACCGGACCAGCCGACGAGTCCGGCTGACGTACCCGCCCAGCCAGTCCTCCCGCTGGGCCAGCAGTCCGAACACGGCCCCTGTGAGAAACCCGCAGGAGATCAACCACCAACCGATCGCGACAGACATGGGACGGACTCCTCGATTCACCGGCAGGTGGCACCGGCGGCCCCCAGCGGCTGCCTGTAGCTCACACTCTATCAGTGACGTAGGGTGGGACCAGCCGCTTTGGGCGCAGGCTCACCATTCCGGGACACGCGTCATCCGTGGTAGGCCAGCGCTCCAAAGCGAGCTTGTCCCACCCTACGGTACTTCCCAGCTCACGATTCGATCTCGCGCATGAGGTCATCGACCGACATCGCCCGCGTCTTTCCGGCGGCGTGTTCCGCGCGAGCCTCACGGGCATCGGCGACGATCCGCTGTCGCCCGCGCTCCGCCAGTCGTCGACGAACTACCTCGACCAGGTTGGCCTGCTGCTCCACCGGCAGATGCTCGATCGCATCCAAGACTTCATCGAATGTCACCACTTCCGGCATGATCAGCCTCCTGGGGCAGTATAGCAACACGGCTGAGATTGTCCGACTGTTTCCGCATTCGCGTGACGATTGGATTCGTTTCGCACGGGGTTCGTCCTGGTCCGGTCCTCCGACTTTCATCCGAACAGGCTGGGACAATGGTCGAAGCGTCAATGTCCCATCCGACGACTGAAAGTCGACCAAGGAATCATAGAACACGAAAGCCCCGGGGTGAGCCACCCCGGGGCTTTCATTCTGCACTGATGACTGACCACTGAAAACTGAAAACTTCCGCTACGGATTCGCATTCACCGCATCGGTCCACGTATCCGTCCGGAACGGCGAGGCGGGGAGGTCTGCTCCGTTCTTGAGGTTCGGCTCGGCCAGCTGGTGCCAGCCGAAGCGGACGGCGACCGGTGTGGCGACTCCCTCGGCGGTGACGACAACGGTGTCGCCGCTGATCGTGGCCTGGGCGGCGACGAACTTCTTGTCCTCACCGGCGATCGACCACCACGAGAGGTCCTTGCCATCGCTGGACTTCAATCCGGCAGCGTGAGTGAAGCTCACGACCGCCTTGTTGCCGTCCACAGCCAGCGACTTATACAGCGGGCCGGAGTAGACCAGATCGGTCTTGCCGTACGTGTTCGCCAGCGCCCACAGCGACAGGCGGCGACCGACTTCCTGCTTGTTCGGCGGATGGATGTCGCCGACCGTCGTGATGTCGGTCAGCACCGCCATGCCGGTGTTCTTGACCTGAAGCGTCGCGGTCTGGGCCTCCCAGATCCCGGGCAGGTCGGTCGCTCGTGGGGGACCATAGTTGTACGGAGCCAGTTGGGCGAACAGGAATGGGAAGTCGCGGTTCCCCTCCTGGTTCCACACGCTGCGCCAGCCTTCGATCAGGCCGCGTTTCAACTGGTAGTAGTGCATCCCCTGGCCGTTGTTCGACTCCCCCTGATACCACAGGAACCCGCGAATGCCGAACGGGACGATCGGGTAGATCATGCCGTTGTACAGTCCGGTGTGCTTGCCGTTGGAATTCAGCGGATGGTTGGGCAGGGTCGATGGTGCAATCGCGGGGAGAGCCTCACCCGGCTGGGCCGCCTTGACTGCTGCGATGTAGGTCTTGATGGTCTCCGCGTCCTTCGCGGTCGCCGGATCCTTCGCGAGCGTGTCGGCATAGCCATTCAACATGCCCAGCCAGTTGTCCCGCTCCTCGGCCAATTCCGGAATTGCGGTGTACCCCTGCGGTGGAATCCACGGCTGAATGGCAGTCCCGCCCCAGGCTGTGGTGATGAGTCCCACCGGCACGTCGAGCTTCTGATGGATCTCTCGTCCAAAGAAGTACAGCACCGCTGACGATCCGGCGACAGTCTGTGGCGAGCACTCGACCCATTGAGCCTTGATATGTTCCGCAGGAGTGCCCGAGGGGACCAGCGGAATGATGAACAGGCGGATTTTCGGGAAGTTGGCGTTCTTGATTTCTTCCTGGCCGTTCATCGACCGGGCGACCTGCCACTCCATGTTCGACTGGCCCGACCCGGCCCAGACTTCCCCGACCAGAATGTTGGCGATCTTGATCTCGTTCTGGCCCTTCACGGTCATCTCGTGCGGACCACCCGCCGTCTTGATCGCCGGGAGCGTGACCTTCCACTGGCCCGCCGCGTCGGCGGTCGCTTTGACGCTGCTCTCCCCGAGCGTGACGGAGACCTCTTCCCCCACATTGGCCCAGCCCCAGATCGGGAGCGGGATGTCCTTTTGCAGGACCATGTTGTTACTGATGACTTCGGGCAACTTGACATCGGCCCGCGCCGCCTGCCCCCCCAGCTGCAGCACTCCGGCTGCCACCATCAGACTCCATCGCACGTTCATCATGCTGCGTTTCTCCTGAGTGTCGCGGTGACTGGAGCGGGTGCCTCATTCATCACCGGTGGCTGATGTTAGCGGGGGCAGTGGAAGTTGTCAGTGGAGGAGCGGTTCGCCGTCAACGATCAGCGTTCAGCCAGAGGGAGCTAGCTGACGGGCTGGCCTTCACTCGGCCATCGAGTCCTCCGTTACTCCCCGAGGCCACCACGAGCCAGCCTGATTGCTGTCGCTTTTCCCGAAGGGAATTCAGCCCATAGCCGGTGGTCGAGCGCAGCGAACACCACCGGAAAGCATCGCTTCCAAAGCCATTCTATCCCGAAGGGATTGCAGCCCGTCGCCTCACTGAAACGAGCAACGCCGCTGGACTCCCTCCGGGAGACATCGCCAGGAGGGAACGACATCCCGTGGTTTTCGCTGCGCTCGACCACCGGCTATGGGCTGTGACCCCTCCGGGGTGAAGAGGGTCGTACAAACAGCGAGTTAGCCGACGGGCTTGCTCGCCGTGCCTGGGGCGGCGTCCTCATCAGCAACACGATCCTTCTCCATCGCCTCAATCCGGTCGCAGAGGAATCCCACGGAGTCTCGGCGTTCGAGGAACTGGGCCAGGAGTTCGTGGGCGGCGGGCGGATTCGGCGTGGTGTCAGCGGGGGTCTCAGTCTTCGGACCAGAGAACATGCTCAGCATCGGGGCCAGGAAGTGCAGGGCCTGGGCGCTGAGAGTGTTTAGCGGGCGCGACATCTCCAGGAACACCAGCGCGGGCAGGGCCAGGCGGCGGCGGACGATCTCGTGGCAAAGCTTCTCCACCAGTTCCAACTGAGCCGGAGATGGCGGCTCTTCCGGGCCGCTGGTGTCGAAGGCGTGTTGGAGCCAGTTCATGGGTGGGTCTTTCATGGGCTGCAATCCACTACCGTGAGCGGCTCGGCGCTAGCCGCCGGTTCCCCTGACTGTGGTTCGTCGGGGAACTGCGGTTTCTAGTGTGGACAGTACCCAGGGGAACCGGCGGCTAGCGCCGTGCCGCTCACGGCGGCATCACTCCCCGCGCAGCCGGAGCATCGCCAGATTGCCGAGAGCCCAGAATGCCTCCTTCAGGTTGATCTTCGTCGTCCCGAACCGCCGCTCCTCGAAAGTATACGGAATCTCCACGAACGTCGCCCCCGCGCGCATCAGCCGGTACAGCAACTCCTCAAACACCGCGTAGCCCCGGCACGTGACCTTCGACAGATCGGCTCGCTTCAGCAACTCCACGCGGTAGCACCGGAAGCTGCCGCTGTTGTCACGGGTCTTCAGGCCCAGCAACACGCGGACGTAGGTGTTGATCCCCCAGCTCATGACCTTCCGCTGCACCGGCCAGCCCACCACACCTCCCCCGGCCACATACCGCGAGGCAATGACCACATCGGCCTTCGCAGCCGCTGCAATCAATTGAGGGACCACCGCCGCCGGGTGCGAGAAGTCGGCATCCATGTTGACGAGTAACTCGTATCCCTGTTCCACCGCATACGAGAACCCGGCCCGGATCGCGACGCCCAGGCCCTCCTTCTTTTTCCGATGCAGCAGCTTCACGTGCGGGTCGGTGGCGGCCACCTCGGAGATGTACCGCCCGGTCCCATCGGGGGAGTTGTCGTCGACGAACAGCAGATCGGCCTCGGGCACGGCGGCCCGTAACTGAGGGATCAACAGCTCGACATTCTCCCGCTCGTTATAGGTACACAGGGCGATCAGGATGTGGGGAGGGGCGGGCATGCCGAGGCTCGAAGAGTGGGTGGGTGAGGCTGGGTTGTAACGCAGCGAGTAGCGGAGACCAACCCCGGGGGGGTTCGCCACTCACGGAACATTCTTTCACGGAGAACTCGTCACTTCAGGACATTTTCTGATTGAACAACCGGCAGAGTGTTCCTATCGTGAAGACATGCGGTGACTTTACCGCGACCTCACCAGCGGAGGCGCTCATGCTCCTCACTCGCTTATCCCGTATCGCCAGGATCATCCCCCCGCTTCCGATTTCCGATGCGGTCGCATGGACGATTCTGTGTCTCCCCGTGTGCGCAGCCCGGCGACGAGGGGCTGTCCCCCGCTGTGCCATCCGTCCCATCGGCCCCCGTCGAGGAGGTGTCCCATGCACGTCGAATCTTTTCTGAAGAACAAGGGCGTGGACTTTGATGTCCTGCCGCATCGCACGGAATACACGGCCTCGCGAACCGCGCAGGCCCTGCACGTGCCGGGGGCGCACTTCGCCAAGACCGTGGTGCTGAAGGTGGATCAACAGCCCGTGCTGGCGGTGGTTCCGGCCAATCGGCTGGTCAGCATCGAACGGGTGCGAGAGGAGTTGGGGGCCTCGATCGTGCAACTGGCTGAGGAGTGGGAGCTGGTCCGGCTGTTCCCCGATTGCGAACTCGGAGCCATCCCCCCGTTCGGTTCGGAGTACCGGCTGGAGACGATCATCGACGATGATCTGGCCCACGACGAAGCCATCACGTTCGAGGCCAACGTCCGCAGCCGCGCCATCCACATGCGGTATCGCGATTACGCGGCCATCGAACATCCGTATGTCGCGCATATCGTCAACTGAGTGCTGACGAGATCGGCAAAGTCGAAGTAGCGTGGGCTTCAGCCCACGTGTCTTGGGCGATACCGCACCTGCGTGGGCTAAAGCCCACGCTACCGGGATTTCTGTCGCACACGTCATCCTTCCGCAGTGAGGCCCTATGTCCGACTCCGTCCGCATCGGCAACGCGCAAGCCTTCTGGGGCGACAGTTCCAGTGCGGCCGCAGAGATGCTGGCGCGCGAGCCGGGGTTGGATTACTTGACTCTCGATTACCTGGCCGAGGTGTCGATGTCGCTGCTGGCCAAGGAGCGGGAGCGGGATCCCGGAGCGGGGTATTCGCGCGATTTCGTGGATGTCATCCGGTCGCTGGCTCCCTACTGGGCGAGTGGTGGACGCTGCCGCGTGATCGCCAACGCGGGCGGACTCAATCCGACGGCGTGTGCCGTGGCGTGTGCGCAGGCTCTCGCGGAAGCGGGTTGTCGCAGCCTGAAGATCGCGGTAATCACCGGCGATGATGTGCTGGAGCGATTGTGGCACGAGACCGACGACGAAGAGCGATTGCTGTTCGGGCATCTCGACACGCAAGCCCCCCTGGCTGGCATTCGAGATCAACTGGTCACCGCGAATGCGTACCTCGGGGCGGCCCCGATTGTGAAGGCCCTGACGCAGGGGGCGGACATCGTCATCACCGGGCGCGTGGCCGACCCGTCGCTCGCGGTCGCCCCGTGTTTGTTTCACTTCGGATGGTCGGATCACGATTGGGACCGAGTGGCCGGTGCGACCGTCGCCGGACACCTCATCGAGTGCGGCACGCAGGTCACCGGCGGCATCTCGACCGACTGGCTGGATGTTCCCGATCCCACCCACCTGGGGTTCCCGATTGTGGAGGTGGCCAGCGATGGGAGTTGCGTCGTCACCAAGCCGCGCGGCACGGGAGGCCGCGTCACAGCGGCGACCGTTAAGGAACAACTGGTTTACGAGATCGGTGATCCGGGGCACTACTTGAGTCCCGATGTCACCGCTTCGTTTCTGTCGCTGCATGTGGAGGACATGGGTCATGACCGCGTACGTGTCTGCGGGGCTCAAGGTCAGCCGCCTCCGCCGACGCTGAAAGTCAGCGCCACCTATCGGGACGGCTACCGAGCGGCGGGGACGCTCACGATCTTTGGTCGCGATGCCGTGGCCAAGGCCCGACGTTGTGGCGAGATCGTCCTTCAGCGGCTGCACGAGGCGGGGCATGTCCTACGGGACAGTGTGGTCGAGTGCCTGTCGACGGGGGCCTGCGTGGAAGGTCTGCTCCCCGAACTGTTGGTCGCGTACCAGCTCGAAACGGTGTTGCGGATCGCTGTGGAAGCGGAGTCGCGAGCTGCCGTCGAGCAGTTCTCGCGAGAGTTGATGCCGCTCATCACAGCCGGTCCGCCGGGGACGACCGGCTATGCCGAAGGGCGACCGCGCGTGCATCCAGTCTTCCGGTATTGGCCCTGTCTGATCGACCGCTCACGAGTGGTGCCGCGTATGGAGTTGATGCAGACGGTGAGTCGGGAGTCGGGGGTCGGGAGTCGGGAGCCAGAGGTGGAGGCAGACTCTGGCCTTCGGCCATCCAGGAGTCGGGAGTCGGGAGTCGGGAGTCGGGAGCCAGCCTCTGGCCATTTGCCATTGGCCATCCGCCATCAGCCTTCTCCCCCCACACTCCGCGACATCGCGTACGCCCGCAGCGGCGACAAAGGAGCCAATGCCAACATCGGCGTCCTGGCGCGACGGACGGAGGACTATCCGTTCCTCCAAACGTGGCTGACCGCCGAGCGCGTCGCAGCCTTCTTCCAGCCGTTGGGAGTCGAATCCGTGGACCGCTACGAGCTGCCGAATCTCGACGGGCTGAATTTCATCCTGCGCGGCGTGCTGCGGAACACGCTGCGGTCCGATGCCCAGGGCAAGGTACTGGGGCAGGCGCTGCTCGAACTGCCGGTGCCTGATGCGAGCCTGCGATATAGCCCCTCTCCATCTCTGGCCCTTGGGCTTCCAGGGTGGTCGTTTCCCCCGGAAACACCGGCTCTATGTCCCGTCAGGGACACCCGATAATAGCCCACCGATTCATCGGTGGGAGAGCGTCCCGGACGAACCGACGAGTCCCGTCAGGGACGACAGAAGCTGGTGATGACCGTCGTGACGAGCAGTCGGCGTTGGGCCACACTGCGAGTTTCTGTCGCCCCGGCCGGGGCTGCTGGCCGCGAGAGGCTTGTGGACCCACCGATGAATCGGTGGGCTATTATCGGGTGTCCCTACCGGGACAAAGAGGAGTCCGCAGTGGAAGCGAATGCCATTGCAATGCGGATATTCGCTGAGCGTCACACTTTGGAAGCCCCGCCTCTCTGGCCCTAGGCTTTTCTCTCCCACACCCAACTCAGCACCGCTCCACCAGCATCGCCACGGCATTGCCTCCGCCAAGGCACAAGGCCGCGATGCCCAGCCGTTTGTTCTGTTGTCGCAACGAGTGCAGCAGTGTCACCAGCACACGAGCGCCGCTGGCCCCCAGCGGATGGCCGAGCGCGATCGCTCCGCCATGCACGTTCACTCGATCCGGCGACAGGTCCAGCCCCCGCAGACAGCCCAGCACCTGGGAAGCGAAGGCCTCGTTGATTTCAAAGAGGTCGATGTCCTGGAGCGCACATTGCGCCCGCTGTGTGACTTGCCGGATGGCCTGCACCGGGGCCAGGAACAGATCCTCCGGAGGTCCGCCGACCGTCACTGCAGCGACGATCCGGGCCAGGGGCTGGATGTCATAGCGCTGGGCGGTCACCTCTGAGCCGATCACCAGAGCTGCCGCCCCGTCGCTGATCATGGAGGAGTTCCCCGCGGTCACGACTCCCTCCGGGCGAAAGACCGGCGGCAACGCGGCCAGTGATTCCAGCGAGGTCTCCGCGCGCGGGCCTTCATCCTGCTCGACGCGGCGGTCCTGTCCTTTCACGCGCACGGTCACGGGAACGATCTCCTCGCGAAACGTCCCCGCTGCGATGGCGGCGCAGGCTCGGCGATGACTCTCCAGCGCGTACTGATCCAGTTCCAGCCGCGTCAGCCCGAGTTGACGGGCCAAGCCCTCGGCGATGTCTCCCATCAACCGACCGCTGTGGGCACAGGTCAGCCCGTCGAGCTGCAACGAATCGACGAGTGTGCGGTCGCCGAATGATGGGGCCTCCCGAGCGAGGACATGCCCCGCACGACTCATGCTCTCCATGCCTCCGGCGACCACCAACTCCGCGTCGTGACAGCGGACCGCTTGGGCGGCCAGCATGACTGCTTGGAGTCCGGAACCGCAGACCTGATTGATCGTCAGCGCGGCGACCTGTGCAGGCAACCCGGCCTGCAGCGCCGCCTGCCGAGCCGGTGCCTGCCCGACTCCCGCCGTCAGCACCTGCCCCAGAATGACACTCTCCACCGCGTCGGGAGGGATGCGGGACTGGTGCAGAGCAGTGGCGATGGCCTGCGATCCGAGGTCCGTCGCCGCCAGAGTCGACAGCGCTCCCCGGAACCGGCCCATCGGTGTCCGACACGCCGAGAAGATGTAGGCATGCAGCATGGGGCAACTCCCTTCGAGGAGGTCTGTGCGGGTCTTCGGGTATGACTCCTTGCATTCTACTCCGTAGACCGAATTCTGTATTGAGGAGGCCCCCCACATCCGAAGTCTGTGTGTGCGTTCCAATCGTCGGTGCTCTGGGTCAGAGCATCCAAACCCTCGGAGTGGAACCACGAAAGTCACGAAACACACGAAAAGGAAGACCGAGGAAAGGCATCCGACAGCCTCCTGGAACGGGGGCGACACCCCACTTTCAGAGATGTTCTCCACCACGATACTATGCACGTTTCGTGTATTTCGTGCCGTGTGTGCATCCCAAAAGTAGGCAGCGGTCGGAAATACACCTCGGTGACACGGAGGCACGGGTTCACGCCGTTCGTCATGACTAGGCGGGGGCTGGTGCCGAATGGGTCGGGAAATCTCCGTGGAGAAGACCGGGGTGGGTCTGCCGGAGGGGGGAAAGCCTGATGGGGCAGTTTTTCGGAACGGAGGGCTGACGGAACGTGCGTGGGTCATGTTTCCGATGCGCACTGCGTGTATCAATCGGGCAAGAACTATTCATTCTCCAATGTTTCGCGACATCGTGGGTAGTTCGGGCAGCCCCAGAAGTTGAGCCTCTGACGGCCGCCTTTCTTTGCGGTTCGAAGCACCATCTGGCAATTGCACTTTGGACAGGCCGGTTTTTCTATGGAGCGAGAGTGCGGCACCGCGAGATTCTTCGATTTCGAATGGTCGTGGGCCGTAATCGCCTGTTCAATGCGAGCATGGAGTTCCGTCGGGACGTACTTTGCAGCTGCTCGAACATGAAGCAGTGGCAGTCCCGCAGCCTCGAAAGCCTGATCCACGCACTCATCCCGATCCTGACGTTCGGGTCGATCATGACTGGAGTCGTCCAATTCGATTCCCAGCACGGGAGTCATCGTCTCCGGATGACACAGGAGAAAGTCGAGATGCTTTTGACTAGAGCGGTTCCGTACTTGATCTTTACACATTTCCCGGTTCTCGAATAGCCTCTCATCTTCCGTGGCTCAGGACGCTCAAGGAGGATGCGATGGCAGCGCCGTTGTCGGTGGATTTGCGGGAGCGGGTGGTGGTGGCTGTCGATGCGGGGGAGAAGATTGCTCCCGTCGCGCGGCGGTTTGGGGTCACGCGGCCGACGATTTATGCGTGG
>JAYWFM010000052.1:0-33664 GCA_043778825.1 Planctomycetota bacterium | reverse complement strand
CACGGTTCACAGACAGACAACGGTGAGGGGAACCGGCGGCTAGCGCCACGCCGCTCACGAGCGGATGAGTCGCGAGAAGAGTTCGTTCGCCAACAGGTGGTCGGGTCACCGTAGAGGATTGCACCATGTCGACTCAGTTGCCGCTTCTTTGGAGGATTCTGTGCCTGTCGGTCCTGCTGCGGGGAGCCACCGGCCTCTTCGCCGAAGACGCCCCTCCCCCGAAGCGCATCTACCTCGACGAATTCCGACCGCGTCCGGAGCTGCGAACCGAGGAGCATCTGCTCACGCGGGCGAAGTTCCCGTGCGTCAACGTCCACTCGCATCCCGACAAGCTCAGCGACGAGGAGGTCGCCGAGATGGTTCAGGTGATGGACGAGTCGAACATCGCCGTCAGCGTCAGTCTCGACGGCCAGCCCGGGCCGCGCTTCCCCGAGCAGATGCAACGCTTTACTGGCAAGTACCCCGGTCGGTTCGTGCTGTTCGTCCGCATGGACTACATCGGGGAGGGGAACCCGGACGACCCGGCGACGTGGGAGTTGCATCGACCCGATTTTGGCCTGCGCATGGCCGACAAACTGAGTGAGGCGGTGAAGCTCGGGGCGGGAGGGCTGAAGCTGCTCAAGGATCTGGGGCTGAAGCACAAGGACCAGTCCGGCAAACTGATCTCCCCCGACGATCCGCGCTTCGATCCAGTCTGGCAGCGGGCGGCCGAACTGGGAGTGCCGGTGCTGTGGCACTGTGCCGACCCGGTGGCGTTCTTCCGCGAGAACACTGTCCAGAACGAACGCTGGGAGGAACTCTTCCGTCACCCCGAGTGGAGCTTCCACGATGTCGACCTCGCCCACCTCCCGCCGCCGAAGAAGCTCCCGCGGGGAGTCCCCGCCGCTCATCGCCAACTGATCGAGGCCCGCAACCGCGTCATCGCTCGACACCCCCAGACCACCTTCCTCTGTGCCCACATGGCCGACCTCCCGGAAGACCTGGCCCAGCTCGACGAGTACCTGACCCAGTACCCGAATATGAACGTCGAGATCTCCGCCCGCGTCTCCGAACTGGGTCGTCAGCCGTACACCGCCCGCAAGTTCTTCCTCAACCACAGCGACCGGATTCTATTCGGCACGGACGGAGTTCCGCCGGTCTCCGAGCTGATCCCGCACTGGCGATTCCTGGAGACGTTCGACGAGAACTTTCCGTATGAGGACAACCCCTTCCCGCCGCAGGGGCTGTGGAACATCGACGGGATCGGCCTGCCGGATGAGGTACTGAAGAAGGTCTATTCGGAGAATGCCGTCCGGTTGATCCCGGCGGTGAAGCGGGCCTTGGAATCCCCTCGCGCGACCAAGAACACCCCGTAACTGCGTTCGCCAGAACGCGGGCGAAGTTGGTATTCACGTTCGCGGCAGCCGACAGACTTCCGAACTTCGGAAGTCTACTCTTGTGCTCGAACGCGGGTTCCGGACGCCCGCGTTCTGGCGAACGCAGCTACGGGTGTGTGCGTCAGAAAAGTCGGCAGATCGTCCCTGCAGTGCCTGACACCTCAGAGGGGGGAGCCGCAGATGAACACAGAGGAAGAGGCGAAACATCAGAGAGTACGTCGCTCGCGATTCATCCCTGAGTATCGTTCGAGAAACAAGAGTCGTCTTTCGCTCCGCGAAAGACCGGCCTTTCGCGGAGCGAAAGGCGACAATCAGACAGTTATTCCTCGAACAATCCTTATCTGTGTTCCTCTGCGGCTCACAGACTCCTGGATTTCTCCAGGCCTCCGTGTCGTGTCTGAGCCAGCGGTTTGAACAGAATGCCGGAATCGAATCATGCGACCGCCTCCATGGTGGATGTCTGCCACTGCCGACTTTTCTGATGCACACACCAGCTACGGGGCATTCGCCCTCCCCCTCTTGTGGACGCTCAGGCTGCTCGTCAGAATCGGGCGAGTGCGAGCATTGGACCAGAGGCAGTGGTATGAGATGCGGATCCCCGGTGATCGAGATGGTGATGTGGCTGGCCATCCTGAGTGGATGCGAACAGAAGGCGGCGACACCGACCAAGACTGTCGCCACTCCCCCCGCGAAAGTCGGGACGGTCGCCTTCGAGGAGAAACTCAACACGATTGTACTCACGCCCGAGGCGGTGAAGCGACTGGGCATCGAGACGGCGGCCATCGAGTTGCAGGAGATGCGACGCATTCGGGCCTATGGAGCCGAGTTGATGCTGCCGGGTGGGGCGCTCGTGATCGTATCGGCACCAGTGACGGGGACCGTGAAAGTCCCGGCGGGACAACAGTTCCCTCAGACCGGACTGGCCGTCACGAAGCAGCAACCGCTGCTCGAACTGCTGCCGCTGCTGTCCGCCGAGCGGGCGGTCCTGACTCCGGCGGAGCGCATCCGGTTTGCAGAGGCCCGGAACTCGGTGGCTCAGTCTCGGATTGATGCCGAGGGACAAGTCGAACAAGCCCGCGTACAAGTCGATGCCGCTCAGATTGCTCTGGCCCGCGCCGAGCAGCTTCTCAAAGATAAGGTCGGCACGGCCCGCGCCGTCGACGATGCGAAGGCCCAACTCCACCTCAGCCAGAAAACACTGTCAGCCGCCGAAGCCCGCAAGAAGCTGGTCGACGGCATCGATCTCGAGACCGCCGAGACGGGGTCGGTGAAACCCCTCTCGATCGAGGCTCCCCTGAGCGGGCAAGTCCGCACCACGCTGGTGCGCGAGGGGGAAATGGTGGCTGCCGGGGCTCCGCTGTTTGAGATCGTGAACACCGGCCAACTGTGGGCGAGAGTCCCGGTCTATGTCGGCGATCTGGACGAGATCGACGCCCAGCAGCCCGCCGAGTTGACCTCGCTCGATGGTCGTTATCGAGGCCAGACGATTCTCGCCCCGCCGATCGAGACGCCGCCGACCGCGACTCCGCTGGCCTCGGCGGTTGACTTCTACTACGCCGTGGAGAACCCCGATGGCAAACTCCGCCCGGGTGAGCGGCTGACCGCGCAACTTCCTTTGAACGGGAACGCCAAGCAAAGCACCGTGCCGTGGTCGGCTGTGTTGCATGACATCCACGGTGGCCAGTGGGTGTATGAGCAACAGGCGGAGCGGACGTTCGTGCGGCGGCG
This sequence comes from Planctomycetota bacterium, assembly GCA_043778825.1. Lineage (GTDB taxonomy): Bacteria > Planctomycetota > Planctomycetia > Planctomycetales > Planctomycetaceae > TH-plancto1. The sequence goes on along the minus strand of JAYWFM010000052.1, from coordinate 30,560 downwards.
CGTGGAGGTGGCGTGGGTCCGCGAGAACCAGGCGGTGCTGTCGCGCGGCCCCGCTGTCGGAACTGTCGTGGTGACTGCCGGAGTGGCTGAACTGGCGGGCACTGAATTCGATTTCCACAAGTGATGCATTCGTAAGGCAGACCGGATATGAAGTGGCTTGTGGAGACCGCCTTGCGCTTGCGCGTGGCGGTGATTGCCTTGTCGGTGTTGCTGCTCGTCGTCGGAATTCGACTGACGCCGCACCTTCCGCTGGATGTGTTTCCGGAGTTCGCTCCGCCGTATGTGGAGATCCAGACCGAAGCGCCCGGCCTGTCGGCGGAAGAGGTCGAGAACCTGGTGACGTTCCCGTTGGAGAACGCACTGATTGGGACGCCCGGCCTGGCGACGTTGCGCTCGAAATCGGTGCTGGGACTCTCGCAGATTCGGCTGCTGCTCCAGGACGGCGTGGACCTCTATCGCTGCCGACAACTGGTCCAGGAACGCCTGGCCATCGAGGCCCCACGCTTGCCCACCGTCGCGAGGCCGCCGGTGATACTGCAGCCGCTCTCATCCCTGAGCCGGATGATGAAGATCGGGATGACCTCGAAGAAGTTGTCGCAGGAGGATCTGACGGAACTGGCGGTGTGGACAATCCGTCCGCGCCTCATGGCCATTCCCGGTGTGGCCAATGTCGCCATCTGGGGCCAGCGCGACCGGCAGTTTCAGGTGCTGGTTGACCCCCAGCGATTGCAGGCGCATCAGGTCACGCTCGACGCCCTGCTCAAGGCGTCCGCCGATGCCGTCGTCCTGGACGGAGGAGGCTTCGTCGACACCCCGAACCAGCGGCTGGCCGTGCGTCAGCTCTCTCCGGTTCGCCAGCCAGCAGACCTGGCGAGTACGGTGGTGACGTATCAAAATGGTGTGCCGCTGCGGATTGGCGACATCGCCGAGGTCGTGATGGGCACTCCTCCCGCCATCGGCGATGCGATCATCAACGATGTCCCCGGACTGCTGCTGATCGTCGAGAAGCAGCCTGCCGCCAACATGCTGTCGGTGACGCGGCAAGTCGAAGCCGCATTGGAGCTGCTGAAACCGGGACTGAAGGATGTCGACCTCGACGCCACGATCTTCCGCCCGGCGACGTTCATCGAGCGCTCGATCGGCAACCTGACCCACGCGCTGTGGATGGGATGCGTTCTGGTGGTGCTGGTGCTGATCGCGTTCCTGTTCGACTGGCGGACCGCGGTCATCAGCCTGACCGCGATCCCGCTGTCGCTGCTGGCGGCTGTGATCGTGCTGTATCTGTGCGGGCTGTCGATCAACACGATGGTCATCGCCGGGCTGGTGATCGCCCTGGGTGAGGTCGTCGACGATGCGATCATTGATGTCGAGAACATCGTGCGGCGGTTGCGGTTGAACCGGGCGTTGGAGAAACCGCTGACACCGTTTCGAGTGGTGCTCAGTGCCTCGTTGGAGGTCCGCAGCGCGGTGGTGTATGCGACGATGATTGTGATCCTGGTGTTCCTGCCGATCTTCTTTCTGGAGGGGCTGCCCGGTGCGTTCTTTCGACCGCTGGCCTTGGGGTACGTCCTCGCCATTCTGGCGTCGCTGATCGTGGCGGTGATTGTGACCCCCGCGATGTCGCTGCTGATGCTCTCGGGAACCTCGGGGGCCAGTCATGACCCGCCGCTGACGCGCTGGCTCAAGGTGCCGTATCGCGGGCTGCTGCCGATGTTCGTGACCCGGCCCAAGACGGCGATGGCGTTTCTGACCGTGGCCTTTGGGCTGACGTTCATGCTGCTCAATCGCCTGGGTCAGGAGTTCCTGCCGAACTTTCAGGAGACCGACTTCCTGATGCACTTTGTCGAGAGGCCCGGCACATCGATCGAGGCCATGGACCGCATCACCATCCAGGCCAGCAAAGAACTCCGCGCAATCCCCGGCGTGCGGAACTTCGGCAGCCACATCGGGCGCGCCCAGGTCGCCGACGAAGTGGTCGGGCCGAACTTCACCGAGCTGTGGATCAGCATCGACCCGGACGTGAACTACCCCGAGACGGTCCACAAGATCCAGACCGCCGTCGACGGCTATCCGGGGTTGTACCGCGACTTGCAGACCTACCTGCGCGAGCGGGTCAAGGAAGTCCTCACCGGGGCCAGTTCGAGCATCGTCGTCCGCATCTATGGACCAGACCTCGCCAAGCTGAGAGATAAGGCCAAAGAAGTCGGCGAGGTCATGGGGAAGATCGATGGCGTCTCGAATCTCAAGGTCGTGTCGCAGGTCCTGATCCCGCAGATCGAAGTCCGGCTGCGTCCCGCAGCTGCCGAACGTCTGGGACTGACTCCGGGTCAGGTGCGACGGGCGGTCACGACGATGCTGCGGGGGACCAAGGTGGGCGAGATTTACGAAGGGCAGAAGAAGTATGAGGTCGTCGTGTGGGGCACAGCTGCCGCGCGCACCGATCTGAACGCACTCCTGGAGTTGCGGATCGACACGCCGACCGGGGGTCAGGTGCCGCTGAAGGATGTGGCGGATATCGCCATGATCCCCGCTCCGAACGAGGTCACTCGCGAAGGGGGATCGCGGAAGATCGACGTGACCTGCGACGCGAAGGGACGCGACCTCGGGTCGGTGGCTCGCGACATTGAGGCCGCCGTGCGGGCGCTCCCCTTCGAGCGCGAGTACCATCCCGAGTTCCTGGGCGAGTACGCCGCGCGTCAGGCGTCGCAACGGCGACTGCTCGGGTTGGGAGCGGTCGCGCTGGCGGGGATCTTGTTGATCCTGTACATCGACTTCAATTCGGTGCGGCTGACGGCGATGGTCAGCCTGACGATCCCGTTTGCACTGATCGGGGGCGTGGTGGCAGCCTGGCTGACCGGCGGGACGCTGTCGATGGGGTCGCTGGTCGGGTTTGTCACGGTGCTGGGGATCGCCGCCCGCAACGGGATCATGCTGGTCAGCCACTATCGGCACCTGCAAGAGGTGGAGGGGGAACCGTTTGGCATCGGACTGGTGCTGCGCGGGGCCGAGGAACGCCTGGCTCCGATCCTGATGACCGTCCTGGCCACCGGTCTGGCCCTGCTCCCGCTGGCCATCTCCGGCAACAAGCCGGGGCACGAGATCGAGTACCCGCTGGCGATCGTGATCCTCGGCGGCCTGACCACCTCGACCGTCCTGAATCTGTTCCTGCTCCCGCCGCTGTATCTGGCGTTTGGGAAGGTGACTCGCACGGACGAGTAGTTTCGTCCCGTAGCTGCGTTCGCCAGGACGCGGGTAGCGTCAACCCAGGCAGCCCGCGTTCTGGCGAACGCAGCTACGGGTTGCTGTCGCTACAGTCGCTACCCCCAGCACGCTCGGTAGAACCGGTCCGAGAGTGTTCCGGTCATGCGCCTTGTTCCGAACTTTCCGGGACCGGTGGGACGGAACTTCCGGATCGAATCGAGGACGAGCCCTCGGGCCGTCGATCTCGTTGGCAGACGGGTCTGAAGAGACTCGGATCGATCCCACTCGGGGTTCCCACATGGATGTTGGTGCCGCGCGTGACGGTTGTGTCGATTCGAGCGATGAGTCCGTACAGGCAAGGATGCCATGTCTCACTTCATTCGATCGAGCGCTCTGGTGAGCGTGCTCGCCCTCGCGCTCACCGGCTGTCGGTCGTCGGCGGTGGCTCGGCATTTGCCTGTCGACGCCGTGGAAGTCGCGGCGTTGCGAACTGACCTTCGTGACGCGGAGTGGGACGGCACTTCGGATAATGGCTTCTCCAAAGAGGACGACCGCGATCCCGTTGAGGACAAGATTGAAAAAAGTCGAGGTCGCGTGGGCTTTAGCCCACGCATCTCGGGGAATGACCTGACTGCGTGGGCTAAAGCCCACGCTACGGGAAACGCCATCGAACAGGTCGCTGCGGAAGACACGGTCAATCCCGCCCCGCTGCGACTCTCGATCTTCCAGGCCATCGAGACCTCACTCGCCGCCAACCCCGATCTGCTCACCCAGCGCGAGGCCGAAGCGGTCAGCCTGGCTGCTCTCGGAGTGGCTCAGACCTATCCCTTCAATCCCTCGCTCCAGGTCCAGGTCACGCCGTTTCAAGACCTGACCAGCCCCACCTCGCATACGACCAATCATTACGTCCTGCTCATGCAGCAGGTCCAGCTGGCGCACCAGCAAGACCACCGCGAACACGCGGCATGCTCGCAACTGAACAGCGTCCGCTGGAATCTGCTCCAGGCCCAATTGCAAACCGTGGCTCAGACTGAGCGGCTGTACTTCACCGCTCTCACCCAGAAGGGGCTGCTCGACCTGGCCCGCACGACTGCCGAGAACAACAGTCAGTTGCTACGCATCGTGGAGAGGCGGCTGGAGGCCGGGGACGTGAGCGCTGCGGACGTGTCGCTGGTGCGGCTGGATGACCGCACGACGCGGCAGCAGACGAAGCTGGCGGAGGCGAACTACCAGACCGCACTCTTGGACCTGCGTCGGCAGTTGGCGTTGTCTCCGGCGGTGGCCTTGGAACTGGATGCCGATCTCGATGCGATGAGTTGGAAGCCCGCTGCCGAAGCGTTCGGGAGTGTCGCCTTTCGCTCTGCGAACGAGCGTTCTGTTGCGGAGCAACAGACGACACTCACGGTGTCGTCCCTGGCGATCAATCGCCCCGATGTCATGGCCGCTCAGGCCGACATCGACGCCGCGCGGGCCGGTCTCTGTCTGGCCGATGCCAATCGTACGCCCGACCTGCAAATCGGCCCGTACTATCAACGCACAGCCGACGGCTCGTCGTATTATGGACTGCGAGGACAGATGGACATTCCGGTCCTCAATAACGGTCAGCCCGCCGTTCGCCAGCGCGAGGCCGAGCTGAACCAGCGAGTCCAGTTCTGGCACCAACTCCAGACCAAGGCCACGCTCGAAGCCGAGGCCGCCGCCGAGCGTTACGAACGGGCCCGCGCGATGGTTGCGGATGCCGAGTACGATCCAGCTTCCTCGATCCCGGTCGAGCTGCAACAACTGGAGAAACAGTTCCAGGCCAACGAGGTGGATGTCCTCCGCGTGATGCAGGCTCGCAATAGTTTGATTCAGAACCGCCGGGTGAGTCTCGATGCGAGGAATGAACTCTGCCAGGCCGCCGTGGCACTGGCGGTCGCGACCGGGTTGCCGCTGGATGCGTTACTGACGCTCGTTCCGTAGTAGAAGTCGTAAGACTTCTGACCGCATGCTCCACATACCTGATGATCGCGGGGATCCTTTACCCCAACGGGGTATCGCCTCGTAGCCCAGGGTTGGCGACGAAGGAGCCTACCCTGGGTTTCGTGGTGTCCAATCCTCATCAACCCCCATGGGGTTGCGCCGAAGTGCCCATCGACAGGCTCTCAGCAACAGTGTGTCCTCGCTCGATGATGGGTGGCGTGTTCTCGATATGAAGTGCCGATTGGTGATCGCGAGGGGCGCAACCCCGTTGGGCAACGCCGTGAAGGATCTTTCGCGGATCACGTCGACAAGGCAGCCAGCACGTTTCCGGCTCCCTCTCCCCCGCGATTGATGTGTCTTTTGCCCTATGTGTGTTGCGGGGGAGAGGGTGGGGTGAGGGGGTCGCCCCAAGGCCCCTCACCCCGACCCTCTCCCCACAGTCACGCCCGTCAAGAAAGTCACGCCGCCAGTGGGGAGAAGGGGGCAGAGGGAACCCGATTGCCTGACTTTCTGACGCACACACGGGCCAGTGAGAGGCAACTCCCGACGGCAAGCCGTCGCGATTCCCCTCATTACAGCGATTGTTGCGACTCTGACGACGATGCCGACACCAGCCGGACCGGGGGAGCCAACTCCCCTGAATCCCCTCCGGGAGGGAGATCGGCCTTCGCCCGGTCGGTCCCGCGTGTCACACTTCCACGGGACCACCCCCTCCGTTCCCTGTCTGCCACTGCTCCCCGCATGATTCACGTCGAGAACCTGTCGAAATCGTTCTTCGATCTGCGGCGAGGCAACGTGCTGGCCCTCGATCAGGTGTCGTTTGATGTCCAGCCCGGCGAGATCTTTGGCCTGCTCGGACCCAATGGAGCCGGGAAGACGACCTGCCTCCGCATGCTGAGTACGGTGCTGAAGCCCACCGGCGGGCACGCCTCCATCGCGGGGTTCGATGTGGCCACCCAACCGGAGCGCGTGCGCTCGCACATCGGGTTCATGTCCAACAACACTGGCATCTACGACCGCATGACCGCCTGGGAAATGGCGGAATACTACGGCCGGCTGTACGGGATGCCAGAGGATGTCCTCCAGCCGCGATTGCAGCAGATCTTCCAGAAGCTGCAGATGAATGACTTTCGGGACATGCTGGGCTCGAAGATGTCGACCGGGATGAAGCAGAAGGTCTCCATCGCCCGCACGATCGTCCACGACCCGCCGGTGATGATCTTCGACGAGCCGACCTCGGGCCTGGACGTGCTGGTGGCTCGGGCAGTGGTGCAGACGGTCGACTCGCTGCGGTCGCAAGGCAAGTGCATCATCTTCTCGACCCACATCATGCGCGAGGTCGAGAAGCTCTGCGACCGCGTGGCGATCATCCATCGCGGGAAGATTCTCGCAATGGGCACGCTGCCCGAACTGGCCGCCAAGTACAATCAACCGGATGTCGAAGAGCTGTTCTTCGAACTGATCCAGGCGCACGACGAGACCTACCGGGACGCCGGTTAGAGTCGCCTTTCGCTCCGCGAAAGGACGTTCTTGCGGGGAGCGATAGACGACACTCATCCCCCTCACACGCACAAAGCCCCCCACCCCATGACCTGGAAGAACGTCAAACTGATCTTCCTCCGCGAGGTCCGCGACCAATTGCGCGACCGCCGGACGCTGTTCATGGTGGCCGTACTGCCGCTGTTGCTCTATCCAGCGATGGGCATCGGCATGACCTACATGACGGTCAACTTCTCCGAGCAGGTGCGAACCGTCGCCATCCTCGGAGCGAAAGATCTGCCGCCACCTCCACTGCTCGACCCCGCGCGGCCCGACCACTTCCTCCCCGAATACTTTGGCACAGTGGCCGATGTCGAGAAGCTGCGGGTCATCACGGAGTCGACCCTCGACCAGCCACCCGAGAAAGGGTTGCCAGACGACCAGCAGGAAGCCGAGCGGGCGTTCCTGAAGCAGGCCATCGAGTATCGCGGCACGTTAGAGCAACTCGGGGCGCTGTCGCGGGCGCGAGCCGCTGCGGAAGAGAAATCGGTGCGGCTGTCGTATGCCGGGCCGGAGAAGCAGGCGGAACTCGATGCCTCCAAACAGAATGTTCAAGTTCTCAAAGCCCAGGAGCAGAACCTCAAGACCAAGATCGACCAGTGGTTCAGTGCCTCCCCGATTCAGGTGATGATTATCGTCCCGACCGGGTTCGCCACCAAGCTGGCCGAGGCCAATCGCCAACTGGCCACGCACGCTGAAGGCGGTTCCCAGATCGACGAGATGCCGCGTCTGGTGATCCTGCAAAACAGCGCGGACGAAAAATCCCAGATCGCCTCGCGCCGCATCCGGGAAGCCCTCGCCGAGTGGGAAGTCCGCCTGCGCGATGCCCGGCTGGAACTGGCCGGTTTGCCGCGTTCGCTCTCCTCGCCGGTCGATCCGACCAATATCGATGTGGCCGCCAAGGACGACCTGTCGGCGAATCTGTGGAGCAAGCTCTTCCCGGCATTGCTGGTGATGATGGGGGTCACCGGGGCCTTCTATCCGGCGATCGACTTGGGAGCTGGTGAGAAGGAACGCGGCACGATGGAGACATTACTGATCTCTCCCGCGCGGCGGTCCGAGATCGTGATGGGCAAGTTCCTGACCGTAATGCTGTTCAGCATCTCGACAGCCCTCTTGAACATGATGAGTATGGGGTTCACCGGACAGCATGTGCTATCCGTGGCGAGCGGGGGATCCGGAATGGGCGTGGTCGAGTTCCCCTCGACGGTGTCGCTGCTGTGGGTGCTGATTCTGGCGATTCCGCTGTCCGCTCTGTTCAGCGCCACGAGCCTCGCCCTGGCGATGTTTGCCAGCAGTAGCAAGGAGGGGCAGTATTATTTGACCCCCTTACTGATGGTCACGATGGGGCTGACGATGTTCTGCCTCAGCCCGGCCATCGAGATCGAGCCGTATTACAGCATTCTGCCGGTGGCGGGGCCGGCGCTGTTACTCAAGGCACTGCTGGGCAGCGGGGCCTCAGCGGGGCACCTGAGCGTCTACTTCCTGCCGGTGATCGGCTCCAGCATTTTCTACAGCGTCGTCGCGCTGAACTGGGCGATCTCGCTGTTCGACCGCGAGGAGATCCTGTTCCGCGAAGCCGAGCGCTTCGACCTCGGGCTGTGGATTAAGCACATCCTGCGGGACAAAGACCCCGTCCCTGGCCGGACGGAGGCCGCGATCTGTTTCGCCATCATTCTGCTGGCTCAATTCGCAGCCATGTCGGGGATGCAGTCGGCCATCAAGAACTTGGGCGAGGACGGCCACATGCGTCACTTCTCGCTGCTCAAGTGGCAGACGATCTATCTGATCGCCACGGTCGGGGTGCCTCCGCTGCTGATGGCGATCCTGCTCACCAGCAGTGTCCGGCGCACGCTGAAACTCTACTGGCCGAAGTGGCAGTATCTGGCCTTGGGATTTGTCTTGCCGGTCGTGCTGCAACCCGTGGCGATCGAACTCATCCACCAATTGGAGTGGTTCTTCCCCAAGCCCCCCGCGGGGATGGCGGAGATGCTGAAGTCCTTCTCCGATCCGAATGTTCCGCTGTGGTGGCCGCTGCTGGCGATCGCCGTCACCCCGGCGATCTGTGAGGAGTTGGCATTCCGAGGGTTCATGCTGTCGGGACTCCAGTCGGGGCGGCAGCGGAACTTCTGGACGCCGATCCTGATCTCCGCCGTCTGCTTCGGCGTGGTGCATATGATCGCGCACCAGGTGTTCAACGCCATCCTGCTGGGCATCGTGCTGGGCTTACTCGCCGTTCGCAGCCGCAGCCTCATCCCCGGCGTGATCTTCCACTTCATATTCAATGGGATGCAAGTGGCCCAAAGCCGCATTCCCGTGAGGTACTTTGAGTCGCCCGTCATGGAGTGGTTGTTCAGTGTCGAGAGCGAAGCCGGTCAGACCGCCGTCCGTTTCGACGCCCCGCTGCTGGCGATCTCGGGCCTGCTATCGGTTGCCTTGGTGACGTGGTTGATTCGCACTCCGCTGGACGGCGACCCCGATGCCCCGCAGCGCCGGTTCGCCGATCTCCCCGCCACCGAGAAGACTCCCGAGGAGATTGCCTCGGACGCCTCCCGCTGGGCGCAACTCCGCTCGAACGCCGAACGCCCGTAGCAGAATTCGTGAGAATTCTGCCGTCTCACAACCCGTATAATCGGCAGGCATTCACGCACTCTCACTCTCCTGCCCCGGATACAGAGAAATCTGTATTCCCGGATGCGCGGGCACAGTCCATAAAGGATGTCGAGAGTAGGCCGTGTCGGTAGATTCCGCCGATTGCGTGGCAAGTCCGTCGAGCCCCTGACCGATGGAACTGGCACACCCTCTCTGCGTGCGGGACTGAGTCCGCACGTCACAGGTACATGGATCGTGTTCCGATGAGCCTCGTGACGATTGCGATTCATGGTCCGGAGCTATCCTCGCTCTCTCTTCTGGCTGTCCTTCGCCCTCGCGACCCTCTGGCTCGCGCTGATCGCCGCACCGCGCCGTGTCTCGGGTCAGGACTTCTCCTCGCCGTCCCGGTCGGACTTCTCCCCCAGGTCTGTCCCGGTCGATGTCCTCTCCGTAGACCCGGCCCCGCCCGAATTCACCCCGCCGCCCGCTCCACGGATGCAGGCTGCCCCACCCGCAATCTTCGGCACCGCCAGTTCACCGAACTACTGGATCGTCAGCTCCCGCAGTGATATCCAACATCGGAAACACCTGCACCTCGACGACGGTGAACTCGATGTCTACCAGCGCACGCCCGACGGCAGGTTGTGCCCGACGAACCTCGCCTCGCTCCAGTCCCAGATCATCCCCGGCGTGCCCGTGCTGATCTGCATCCACGGAGTGTTCGTGAGGTGGCAGGATGAGTGCCTGGAGTCGCACCAAGCCTACCAGTGGATTCGCAACGCCTGCCCCCACCTGCCCCTGCAGGTGATCTTCTTCTCCTGGCCCAGCGACGGCATGATCACCGGCCTGATCGCCGTCGATGTCAACATTCGCAGCAACCAAGCCGAATTCAACAGCCTCCATGTGGCCCGGCTCATCCACGGCATCCCCGAGAGCTGTCCGGTGTCGTTCATCGGCCACAGCCTGGGCTGCCGCACGATCCTCTCGACGCTGCATCTGGCAGGCGGCGGCGAGGTCCAGGGGATGTCCTGCCCCGGTGGCCTGGGAGCGAACCGTCGCTTCCGCGCGGTCTTCGCCGCAGCTGCTGTGGATCACAACTGGCTGAACCCCCGCGACCGTTACGGCTGTGCCTTGCCCCGCACCGAGTGCATTGTAAATCTGCAGAATCGCAAGGACTTGCCGCTGGCGTTCTACCCGTTCTACCGCCCGTTTGCCGGACGAGCGATCGCCCGGTCTGGCCTCACGCGCCGAGACACCCGCAAGCTCGGCCCCCAGAGCGAGAAGTTCATCAACCTGGATATCACCCAGACCCAGGGCTGCAACCACCTCTGGCCAGGCTACTTCCGGTGCCGCGAGATCGCAGCTGCCATCGCTCCCATAATCTACTACCCCGGAGTGGCTCAACACTCAGACACCCCGGCGTACGAGATGCCCTCGGCCCCCCAGACGGAACACCGACTGGCCCTCACCTCGTCCCGCTCCCACGCAGTGGGGTCCTCTTCGAAAGTAGTACCGATTGTGGGGCAGAGGGGGCAGAGAGAACGGGAGCCCGCCATTGAGCGAACGCACCCCCCGGATGGGCGTAGTGGCCACCACGGGGCTGTCTTCCTATTCGAACACACTATCTCTCCCGCCACAGTACCGCATCCGGGATCCCCAACTCCTGCTGCTTCGGGGCGATCTCCTTTCGGAACCGCCGGGCATCTTCGGGATAGCCCTTGGTGGGCTTCAGGCACGGGATGCGCGCCGCCCAGAACTGATTGAACTGCTCCATGGCGATCTCGCGCAGGTACTTCGACAAGATCGACGCCGCAGCTGTGGGGAGGTACTGCTCCGCGCGGACTTGAAACCGGACTTCACCGCCTCGAAGTGTGTAGCGGCTGCACTCAGCGGACTCTTCGAGGCGGCGGATGAAGAGTTCGCCGAAGGCTGCACTCAGCAGTGCCCCATACTGGTTGCGGCCCCCGTGCTTGTCGCAGATGACCAGGGCGGGCACGCCATCGTCGGGCCAGTTCCGCTCCAGCAGTCCCAGCGTTGTCCGCGAGAGGACGACCCCCTTGCTCCCGGTGGCTGTGCATTCGCGGTTGAAGCGCGGGGTCTCGACCATGTCGCTGCGGAGGGCCGCGATTCGCACTCCTGCCGAGAGGCACGCGGCCCGTAGTTCGTCCGCCAGTCGTTCGATAGCAGGCCAGGACGCCGCCACCGGGAGAGCGATTGCCCTCTCGCGCAGCCAAGGTTCTCCCTCGCCGCTGCTCAGTGTTTTCCCAGTCAGCCGAGCCACCAACTCGGGGAACGTGTGCGGGATCGGCCCGGTCTGTGCGAGGAGTGCCAGCGCACTGGTTTCGAGCGAGCCCACCCCGCGCGCCGGGCTGTAGACCTGCTTCGAGTCGGCAATATGCAGCCGCGTTCCGCCTCGATCCGACTCCCGGTCGACGATGCTGGCCAGTGCCTCATAGAGATCAAATTCGGAGGCTAGTGCGGGCAAATCCCACACCGTCACACTGATCGCCAGCGGCCCTAGATTCGGGCCATACCCGGCCTCATCCGTGCCGATCCAACGAGCCACCGGAGGACGAGGATCGGAGGTTGTCTGAATCGCCGCTGTCAAATTTCGACTCCCTTTCGGAGTTGGAGTTCAGCCTTTAGGCTGCTCCGGAGCCGCCTAAAGGCTGAACTCCAACCCTAGGCCCCCTCCATCTTCTCCATCCACACATCCATGCCCTTGCTGTCCGGCATCCCGGTCCCGTGTGTCTCGCCGCCCATCAGTTGGCACGACTGCATGCCGTAGCTGATGAACAGCAGGCCGGTCGGCAGTTCGTCTCCCTTGGCGGCTTTGATGGGGACAATCATCTGACCGATGTCGCTCCAGACTCGCACGCGATCGCCTTCCTTCAGAGACAGGCGTTTCATATCGTCCGGATTGACCTGCAACGTGTTGATCTCGTCGAGGTAGTCATGGGAATACTTCCCCTCGTTGAGCCCGGTCCCCTGCCGACTGGTACGACCGGGGATGATGATGAAGAGTTCCGGCATGGTGTCCGTTCTGGGTGTCACTGGACTGGCTGCCGCATCAGGCAGCGGCTCTGCACACATTCTGGCTCTCCAGGGGAGAGACGCAAGGCCAGCGAGAGGATTCCAAGAGCCCAGGGAGCGTACCACTCGCCGGAGCCCGCTCACTCTCCTGGAAATAACTGGCTGACGAAATCTTCCAGGGTCGATCCCCAATGTGCCGCAACATTTCCCAAAATGGAACGCAGAGTCCCGACTCGCAACGAATCATGATCGGGGATCGTGAGATGATGCTCGCCATGCCGCATCGTTGTCAGCCGAATGTGCGAACCCTTTGGCGGGTGACGACATACCCCAGCGAGCTGAGACGCTTCACCAACTGGCGTCCGGAAATATCGCGAGGCAGCCTCATACCGTAATTACCTCGTCGCGCACGATATGCAGCCGGATGAGCTTCGGGGCGGCTCCCTCCTCGAAATGGCACTCGACTGCTTCTCGGACGTTCTGCCGCAACTCGTCAAGCGTATCTGCCTCGGTGACGATGGAGTAAGCCACCGCACAGGCCGTCAGCCCCCCTTCGGGAGCTTCGACGACGGTAAACAAGATTTCGGTCATGCCGCATGCTCCACGAGGACTGGCTACACCCCAAGTTTATCATTGACGCATGTTCGCGGCGAGAGCCTGCGTTTCGATCGAATCTTGGGTATGTGCGTCAAAAGAGTAGGCAGCCGGTTCCCTCTGCCCCCTCTCCCCACTGGTTGCGTGGCTTACGGTGAGGACATGGCTGTGGGGAGAGGGCCGGGGTGAGGGGGCTGAACTTTTCTCCGTAGCCACGTTTCGCCAGAACGTGGGCGACTTGGTGTGCGTGCCCGCCCTCTGGCGAGGGGCAGCTACGTCTCACTCGGGACCGCGTGAGGTCCAAACAGTGGAGGCAGTCCAAACGAACGGTTAAAGCGTCAGTTCTTTGACGGTCTCTTTCTTGGGACGACCAGTCCCCGCCGTATTCACCCGCTTGGTGGGCTGGGGCTGGTCGTTTACCATGTGTGCCATGCCGTGGTGGCTCTCTGCATTCTTCACAACATCGAACCACATGATCTCCCGCACTCCCCCCTCCCTCGAACGCATCCTCGACAAGGCCATCGCGGGCGAACGCCTCACTTCCGCCGAGGGGCTGGAGCTGCTGCAATCGCACGACCTCACCGCGATCGGGGCCGCAGCTGATGCGGTGACGAAGCGGCTGCATCCGGGGCCGGTGCGGACGTACAACATTGACCGGAACATCAACTACTCGAACGTCTGTGCGGCGGTGTGCGACTTCTGTGCGTTCTACCGACCGGTGGACCATGTCGAGGCGTACGTGCTGCCGCTAGAGACGCTGTACGAGAAGATCGAGGAGACCGTGGCCCTCGGTGGCGACCAGATTCTGATGCAAGGCGGGCTCCACCCGAAGCTGCCGCTAGAGTGGTACGAGGACACGCTGCGAGCCCTCAAGGCTCGGTTCCCCCAAGTCAACATCCACGGGTTCAGCCCGCCGGAAATCTACCACTTTCACAAGATGACCAAGCTCCCGCTGGAGACGGTGTTGGAGCGGCTCAAGGCTGCGGGTCTCGGCAGCCTCCCCGGCGGCGGCGGCGAGATTCTCGTCGACCGCGTCCGCAAACTCATCACGCGCGGCAAGGTTCTCACCGATGGCTGGCTCGACGTGAACCGCGTCTGGCACCAGATGGGCGGCGTCAGCTCCTGTACCATGATGTTCGGGCATGTCGAGACCCTCGAAGAGCGGATCGAACACCTCGACCGGCTGCGACAGTTGCAAGATGAGACGCACGGGTTCACGGCGTTCATCTGCTGGACGCACCAGTCGCCGAAGGTCGCCCCGTGGTTCGGGAAGGATGCCGAAGAGGGCCGCAAGGGAGGCGTCGACATGTCAAACATGCCCGAGGTCGGCGCGTTCGAGTACCTCAAGACGCAGGCCGTCGCGAGGCTGTATCTCGACAACATCCCGAACATCCAGTCGTCGTGGGTGACTCAAGGCGAGAAGATCGGCCAGATGGCCCTGATGTTCGGAGCCAACGACATGGGGAGCCTGATGATCGAAGAGAACGTCGTGGCCCAGGCCGGGACGGTGTTCCACCTGACGCTCGACACGATCAAACGGTGCATCACCGACGCGGGGTACGAGCCGAGACAGCGGAACGTGCGGTATGAGTTGATTGGGTAGTCGACGACCCGAAGCGTCAGTGAAGGCGAGTCGCCGAGCGGTCATTCATTTCCAGCAAGCGGGAACAGTGATACACTAAGGGGCATGTCAACGATCAACACACTCTTGCGTCCTCAAACGATTCTGGGGTCGGTGGCTCAGTGCCTGACCCCCGATGTGGCTCAGAGGATTCTGTCGATTGAATTTGACTCGGCTGTACAGACTCGCATTCGAGAATTCGCAGAGAAAGCCAACGAAGGGCTGCTGGATCCGACCGAGCGTTACGAGTATGAGACGCTGATCGAGGACGCTGATCTACTGGGCATCTTTAAGTCGCTCGCTCGACAAGCTCTTTCTCGGTGACATGATGGATGCTGCGCTCCGCCAACTGGTCTGGGATCGCGCGGGTTCTCGTTGCGAGTATTGCCAACTTCCGCAAACGGCAATCGACCTCACGTTCCATGTGGAACATATCATCGCACGACAACACGGCGGTGATGACTCTTCCCAGAACCTGGCTCTGTCGTGTGACCGATGCAATTTCTTGAAGGGACCGAACCTCAGTTCCATTGACATCGTGACCCGCGAAGTCGTGCCACTGTTTCACCCCAGGCGGCAGCTTTGGAAGGAACACTTTGGGCTTCAAGGTGTCGACATTCTCGGACAAACTCCGACGGGCCGGGCGACAGTCGATCTCCTGAAGATGAATGTGAGCCGCCGTCGAGAGCTGAGATCTCATCTCATCGCCTCCGGAGAGTTTTCTCCTTAATCCGAGTCTTGTTTTCTGTCCGCTCTCATCGCTCGCCGGGAAGCGGATGTGTGGCACGCCCCAAGTCTTCGAAGGGCGTGGACACGTACCACGCCATTCCGAATGAATGCTGGGCCAGTCAATGCGTCGTCAACCCCCGGTTCGTCTCGCCCTGACAATCCGCGTGCGATAGACTCCCGGTCGGACGGAGTCTGTGACTGGCGGAACGGAGCGAACCATCGTGGCAAAAGTCGGAATCCTCACGCTGTTGGTCGGAGCGGTGTGCCTCGTGGGTCTGGGCATGCACTCGCGCACAGCGGTCGCTGATCCGGTGGCCGCGAAGCCTTCGGTACACAAGCACACGAACCGCCTCTCCAAGGAGAGCAGCCCGTACCTGCTGCTGCATGCCCACAATCCGGTCGAGTGGTATCCGTGGGGGCCGGAGGCTCTCGAACGAGCCAAGGCGGAGAAGAAGCCGATTTTTCTGTCGATCGGCTACACCAGTTGTTACTGGTGCCATGTGATGGAGCGGCAGGTGTTCGAGAATGAGGCGATTGCCGCCTACATGAACGAACACTTCATCAACATCAAGGTCGATCGCGAGGAGCGGCCCGACATTGATGAGTTGTACATGCTGTGCTTGCAGGTCTATCTGCAACTGGCTGGGTCGAACCAGGGAGGCGGGTGGCCGCTGTCGATCTTCCTGACTCCCGAGGGGAAGCCGATCGCGGGCGGGACGTACTTCCCGCCGACTGACATGCCGGGGCGTCCGGGGTTCATGACGATCCTCAAGAATGTCGACACCGCCTGGACCGACCGCAACGCCGATGTGATCGCCACCTCGGAGTTGATTGCCAAGGAGGTCAAGCGGCTGAGCGTCCCGCAGTTCGCCCTCGAAGCGGTGCCGCTCACTGCGGAGTTGGTCGGGAAGTCGGTCGATGCGGTGAGCGGTGGTTTCGATCCGGAGTATGGCGGGTTCGATTTCTCCGCGGACTCTCCCGACTCGCCGAAGTTCCCGATCCCGGCTCGGCTTGAGTTGTTACAGACGATCGGCCCGTTCGCGGTGACAGCTCCGGACCTCATGAAAAAACTCGACTTCACGCTGACACACATGGAGCAGGGCGGCATCCGCGACCACCTCGGCGGGGGCTTCCACCGCTACAGCACCGACCGCATCTGGCTGGTCCCGCACTTTGAGAAGATGCTGTACGACAACGCCCAACTGGCCAGCGTCTACACGCGGGCTTATGCTCGCACGAGCCTCAAGAGCTACCGGCAGGTCGCGGAAGGCACGCTCGATTTTCTTTTGAACGACATGCTCGACAAAGACGGCGGCTTCCACTCGGCTCTCGACGCCGAGACCAACGGAGTCGAGGGGCAGCACTACGTCTGGTCTCGTAGCGAAGTCTCCCAATTACTCACCCAGCAGGAGTTCCCCATCGCCGAGGCGGTGTATGGACTCAACGAGAAATCGCCGTTCGAGGTCGGGTCGGTCCTGCACCTGCCGAAGTCGATCCCCGATACCGCCGAAGCACTCCAGCTTCCGATCGCGGACTTGGAAACGCAACTCAGCCAGATCAACACGAAGCTGCTCGCGGCAAGACAGAAACGCACCGCGCTGCTGAAGGACGACAAGCTCCTGGTCAGTTGGAACGGCATGGCGATCCAGGCGTTTGCCGAGGCGGGGCAGACCTTCCAACGCAAAGAGTACACCGCTGCCGCCGAGCGGGCCGCGACGTTCCTCCTGCAACGCGTCCGCTCCGAGGACGGCCTGCTGCTGCATGTCACCCGGGGCGGGACAGCCAAGGTGCCCGCCTACCTGGAGGACTATGCCGGACTGGTCGCGGGGCTGCTGGCACTCCATCACACCACCGAAGACGAGCGCTGGCTGAAGGAGGCCCGCCGCTTGACCGATGAAATGATTGAGCAATGCAGCGACCCCAAGGGCGGATTCTTCCTGACCTCGAAGCGGCACGAAGTGCTGCTGGCTCGACCGAAGAACTCGTACGACTCGGTCGTCCCGTCGGGCAACAGCCAGGCCGTGCGGAACCTCGTCCGGCTGGCCAAGCTGACGGGGGACAAACGCTATCAGGACGCCGCTCGCCAGACGCTGGAAGTCTTCGCCGCTCAGCTCCAAAGCAGCCCCGCCGGACATGCCTATCTCGCGATCGGACTGGCGGAGTACCTGACCGCGTTTGGAGAGGGGGCCGCTCCGGGGCCTCTGGTCAACAATCCAGCCCCGACGAAACCGTCGACTCCGAAGCCGGATACTCCCCCGGCCCCGAAAGCGGAAGAGACCCAGTGGGCGGTCTTCGCCCGTCCGACCGCTGAAGAGACTCGGAAGCACCCGCTCATTCAAGCGGAAGCGTCGATTGCCGAAGGGGCGTTCCAACCTGGAGCGAAGTGCCCCGTGGTGGTCACTCTGCAAATCAAGAAAGGCTGGCATATCAACGCCAATCCCGCGCGACCGAAGAACGTCAAAGCCACGGAACTCACGGCCGTGTTCACCGGCGGTTCGACTCTCGGTGCGGTTGTGTATCCGAAGGGGGTCGACCTGCTGTTCGAAGGGATCGAAGAACCACTGTCGGTCTACGAGGGCACGATCCAGCTGAAGACCACGATCGACGTGCCGGAGAACTTCACCGGCAAAGAATCGGTCACGCTGACGATTCGGTATCAGGCGTGCAACGAGAAGGAGTGTACAGCCCCGGCCAAGCTGGTGCTGACGGGGCCGGTCAAGTGATGTCGGGGGGCAAGCTTGACTGGGGTATAGTGGATGAGCGCCCTCGATCTCAATCGAGTCCGGTGACCGAACCAGTAACCCGACGCGTCAGCGAGGGCGTACGCCTCTCGATGTTCTCCGAGTTTTCGGCCACCAGAAGAAGCTCCCGTCACTCGCCCCGATGCCTAACGCTTTCTGGCGGCACCCCTCGCTGCGCTCGGCCCTCGCTGACGCGTCGGGTTACTGAAACCCACGGCTCACGACAGAAAACAACATGCCCCATTAAAATCCGCGCGCAGCCCGGATGTCATCCATCGTTCTGAGTTCATAATCGATCCCGGTGTAGTCGAGGACCGAGCACAGGGCCCGCACCGCGACGCCCAACCCATCCGGCCCGCTGAACCCGCCGAACTGGCCGCCCCCCTTGAGGTGCGGTTCGAGTTCCAGGAACACCCCCGGCAGCCCGAGCCGCTGCATTCGCGAGGTCATCGCCGGGAGATGGTTTCGCAGGTCGCGGAAGATCGCCTCGTGGCCCGAGTCGCCGACGTTGGCCGGGACGAAGTTCTTGAGCCGCTCCTCATCGACCACGCCGGTCCACTTCAGCGTGGTGTCGACCTTGTAGTCCTTAATATGGATCCAGCCGAGGTGCTCCCGCATGGCCACGAACTCGGCGAGCACCTCCATCGGCGACATGTTCTGACAGGTCAGGTTGCCGCCGTCGAAGATGCAGACCATGTTCTCCCGCTGCACCCGCTCCGACAGCGCAGCCAGTAGTCGACCGTTCTGCCCGATCAGGTTCGCCTCGACTTCGAGGCCGTACACCAACCCGTGCTGCCCGCACTCGTCGACGATGGGCCGCAGCCGCTGGACCGCCTGGTCGACGTACTTCCACGGGTCGTCCCCCTGCGGCTGGTAGAACGAGAATCCCCGAATCAACTTCGCCCCCAGTCCCTTCGCCGCCCGGATCGTGCGGGCCACCTCACCGGCCAGATAATCGGCGGGTGAGACGTACTTGTTGTGCGACCCATCGGCGACATCGAGCAGCTTCACCTTCCCAATCCGCGATCCGATGCTGGTGACCGACACCCCATAATCGGTCTGCATCTGAGCCAGCTGGGCGAGGTTCTCATCCGACAGTTCGGTGACATGCTCGACCTTGCCGGTGCCGGGAACATCGATGAAGCGCGGGCTGTAGTATTTGAGTCCGAGGGCGGCGAGCGCGGTCATCTGTTCCAGGGCGGTCTTCTGCCGGGCCGCTTCATCGGCGAAGGCACTCAGGATGATGAACGGGTTGCGTGACATGGGACGGGTCCGGTGGGTGGTGAGGCAGTCGAACCGCGATTCTGAAACGTGCAACCCCCGCTTGCAAGAGTGTGAACAGGTTCCCCAGCGGTCCACTCAATGGGAGGCGAATGGTCGCTGCGTTCACCAGAACGCGGGAATCCCGCACTCTGGCGAGTGCAGCTACCTGACAAGTCGGCTCTCTCGTCAAGGGGCGGGACATGCCCCTATACTCCGGGCTCATCGCAGCTGTGGTTCCACAGCTCACACGAATCGCTTCCGGAAAGGACTTCCCGAGCATGACCGACTCCCCCTCCATTGAGACACCCGAGGACGATCGCCCACTCTGGACTGCGGGGTATATTGGAGTGCTGCTGACCCAGTTCCTCGGGTCGTTCAACGACAATCTGCTGCGGTGGTTGTCGGTGTGTGTGGCGGAGCAGATTGGACTGCTGGGGGGACTGAAGGGGGAGGCGGCCGACTCCTGGAAGACGCTGATGCTGGTGCTGGGGGGCGTGTCATTTACCCTGCCGTATCTGTTTCTGATGCCGCTCTCCGGGTCGCTGGCCGACCGGTATAGCAAGCGGTCGGTGATGGTCGTGATGAAGGTCGCCGAGATCCTCATCATGTGCTTCGCGGTGTTGATGATCGTGCAGGGGCATGTCTGGCTGATGTTCCTCTCCGTCGGTTTGATGGGGGCGCAGAGCGCCTTGTTTGGGCCGTCCCGGTTCGGCTCGATGCCCGAGATCCTGCCGAGCAAACACCTCTCCGCGGGCAACGGGTTCGTGGGGCTGGCCACCGTGGTGGCGTGTGCCCTGGGGGCCGCAGCCGGATTCAAGCTGTATGGGGTGATCAAGTACGGGATCACGGCAGAGGGGGTGACGTGGATGGCGTTCTGGCCCGCCGCGCTGGCACTGATCGGGATCGGGGTCGCGGGCACGTTGACGAGTCTGATGATCCCCCGGCTGACTCCGGGGAATCGAGACTTCACGCTCAAGATCAACCCGATCACCGAGACAATCCCCGCACTGCAGGTGCTGTGGAAGGATGTGCGGCTGGTCCGCACCACTTTCGGGATTGCGTTCTTCTGGTTTCTGGCGTCGCTGGCTCAGGCCAATGTTGACCCACTGGGGGGCGAGGTGTTGGGCCTGGCCAAGGAGAACATTGGGCTGTTGTTGGCGGTGCTGGTGGCCGGCCTGGGGAGCGGCAGCGTGCTGGCCGGTCTGCTCTCCGAAGGGAAGGTTGAACTCGGGCTGGTGCCGTTCGGGGCGCTGGGGATCGCGATCAGTTCCCTGATGGTGTGGATCACGGGATCATTCGTCGACCCACATTTGGTCGACACGGTGCAGGTCTCGTTCTATCTCTGCTGTGCGTCGTTGTTCCTGCTGGGAGCGGGGGCGGGGATGTTCAACATTCCGCTCGAAACGTACATGCAGTACCGCAGCGATCCGGCCCAGCGCGGGATGATTCTGGCCGGGTGCAACTTCATCACGTTCCTGTTCATCCTGCTGTCGCTGGGCCTGTTCTTTTTCTTGCGGAGTACGCTGGGTCTGTCGCCGACGGCGATCTATGCGGTCGCGGGTTTGGGGACGATCCCCGTGCTGGTGTATGTCTTGCGGCTGATGCCGGACCTGACGTTTCGGTTTTTCCTGTACCTCGTGTCGCACACGCTGTACCGGCTCAAGGTGCATGGCCGCGAGAATGTCCCGGAGAAGGGGGGCGCGCTGATCGTGGTCAACCATGTGTCGTTCATGGATGGCGTGTTGATGATGGGAACCTGCTCCCGCATCGCTCGGTTCATCATCTATGCCGACTTCACTCGCATGCCTCTGCTGAAGCCGTTCGGCGAGATCATGCGGGTGATCCCCATCAAACCCAGCGAGGGACCACGGGCTCTGATCAAGTCCCTGCAACTGGCCAAGCAGGCCCTCCTCGATGGCGATCTGGTCTGCATCTTCGCCGAAGGACAAATCACCAGAACCGGTCAGTTGCAGCAGTTCCAACGTGGTATGATGAAGATCGTCGAGGGGACCAACTGCCCCGTGATCCCCGCTTACCTGCATGGGCTGTGGGGGAGTTTCTTCAGCTACCGGGGAGGCAAAGTCTTCGGCAATCTCCCGACCCGATTGAACTATCCCGTCTCGATCCAGTTTGGAAAGCCGATTGAACATCCGGAGGACGCCAACGAGATCCGGCAGGCGGTGCAGCAACTGGGAGTGGAAGCTGTGGAGAGAGATAAGAGTCGCGAGTTGATTCCGGTCCGGCAGTTTATTCGCCGGTGCAAGCGGGATCGTTCGCGTCCCAAGGTGGCCGACTCGCTGGGCATGGAACTGACCGGCGGTCGCACGCTGATCGCCTCGTTGGCCATGCGGCGGCTGTTGGAGCGTGAGGTGTTTCAGCCCGATGAGAAGCTGATCGGTTTGCTGATCCCGCCGTCGGCAGGCGGTTTCCTGGCCAACATGGCGGTGGCGCTGGCGGGTCGCACGACGGTCAACCTGAATTACACCCTCTCGGACGACACCCTGAACTACTGCGTGAAGGCGGCGGGCCTCAAACATGTGCTGACCACGAAGAGCTTCCTGGAGAAGAAGCCGATCAATCTGGTGGGAGCGGAGTGGGTCTTCGTCGACGAGTTCAAGGCCAAGATCACCGGCCTCGACAAGGCCATCGCCGCCACGCAGTCGTACCTCCCGGCGTGGCTCCTCGATCGGGTTCTCGGCCTGACCAAGATCAAGCCGGACGACCTGCTGTCGATCATTTTCACCAGCGGCTCCACCGGCGAACCCAAGGGGGTCATGCTCTCGCAACACAACATCGGTTGTAACGTCGATGCCGTCGATCAACTGCTGAATCTGGAGACGACCGACGTGCTGATGGGGGTGCTGCCGTTCTTCCATTCGTTCGGCTACACCGCCACGATGTGGCTTCCCGCGTGCTGTGCCCCGAAGGCGGTGTACCACTTCAATCCGCTCGATGCCAAGATCATCGGCAAGCTCTGCGAGAAGCATAAGACGACGATCCTGATGGCGACGCCGACGTTCCTGAAGACATACATGAAGCGGATCGAGAAGGAGCAGTTCGCCCATCTGGATCTGGTGGTCGTCGGGGCCGAGAAGATGCCGGTCGATCTGTCCGAGGAGTTCTTCCAGAAGTTCGGCGTCCGCCCGTCCGAGGGATACGGCACGACCGAACTCTCCCCAGTCGCCGCCGTCAACATCCCGGACCATCGCACCGTGGACACGCATCAAGTCGGGACCAAGCTCGGCACCGTCGGGCGTCCGTTGCCGGGGGTGGCTGCCAAGGTCGTCCATCCCGAGACGTGGGCCGACCTCGGAATTGGCAAGGAGGGGCTGCTGCTCATCAAGGGGCCGAACGTGATGCTCGGCTACCTGGGGCACCCCGAGAAGACCGCTGAACAGATCAAGGATGGGTGGTACAACACGGGGGACTATGGCCGCATCGACGAGGAAGGCTTCGTCGAGATCACCGGCCGCCAGAGCCGGTTCTCGAAGATCGCGGGCGAGATGGTGCCGCATATCCTGATCGAGGAACACCTGACCCGCATCGTCGAGCATCCGGAATCGGAAGACACCGAGATCAAGCTGGCCGTGACCTCGGTTCCGGATGCGGGGCGCGGCGAACGTTTAATCGTGCTGCACACCGCCCTCGACAAGACGCCGGCGGACATCCTGAAAGAACTCAAGGAGAAGGGCCTGCCGAACCTGTGGCTCCCGTCCGCCGATTGCTTCTGCCAAGTCGACCAGATCCCGATCCTGGGGACCGGGAAGCTCGATTTGAAGGGGATCAAGGAGACGGCGCTGGCGAAGTTTGGGAAGTAGCGGTAGAAGTTGTCACGAGTTCCCCGTCAATGCTTGATTTGTCGGTTGGCGTCCAGCCATTAGGCTGCTCCGAGACAGGCTAACGCCTGATATCCAACCTCGATTCTGAGCCTTGACGGGGCACTCGTGTGCTTCGTTGGCGGCATTGTCCGGCAGGGGCTTAACCGGACGCTCTGGACGACCCGAAGTCTCAGAACGTGGCTCCTGGAACGGCTGCGAATTCCACTCGCTCGTACACATCGGCCAGCGGCAACTCGATGCTGATCTCCGGGAGTGGAACGATCGCTTCGAGACCGGAATACACTTCGGCGACGAATCCCCGAGGAGTCCGGCGGTGAATCGTGATCGAGGCGGAATCTTGCTCCACCAATAAGTAGACCATCAGACTCGGGATGGCGAAGTACGCTTCCTGCTTCTCGGTCATGTCAATGCGGCGAGTCGACGGGGAGAGTACCTCGACGATCACGACCGGTTCGTCATGAAAGGAATCCTCGGGCGGATTCGGACGACAGACCACGGAGGCATCCGGGTAGTAATAGCGAATCTGGGAAGCCACGCGGACACGCACCTTCGTGTCGGAGTTGCAAGGACGACACGGTCGTCCTCTCAGTCGCGCATGCAGGGCGCTGGTGATATTCACGACGATGTCGTTGTGCTGATTCCCCGCCCCCGCCATCGCATGCACAATCCCGCCCAGATACTCGTGCTTCACGGTCGACGTAAGTTCCCCGGCGAGGTAGTCCGCCTCGGAGATCATCCTCAGTTTTTCAGCAGCCGTCATGGGAGAAATCCTCGTTCACGCGAGAGAGTGACGAAGCATAGTAGCAAAAAAAAGTCCACCGGTTGCAACCGGTGGGCTTTCGTGTTGGCACATGACAACTACTTCGCCGCTTCGATCGTCTTGATCTCCACATTCCGGAACTCCACCGCATCGCCATGCCCCGCGAAGCCGAAGAACCCGGTCTTGAGGTCCTTGCCAGGGTGCGGGGAGTTGGCCATGAATTCCTTCACCTCGGCCAGATCGCCGTTGAGGATCAGCGTGCCGTTCAGCTCGACCTGGATCTTCGAACCCTGGACGGACACTTGTTGGAAGTTCCACTCGCCGGTCGGGCGGTGATACCCGCGCAGAGCGGCGATCATGCCGTAGGCTGACCCGTGAGCCTGGCGCGGGTCGAGGTTCTTGTAGTTCGGATGCTCGGTGTCGAGCACCTGCAACTCGCACATCCCGACATAGGCACAGTCACCCGTCCCCGGATAGCGGATCGCCAGGCCGTTGTTCCCCGCTGGCGGCAGCTTGAACTCCAGCCGGGCCACGAAGTCGCCGTACTCGTCCTTCGTATGCAGCACGCCTCCCTTGCCGGGCTTGCAACGGATCGCCCCGCCCTCGGTCACTTCATAATTCTCGACCGCCCCGGCCCAGTTGCTCAGATCCTTGCCATTCGAGAGAGCTGTGAAGCCTTCCTTGTGATACGAGCGCAGAATCTCATTCGCCTCTGCGGAGCCGATCTCGCGGACCTTGATGTTCTTCCAGCGAATCTCGCCGCCGTGAGTTTGCAGCTGGACCGGTCCGCGCGGGACGAGGGACGACTTGCGGTCCCAGTAGTTCTCCATGATTGCATGGTCGACGATGTGCTTGCCGTTCAGCCAGACGCTGGTGCGGGTGCCGATCTGCTGAATCTTGAACTCGTTCCACTCACCGAACGGACGGTCAGCGATCTCGCTGGGGTCTTTGCCCGGAGCCCCCTTCGTGTTATTCCACAACCCGCCGGATCCCTTGTCCTGGCCATCGGAGAGCTTCTCGGCCTTGTGGTTCCAGATCTGCACCTGCGGGTTCGACTTCAGGTAGATCCCGCTGTCGGCCTGCGGGATCGTCTTGTACTCGATGAGCAGTTCGTAATCGCCATACATCCCATCGGTCGTCAGGTACACCCCATGCCCGTCGTTGATCAACTCCCCATCCTTGGCCGTCCAGTGGGCCTCGGCATCCTTCTGCCACTCCGCCATTTTTGTCGCCCGCTCAGCCTCGGGCATTTCGGCCAGCTTGCGCGGGTCCAGCGTCGATTCACCGTGCCAGCCAGCCAAGTCCGTTCCCGTGAAGATCGACTTGAACTCGCTGGTCTTCTCCTCACCAAACGACACAGCAGCGATCGCCACCGACAGACAGAATCCAATCCAAGCGGTCCGTTTCAAGGTCAACTCCTCAAGCTGTGGTTTTCAGACGATCCCGCATCCCTTGCTGGCGCTGCGGGCTGACCAACGCATCAACGCCAGTCGCTCCGTTGGCATCGTACCGAGGGGCGGGGAAGCTGGCGAGTGAGTGCAACACCCGCGAGGGTGAGAGGGTGCATTCGCTCATTGGCGGTATCACCGAAGAAGCTCAGTCGCGGAGCGACTGAGCTACGTAGGCGATGTCGCTCCGCGACTCGCATTTCGTGTGATACCGCCAAATGGCGAATGCACCCAGTGTGAAACGCACCCAGGCGTCCCCGCTGCACCGAACTCCTCTTTCCGAGCCGGGAGCGGCTGTGGTAGGTTTCGCGTGTCGGACTGTTGTCGAAGAGCAGGGAGGTTTCCGTGCGGGATTTTCGGGGGAAGCAGGCACTCCTCACGGGGGCTGCGGGGGGAATTGGTCGGGCGCTGGCCAAGCAATTGGCGCAGGCGGGGGCGGCGCTGTGGCTGGTGGATGTCGATGGGGACTCGCTGGAGCGGCTCGCGACCGAGTTGCGGCAGATCACCGGCGAGGTGCGGACCAGCGTGGTCGACCTGACCCGGCGCGAGCAGATCGCAGCGCTCGCGGACCAGGTCAACACGCAGTGGCAGGGGCTGGACCTGCTGATCAATAATGCGGGAGTGGCGTTCTACGGGCCGACGCATCAGATGACCGAGGCCCAGTGGGACCGTCTGATGGGGATCAATCTGCTGGCCCCGATTCACCTCACCCGCCTGCTGCTGCCCGCACTGCTGTCGCGAGAAGGGTCGCACATCGCCAACATGTGCAGCGTCTCCGGGCTGGTGGCCGGAGGCCGGTTCAATGCCTACCACACGACTAAATTCGGGCTGGTCGGATTCACCGAGGCGCTGCGTGCCGAGTACGGCCGCATCGGTCTGGGCGTGACGGCGATCTGTCCCGGCCCGGTGCAGACGAACCTCTATCGCGACTGCCAAACCGGGCACGGCAACCCCGCCCCCGAGCCGCCGGGCTGGTTGTGTGCCTCACCCGAGCGGGTCGCGAAGTTGACCCTGCGGGCGATCCGCTGGAACCGGCGAATGGTTCTCATCACTCCCATGGCTCACCTGCTGTTCCACCTGAAGAAGTTCCTGCCGGGGCTGATCGACTTCATGAACACGTTCAGCAAGCGCAGCTTGCCGTTCATCGGGAAGCGCTACGAGAAGCCCAGGCCGACCCTGGAGGATCTGCTGGCCCGGCAGGCAGCGCTCGAGTCACCCGCTCGACGAGCCGCGTAGACGCTGCCGGGTACATTCGCCCATTGGCGGTACTTCGCGAAATGCGAGTCGCGGAGCGACATCGCCTACGTAGCTCGGTCGCTCCGCGACCGAGATTCATGAGGGGTACCGCCAATTGGCGAATGCACCCGCTCGAAAGCGAGCTTGCCACCCCCGTAGCAACCCCACTCCACGTTGTGTACACTCGTGTGTAAGGAGTCACACATGGCCACCAACTTGGCGATTGATCCCGAACTTCTGGATCGTGCCCTCGCGATCAGTGATGAGCGGACAAAGAAGGCCGTCGTCACGCAAGCCTTGCGGGAGTTCATCGCCCGCCGCGAACAACGCCGCATTGCGGAACTCATGGGGCAGTTGGAGTGGGACGATTCATTCCACTACAAGACCGAGCGCTCCCGGTCATGACCCTCCTCGTCGACACCAGCGTGTGGTCGCTCGCGCTGCGCCGGGATGTCTCGGCCACCGAACCGGAAGTCCACGCTCTGCGGGAGGCTCTTCTGGGCGGAGAGGTCGTCGTCACGACCGGGCTGGTTCTGCAGGAGTTGCTTCAAGGCTTCGCCGGGCCCAAGGATCGCGCACTCCTCATCGAGCGCTTTGCAGCACTCCCGTTACTTCAGCCGGATCGTGACGATCATATTGCGGCTGCTAAGCTTCGGAATACCTGCCGCCGAGCGGGCGTGCAAATAGGCACCATCGATGCGCTGCTGGCCCAGTTGTGCCTGCGACACGACCTGACTCTGCTGAGTACGGACAACGACTTCGCACTGGCCGCACGGCACTGTGCTCTGCGTCTCTGGTCGCCCAAGGGCAGAACACATCGCAAGTGACGGTTCGCCACAGGTCGCACATGGTGGGCCAGCGCTTACTCCGACGCCCGGCGGAGCAGCAGCCAGAACACGCCGAGCATCACGCTGAACACCGCGATGGCGATGTACCCCGAACGCACGAAGACGTTCCGCAGGTCGCCCACCGGCTGGAGTGCGATGTCGCGACGTTCCTGGACGATGGCAATCCAGTGCGTCCCCTCGACTGGGGCCCAAGCGGCCAGCCAGTCGCCTCGAAACAGTGGATCGAGATCAGCCACCGGGTCGAGATACCGCCCCGTCCGGTCCTCATTGCGGATGATCAGAGACTGTTCCGGGGACAGAAAAACTTTCGACTTGTGGCTCGCCATGTTCGCCGGGGTCATCCAATGATGGTCCAGCAGGGCCAGTTCGCTGCCCGCTTTCGGATCCCGCACCGACTCCGCCAAGGCCAGAAACCGCTGGTCCGGACGCGACTCCCCTTGCAGCTGTTTCTCCCACGGATCGAGCAGGTCGGTCAGGTGGAGTGATCGTCCCAGAACGCCGATCACGCGCGTCTTCGACTCGTCCCACACCGGCACCGCGATGGCGATGGCGTACTGACCGGTGGCCTGGCTGGTGTAGGCGGCAGAGACGCCGGATTTGGTGCGTGGCGTCACGGTTCCCTGGGGCGTCGATTCGGGCAGGTCGTCCCCTTTTCCGTGGAAGTAGTCGCGGCGATGGAACTGGTCGCCGATGGTCGACTTGCCGGAGTCCCCCAGCACCGGGTGGCGGAAGACCTGCCGCCCCTCCGCATCGGTCAGGAACCAACTGCGATCGGTGTGCCGCTGGCTGGCGCTGGCTCGGGCCTGATTCAAGAGTGAGTAATTCATGGCCGCCGGGGACTCGGTTCCGGCCTGGCGACAGAGGGTCTGCAACTCGACGGACGACTTCCCCGGTGAGTCGAGGATGATCTGCCGCACATGCGGAGTGCCCGCTTCGAATTCGAGTTCTTCGATGCGGGTCAGGATGTCCTGGTGAACACTTTCCGCGAGGATTCTCGCACTGATGACATCCCCGGCGAGTGCCCGCGAGGTCAGATTCTCCTCGGCAGCACTGACGATGCGGGGCACCGCCGACTCGGCCATCCAGTACATCGCCCCCAGGAACAGTAACGGCCCCAGCAGGGCGAGTAACAACAGTGGCCTGCGAGACCGCGCGCGGTCGCGCTGATCGAGCAGATCGAGGACGATCTGTGCGTTCGCCAAACGTTTCACCGGGTCGCGATCGAGGCAGCGGTCGACGATCTCGGCCAGACGCTGGTCGACTCCCGGGATGCCCCGATGAGCTGACGGCGGTGGGCTCGACTGCAACAACTGGCGATAGGCTGCCAGCCGTTCTTCGGTGGTCCCCGCCTTTTGTAACCGTCCTTCGTATCCGGTGATGCGTCCGGGAGCTGAGCCGGTCAGCATCTGATACAGCAACGCCCCAAGGGCATACACATCCCAGCGGGCGTCCGGGATGCCGTCGAGGACCGCTTGCTCGGGAGCCATGTAGAACAGGGTGCCCAGGGCCGGAGTCCGCTCACTCGACAGTCGCGACTGTCCGAAGTCGCACAGCCGCGCATCACCTCCCGCATCGAACAGCACGTTGGCCGGTTTCAAGTCGCAGTGCAGCACCCCGCTGCCGTGGGCGTGGACCAGAGCCTGGGCCATCGCTCGCGTAATCCGGACCGCATCATCCACTGGCAGCCGCCCCCGCTCCAGCTTCTGGGCCAGCGAGCCGTTCTCCAGATACTCCATCACGAAGTACGGCGGATCGTGGTCCCAGGCGACATCGATCAGCCGCACGATGTTCCGCGAGGTGTATAACACGGCGAGTTTCTCGACCTCGCGGCTGAGCAGCGACCAGTCGACCCCCCGCCCTCGGGCATAGAACTTGATCGCCACCTTCTTCCCGGTCCGCAACTCGCGGGCCAGCCACACCGACCCGAACGAGCCTTCCCCCAGACACTGCTCGATCTGGTAACCGGGGATCGCACCGGGGGACTGAAGCGAGCGGAGGCTCAGCCCCTGCGAGACCTCGCGCGCTGCGGAGTCCTGGACCTCGGTGTCCTCACCGGGCTTCAGGAGGTCGCTACTCTTCGCCGACTCGATCACGCGCAGGCCTTGTTGTTCACGGGGCGAATCCGGCGAGCCGGGCGGCGTCAGCCCCCGGACTCATGCGCTGGCAGTTCAGAATCATCGCAGGGATTGTGGCCCGCAATGGGGGCACATGTCGAGCGTCAACCAAAGCCCACCGGTTGCAACCGGTGGGGTGCCTTCGCGGTTGCCAGTGGACTCAATTGAATGCCGAGCGTCGATTACACAAAATCCAACGCGGCTTTCAGGCAGTTGCCCACCTCCGACATCGTGCCTGCGGGAATCACCCCGATCTTCCGACGCATGAAGCTCCGATCGATGGTCAACAGGTTTTGACCTTGCACAGCCGAATCGAAGATCAGCCCTGCCTGCTGTCCAGCCGGGGAATCGACTTCAATCAACAGTTCGGTCGAACAGCCGGGCGAGAATCGAGTTTTGCTGGTCATCAGCACAACGATGGTGCCATCCAGGAGACGGTTGTCGCGGTCGTTCTGCACCACAATGCATGGACGCACCTTGGAGCCCGTACGATCTGTGTACGGGTAATCGACCAACACAACATCGCCACGCGATACAGTCATCATGGTTGGGGATGGTGGTCTTCGTAGTTGTCGTAAACATCAAACTCAGGATCGTCCCATCCCGCTCGTCGGGCCGCATCGCACAAGGCCATTCGCTGTTGGTCGAGCGTCAGCGGTTCCATATCGAGCAGCGACCGTAGCCGATCAAACTGTTCATCGGCGAGGAGTACATAAACCCGCTGCGTCCGAGGATCGACGACTCGCAGGGGAGTGTCGCCGGATTGCTCGACTATATCCTGAAGTTCGAGGGGCAGTGTGGTCATGGGGGGAGTGTAACACAGGCCGGGGCTCCGTGTAGAGATGTGTATGCATCAGAAAAGTCGGCAGCCGTGAGATTCTGCCCCCTCTCCCCCGCGTTCCATGTGGCTTACGCCGTGTGCGTTTTGCGGGGGAGAGGGCTGGGGTGGCCTGGTGAAACGGGGTTTTGGCGGCTGTCGAGTTTGTGAATGCGAGGGCTCAATCTGGCGTGGTCTGCCAGCCTCCTGCGAAGTCGCAGGC
>JAYWFM010000051.1:0-2488 GCA_043778825.1 Planctomycetota bacterium | reverse complement strand
CCGAAATGACAATGAACTGTCCACGACGCTGGACCGCATTCGGCATTTGCAGAATCAACTGGTGATGCTGCGCCAGGCGGAAACCAACCCGTTCAATTGCCGATTGTCGTCGAGCGGATTCATCGCGGAAGTCGACCGCATGCAGTTGGAGGTCCGTGAATATTTCAGCACCCCGGCGACGGTGTCGCGGGCGGGATGACTCTGGATCGCAGGGAGACACGAGGGTTGACCAGTGTTCGTCGTGTCGGCGAAACTGTTGGCAGGGCTTGGGAGCCACTTGTCAGAACCCGATCGTGGGGAGAGTCAGTGCCATGAAAATGTTGCTTCAGTTACTCATGATGGGCTGCATCGTGGGGATCGCACAATGTGGTGTGGCGAAGAGCCATGACTTGTTGCCGCTGGGTGAGCTTCCCGCACTGGGCGAGGACTGGGAACTCCAGGAGGCCGACTCATTGAAACAGCCCGGGACTCCGGTGCGGTGAATCGTGTTCCGAAACAAAGTCAGCGGTGACTTGCTGTCGCTCGCGACCTACCCGCCCGAGGGACTGCCCAAGCGAGACTTGATCTATCAAACGGATACCGCTCACGAATGTTTCCCGAGTGGCCTCCCGGCCTGGAATCGACCGAAAGACGATCCGCACCAGGGGGCGGAACTCACCACGCTCGATTGCGATGTCACCCCTCTCAGAATCCCCGATTCGCGAAACACCACATCCGTCCGTGTCGAGGTGCTGAAGTATTGCTTCATCAGTGAATTGAAAGGGAGAAAGAACGTAATGGCTCAGGGATATTGCTGGTCCGGGGAGAAAGCGGTGGTGTTCGTGCAGCACACCTCGGCGACACCGATCACGACCGAGTTCGTGACCAAGATGACACGAGCGCTGATTCAAAGGCAGGGAGGATTGGAGGTCTCGGAAACCCACAATTGAGGCCAGCACGATGGCTGGACCGCTCACTGATCTGGTGACAATGTAGAGCAGGGTCAGTCAGTATATGCAGCATTGCTGACGATAGCTTTCATCCCGCTAGCCGACGTTTAACTCGCACCCGCAGTGCGGGCATAATTTTGCTCGTCGAGAGACTTCTCTGTCACAATCTGGGCAAGTTGTCAGCCGGTGATTACTCTTTGAAGCAATTGGAGGAGACAGACTTGGAAGTGGTTCAATCCGCCGGAAGATCGCAACCTGTGAATTCGATTTGCAGTGGGGACATCGGATGGCATTGCCAACCTCTGAAACAGGTCGATGAAGCTCAACTTTGCAGCCAGCACAGCGAGTTCCGAAAGAAGAGTCTGCCTGCTGGTCCTCTAAACTCGCCCACTGTATCGATCGTTGGCAATGTTGGCAGACTTGCGGACGCCCATTGAGGCGTCCACCGCAATGTGGACAACTCGATCGACTGTCAATCGCGAAAGCTGCGATGACCCCGAGCGGACCGAATATCAAACCCAGTAGAAACCCGGCCCCCGACGCATCTTTCCGACCCCCGATGATCGCGCCCAAGATAGCGCAAACAACCCAAAAAACGACAATCTCTGGCATGGCAATCTCACTGACGGCAAAACTGAGGGACTGGATTTCTGGTTCTATCCGCTCACTTCCCAAAGCACAGCACCTTCCCACCGGTGTTGTCCGTCCCAATCACGAACCGGTCGCCAGACACCGCAGCCGACCCGCGAATCGGCTGCCCGGCGTTATGCTTCCACAGAACCTCGCCGTCGCTGAGCCTCACGAGGTACAGCTGTTTGTCGTTGGAGCCGACGATGACTTTGTCTCCGGCGATGACGGGGGAGCAGTCGATCTGGGCGCGGGTGGGGACGGTCCATTTCCCTTTGCCGGTTTTACGATCGATGGCGTGCAGGTGCTTGTCCCCGTGGCCGATGACGACGAGGTCGTTCGTGACGGCGGGGGAGGAGTTGATCTGCTGATCGCGGTCGGGGTTCGAGTAGGTCCAGACGAGCGTCCCCTTCTGAGAGTCGAGGGCGTAGACCTCGCCGATCTCGTTGCCAAAGTACAGGAGGCCATCGCGGTAGGCGGCGCTGGCGATCAGGCGACCCTCGAGCGCGATCTTTTTCGCCTCTTTGCCGGTCTCCAGGTCGACCACCATCAGGAACGGAGCCTGGCAGTTCGTGGCAAACGTGAACTTGCCCGCGATCGTCGGCGTCCCGTTGATCGGCCCGCCGGTGTCGTACTTCCAATGGACGGTTTTCCCGGTGGCCTGGTCGAGGCAGGTCAGCTGGCCCTTGTGGGAGCCGAAGATCACGCGGTCCTGGTACAGGTTCGGTCCACCGACGAACTCGCCGCCGTCCTCGTAGATCCATTCTTTTTTCCCGGTCGCCCGATTGATCGCGTGGAAGAACCCCTCCTGGTCCCCGGCGAAGATGAGCTTTTCGGTCGCAGCAATCGGGGCCATGAACGCGGGGGGCAGATCCTTCGGCTTGGCATCGGGCATCGACTGGTACTTCCAGACCTGCTTGCCATCGGAGAGT
>JAYWFM010000050.1:0-6033 GCA_043778825.1 Planctomycetota bacterium | reverse complement strand
CAGACACCGTCCGGACCTCGGGAAAACCCGCGTGAGTCGGTCTTCCCGCAGGCGGAATGCGAGTCGCGGAGCGACATCGCCTACGAGGTCGATTTCGGAGAAATCGACGACATTCAGGCCGTCCCTGCACTTCGATCCCGTTCACAGCACTGGGGCGAAGCTCCTGCTGAGCGAGCCAGGGGACGCGCGGGCTGGCGTGAGCGGCTCGGCAGGAGCCTCGCCCTCCCGAGGACGGCAACTCCTCCATGAAGCGTTGACGGGGCAGTAAGCCGAGACCCCGGTTCGGGAAGGCCGGGCCAAATGGGCCCGGCCTACGATCACGGCCTCACTTCGCAAACATCGCGTTCCCGCGATCGCCTCCCTGACTTCGTCCTCACACCCGCCTGCGAGCGTGCAGCAACTCACCCGCTTCGATCGGGCGGACTTCCGACGCCTCCAGCGTCAAGAGGGCAATCGTCGAGCCATCCCCATCGACGAATTCGACCACATACGCTTGGCCGCCACCGTGAATGTGTACGACCGCGCCCATATCACCCTCAGACAGGCCATCCGCAATGCGGTCCTCATTCAAAACGACCATCGAGTGTTCTGTGATCATCGGCTGTCTCCTGGATATGCAGTGATCAGACGCGGGAGCGAATTCTCTTCGACGATCCAGACTGCCAAGACGGTGGCTGGGCGATAGCCTTCGCCACCAATCTCACCTTCGGTTTCGTGTTTTACGCCAAATGGCGATGATTTGGTAAGGAAACCCTCGCAGGATCGAGCGATCCGCAACAGGTCGTCCCGCAGTTGTTCCCAGTTTTGCGGCGTGTAACCGATCGACGCAAACCACGCAGCCTTTGGCCCTCCCACGGGGTGAGCGGCATTTAGCAGGTAATCGCACAGTTTTTCCTGCGTGA
The DNA here is from genome assembly GCA_043778825.1 of Planctomycetota bacterium. Classification (GTDB taxonomy): domain Bacteria; phylum Planctomycetota; class Planctomycetia; order Planctomycetales; family Planctomycetaceae; genus TH-plancto1. Next base: position 5,131 of record JAYWFM010000050.1, on the reverse strand, counting down.
CGATCGCATGTTCGGCATCTGGGAAGGGCACAATCTCTCCACTGGCAGCCAGGCCGGGCCAATGGGCTCCGGCCTACGATCACGACCTTACTTCGTGAACATCGCGTTCGCGCGATCCCCTCGGCTCAGCAGGTACGCCATCAGGTCGAGGAGTTCCTCGTCGTGGAGGGTATTGAGAAGACCGGTCGGCATCATCGAGGTCTTCGACGGGCCCATTTCTTCGATCGACTTGCGGTCAATCGACTCGATGGCGTTGGGGTCGGCCATGTTGGTGTTCACCTGCACGATGTCTCCGGCGAGGTTCACGATGCGGCCCACGACAACTTTGCCCTCGGTGGTCACGATCTGCACGGAGGCGTATTGATCGCTGACGACCTTGCTCGGTTCGAGGACCGATTCCAGGATATCGCGCGCACTGAACCGGCCTGAAAGACCGGTCAGGTCGGGACCGACGGAGCCGCCTTCGTTCGTGAACCGGTGGCAGGCGAAGCAACTCGTCGCTCCGAACAGCGAGCGACCGCGATCGAAGTCGCGACCCTTCAGACCGCTCGCCAGCAGAGCGGCGGCCTCGTCCATCTTCCACTCTTTGACGAACGGACGGGCGACGACCGGCTGAGCGGGGCCAGCGGTCGGAAGCGGGGCGTGAATCAACTCAGCCAGCGCTGTCTTCTCGGCTTCCGAGAACGTCGCCAAGGCATCGGTCCGCAGTTCCTTGATGAAGTCCGCGAAGTTCGCCCCGCCGTGGAACGACCGGGCGGCATTGAGCCACGTCAGGTAGCTCTTGCGAGTCTCAATGGTCCAGCCGGTCTTGAGAAACCGCAGGTGGCGGGCCTGGTCGATCTGCTCCTCTTGTGTCGGGGCTTTCGCCAGCAGGGCGGTCCCCTTGGCGGCGGCACTCGGGGCTTGCAAGTAGACCATCAGTTCGGTCAGCAGGCTGTTGAGGTTGGCGTCCTTCGCCGGATAGACTAGGTCCGCAGCCAGGGTCATGGCGAGCCGCGTATCCTCGTCCGGCGGCCCGAGCCGGTAGAGCGTCACATGCACCAGACGGATCATTTCGATCTGCTCATCGAGCGACAGGTCGGCCCACTTGAACTTGGCCAGTTCCGCCAGAATCCGCATCTGCATCGGGTGCTGCGAGCCTTCCGGTGCGGGGTAAGTCGGCGGCGGGGTATCGAGGTCGGGACCGGTGGGCACGTAGGACCGCTTGAACATCCGGCTGAGGGCCAGCAGTGCGGGGAGGGCCTTGCGGGGGTGCTCCTCTTTGAGGGCCCGGTCTTGCCAGAGTTCGATTGGCTGATGTTCGAGAATCGTGCGAGCGGCAGCACGCACGAAGCGGTCCTGGTGGTCGAGGGACTTCCAGGCGGTGTCGATCGAGGCGGCGTCCCCCTTGTGGTGCAGAGCCTCCAATTGATGCCGCAGATCGCGGGCTTGCATCCCGCTGGTGAACTTCGTTTCGTGCGTCGGCTCCTTTCCGACATAGGTCACGCGGTACAGCCCCGACTGCACGCGGCGTCCGCCGATGGTGAAGTACAACGCCCCGTCCGGATGCGTCACCACATCGGTCAGCGGCAGCGGAATGCCGGTGACGAACTCCTCGGTGATCGCCGCGTAGGTCGCCCCGGTGGGCTCCATGTGAACCGCGTACATCTTGCCATAGCTCCAGTCGCAAATGAACATCGCGTTCTGATACTTGGCCGGGAACTTGGTGCCATACCCAAAGCAAACCCCCGTCGGCGAACCCGGCCCAATGTCGACCACCGGCGGCAGCGTCTCCGGGTAGTACACCGGCCACTTGGCACTGCCGTTTCGCCAGCCCCAGTCGGTCCCGCTGACGACGTGGCAGATCCGCGTCGGACGATACCACGGACAGTTCATGTCCCACTCCATGTCGGCGTCGTAGGTAAACAGCTCGCCATCGGCATTCACGGCGGCGTCGAACTGGTTACGGAAGCCCGCGGCGATGGCCTCCCAGTTCTTCCCGTCGCGGTCGACCTTGTAAATGATCCCAGCGGGAGGAGGGACACCGCGCATGAACCCGCGCCCGTAAATGCGGGGGAGCAGCTTGTCCTCGTCCCACACCTGCGGTACGCGCGAATGGGTGATGTCGGTCATCTTCGTCTGGTTGCCGCAGACAACATAGAACCCCTGCTTGTCGGGAGTCAGGAGGATCGCGTGCGCCCCATGCTCGCCCGCTCCCCCGGCCAGCGCTCGCAGCAATTCGACGTGTTCGAGTTGATCATCGCCGTCTTTGTCGGTGACGCGGTACAGGCCGGTCTCGTAGTCCTTCCCCTTGTTGACGACGACATAGAGGGCGTCAAACGCCCACAGCAGCCCCTGGGCCTCGCCGATCTTCGCCGGGATCTTTTCGACGAGCGATTTCTCGCTGGAGACGATCATTGGTTTGCGGGGGAGTGTCACGAACGCTGGCTCTTCGCCTACTGCTCCGGCGATCTTGAGGGTCACTTCGCCCGCCGTGGTGCCGGTGAGGAGGGAGCTGATGGCCTCGAACGAGGCGGCCCATTTGCCCTCGACGGCGACGCTGAGGATCACATCCCCCGCGAAGACCTGTCCATCGGTCTCGGCCGGGCTACCGCCGATGATCTCGGTGACGCGGATCTCATGGCCGTCCTTCGCGACGACGACCCCGGTCGTGAACACATCGCGGGTCTTGGTCACATCCGGCGGCGTCACGCGGTACAGGCCCCCGTACTGGTCGGAGACGATGAGCCGACCCTTGGGATCGACGCACAGGTTGACCCACGACCCCTCCTGCTCCTTCGGTACGGAGTACAGCAGTTCGACCCGAAAATCCTTCGCGACCTTCAGGTTCTCAATCGGCGTCGCGGTCGGGGCCTTGAGGCCGCCCGCTGCCTGCAGCTGGGCCAGCGTCAGCTTCCACGGTCCGCCGTCCAGGTCGGCGATCACATCGGCGGGCTTCCAACCTTCCCCCATAAAGTCGGGCTTGAGCCAGCCGTCGTCGGCCTTCGTCGAGGCCAGCCACGTCCCATCGGTCGGGATGTTCCACGAGCCCCGCCAGCCGGACGAGAACGCCAAATCCGCCAGCACTCCCGCCGGGTTGTCCTCGCCCGTATTCTTCGCCTCAATGGCGATCACATGCTTGCCGCCGGGGACTTCCTTGTTGAACAGTTTCGACACATCCTTGAACCCCGCGTCGGCCCACCCCTCGTGGGTCAGAACCTGTTCGCCATCGATCCACACGGTCATGCGGTTGTCCACGACACCATACAACAGGACATTCGGCAGGCCCCCCTGCTGCACGAACTCCTTCCGCAGATAGACCGACGAGGCCAGCTTCTCCCCCTCCTTGATCCACAGCCACTGAGCCGGGGTCTGCTGAGCATTGGCCGGTTTGGCCCGCCGCTTGGGAACAGGTTTGGTCTTCTGGGCAGGCGTCTGAGCCTCCCCCGAGACCGCCAAACAAACGACCAGCAGCAATGCAACGATCCAGCGCACGTGAACTCTCCCCGGGGGTGACAGTGTGAGGTGGGAATCGTATCAAACTGTTTCGCCGCGCCCCACCGGGATCCGCTTCCCATTGTTTCGAGGCGTGTGTACGTCCGAAAAGTCGGTGAAATCTGCTCACACCAGTCGACTCTGATCGTGAGGCTTGTCTTCAGCCGCGAAGCGGTGACAGCATGTAGCCGTGGGCGCAGCCCATGGACCCTGTTCCCGCCTGATCTCCAGCCGCGAAGCGGCGACAGCGAGCCCCCCTTCACTGAGACGGTTACTGATGCCCAGCGACGCGACGCCGATGCTGCTGTCGCCGCTTCGCGGTTGGGGAGGCTCAGGGATGCGAATTCCGTGGGTTTCACCCACGGCTATATGCTGCCACCGCTTCGCGGCTCAGGTCATGGCCGATGGCGAATGGAGACTCCACCGACTTTTCGGATTCATACACTTTCGATTGCGGAGGCCCGTGCCCTCCTCTCATTTGACACGCGAACCGCTTCTTGGGACGCTGGTGTTGCGTGGAACACTGCCGCGACCGGAGTGGTCGCCCACCTCTGTGATTGAATACCCCCTGGAGAACATCATGCGTGGATCATCTCGTCGCGATTTTTTGAAGTGGTCCGCTGTGGCGGCCTCAGCTGCGGTGTTGCCGGGGGCGGTCTTCGCGGCGGCGGATGCTCCGCTGTTCAAGATCTCGCTGGCCCAGTGGTCGCTGCACAAGTCGTTCTTTGAGAAGAAGCTCGACGCACTCGACTTCGCCAAGATCGCCAAGGAAGAGTTCGGCATCGAGGCCATCGAGTACGTGAACCAGTTCTTCAAGGACAAGGCCAAGGACGAAGCGTACCTCGGCGACCTGAAGAAGCGGGCCGCCGACCTAGGCGTGAAGAGCCTGCTGATCATGTGTGACGGCGAAGGAGCCCTCGGCGATGCCGATGAAGCCAAGCGGACCCAGGCCGTCGACAACCACAAGAAGTGGGTCGACGCAGCCGCTTTCCTCGGCTGTCACTCGATTCGAGTCAATGCTTCCAGCGGTGGCACCTACGATGAGCAGATCGAGCGGGCTGCCGATGGACTGGGCCGCTTGACCGAGTTCGCCGAGAAGGCCCAGTTGAGCGTACTCGTCGAGAATCACGGCGGGCTGTCGTCGAATGGAAAGTGGCTGTCGAGCGTGATGAACAAGGTCAACCATCCGCACTGCGGGACGTTGCCGGACTTCGGCAACTTCCGGGTGAGCGACAAGGAAGAGTACGACCGCTACAAGGGGGTCGAAGAGCTGATGCCGTTCGCCAAGGCCGTCAGCGCCAAGTCGCACGACTTCGATGAGATGGGGAACGAGACCCACACGGACTACCGCAAAATGATGAAGATCGTCCTCGACGCGGGCTATCGCGGGTATGTCGGAGTCGAGTACGAAGGCAGCAAGATCGACGAGTACGCGGGCATCCGCGCGACGAAGAAGCTGCTGGAGACCGTGCGGGACGAGATGACGAAGAAGGCATAGCGGTCAGCCATCAGCGTTCAGCAGTCAGCCAGACCAAAGCCCACCGGTTGCCACCGGTGGGCTTTCCTACTCCCTACTCCCTACTCCCTACTCCCTACTCCCTACTCCCTACTCCCTACTCCCTACTCCCTACTCCCTACTCCCTACTCCCTACTCCCT
>JAYWFM010000049.1:0-14331 GCA_043778825.1 Planctomycetota bacterium | reverse complement strand
CATCCGTCTCAACACCCTCCTGAAAAACCTCAAAATTCAAACCCCGGTCGCGGCACTCTCAACTTGACAAGCGACACAGTCGCTCCGTGGTGAATCTCCCTCGCTGCCTGCGCTTGTGATTCACACCCCCGTGAACAGTGCAATCACTTTATGCTTGCGTCCGATTGCATAATGTGCTAGCATTTCCCGATCGTGAATGCTAAGCACCGGAAGACGCTTCAGGCCCGAAGGGTCGGTCGTTCTCATAGCCAGGGCTGAAGGCCCTGGTCCCCGGTCCTGATGAGTCCAAAGGCCCAACGGGCTGGCCATTCGCTCGCGATCCAGGCGGCACCACGTTCACGAATGGCCGGGCTTTCAGCCCTCCAATCACTGAGGACGCCCAGGTCCAGGGCCTTCAGCCCTGGCTGGGAGAACGGATGGCCTTTCAGGCCGGAAGAGTGGGAAATCCCTGGGAGTCCATCCATGAACACCCTGATCCACAAGGGATACACCGCCCGCATCGACTTCGATGAGCGCGACAACATTTTTGTCGGGCGTGTTCTGGGGCTGCACACGACGATCAGCTTTCACGGCGAAACCGTGGCCGAGTTGCGGACCGCCTGCGAGACGGCCATCGACGAGTTCCTACTCGATTGCCAGGAACAGGGCATCCGCCCCGAGAAGCCCGCCTCGGGCAAACTCATGCTGCGCGTCCCCCCCGAAATCCACGGAGCCGCTCTGGTGGCCGCTCAGGCCGCCGGAAAGAGCCTGAATCAATGGGCCACCGATGTCCTCGAAGAGGCCACTCACGGGTGAGTCTTTCGAGTGTGCCCGCCCGGACTTCAGTCCGCTGCCGCTGCACCGTAGAATGCCCGGTTCGCTCTGTTTCTCGATTTCGACCTGGTTGTGACGAACAGTCGCCCACCGGTCCGGGGTCTTGAAAGGGAAGCGTTTTTCCGAAGGTGGGGAGGAAGGGCAGGGCGGTGTCCCGCGCTGGCTCCCGCTCGCGAAATCCCCGACCGTCCGCTCGCCGTTGTCCGAACCGTCCGTGCTGAAAACGCTATGCCCAATCCCGCGAAAGACTTGTTCAGTGACACCACGATGAGCTTCGGGGAACACCTCGAAGCGTTGCGGTCGCACCTGTGGAAGGCGCTGGCCGGGGTGGCGATCGGGTGTGTCTTCTGCCTGTTCTTCGGCACCGAAATCGTCGCGATCATTCGCTGGCCGCTGGACCAGGCCTTGGCCCCGACCGGTAAGAAGCTCGTTGACGATACCGGCGCTAACCCTCTTCCACACCTGTGGGCTTGGATCACTGGAAAGGAGATCCCGAAGCCGGTGACTCCGCCAGTTGACCCTGCCGCAGTCGCCCCTTATCTCATCCAGGCCACCGGCGACATGCAGGTCGAGGTTCCCGCCAACACGCTGCTTGCCGAACTGCATCGCGTTCTGCCTCAACAGTACCCGGCCCCCCCCGCCATCCCCGATGACCAGAAGATCAAGCTGACGTTGTCGTCTCCCGAGATCGAACTGATGCAGCAGGCGGTCCTCGATTCCAAGAAGCCCGTCGCGCTGAGCCCCCAAGAACCGTTCATGATCTACCTCAAGGTCTCCGGCCTCGCGGGTCTGGTCCTGGCCAGCCCGTGGGTGTTCTATCAGGTGTGGCAGTTCATCGCCGCTGGCCTCTACATGCACGAGCGCAAGCACATGTACGGGTTCGGCACGCTGAGTCTGTTCCTGTTTGGCGGCGGGGTTCTGTTCTGCTTTCGGCTGGTGCTGCCGCTGGTGCTGCGATTCCTGATGACCTACAACGACAGCGTGGGGGTCAAGCTGGAGCCTCGCCTCTCCGAATACCTGACGTTCGCGTCGATCCTGCCGCTGATGTTCGGGATCGGTTTCCAACTGCCGTTGATTATGGTGTTCCTGGAGCGGATGAACCTCGTTTCGGTCCAGCTTTTCATCGACAAGTGGCGGATCGCCGTGTTTGCGATCTCATTCATCGCGATGGTGCTCACCCCTCCCGAGCCCATCAGCATGATGATGATGATGGGCCCCATGGTGGCGCTGTACTTCCTGGGGATTCTGCTCTGCAAGTGGACTTCGAACAAGCGGGAAGTCGCCGCCGTGCCGAGCGTGTAATGTTGTACGACGCTCCGCGTCGTCACTCACGACGCGGAGCGTCGTGCCACAATCTCCGGTTAGTCAAACTCTCCCAGTCCCACCGATTCTGACTCCTGTGGCACTCAAACCGCGCACGCACCAGCCGGGCATCAGATTCCGCTCCTCATTCCGGGCGCGAGGCGGCACTCTCGCCATCCCCGTCCGATACCCCTCACTGACGTTCCGGCGGGGGCGTCGTTCCTTCCGGGCTGGGGCCTTCCCCCCAACCCCGACAGCCCGCCGGGTCGCGAGGGAGTGTGGCGCGATGGAACGCAGCCTGAACGTATTGGCACTGGTCAAGGACGGCGAGCGGTTCGTCTTTCTCTACGACAACAAGAGCGCGCCGCAGATCCTCCAAACCCTCGGCAAATTCGCCGCCGATCCCGAGTTGTGCTTCACCTGGTACGACGCCGCCGTCCTGAGCCAAAAGGTCCGCAAGCTGCGCGAGACCGCCATCAACGAGGACGAAACCCCGTTCCGCCGAGCCGCGTGAAGGAGGAAGCTGTCAGCCATCAGCGGTCAGCTTTCAGCCAGAGAGTGACACACGATGGCTAACAACGTCTCTTCTGGCTGACCGCTGAAAGCTCCACATCCCCATGCAATCCGCGATCCAAGGCTTCCTGCGCTACCTCCGGATCGAACGCAACTCGTCCGAGCATACGCTCAAGTCCTACAAGGACGACTTCAACAGCTTCTGCGAGTACCTCACGGAGCGCGTCGGCATGGAGCCGCCGCCGGATCAGATCACGATCCCGGTGTTGCGCGGGTACGTGACCTACCTGCACGAGTGCCAGTACGCTCGGACCACGATCGCCCGCCGACTGGCCTGCCTCCGCAGCTTTTTTCGGTATACCACGCGCGAGGGGATCACGCCGAACAACCCAGCCAAGGCTCTCCGCACCCCGAGAGTCGGACGCAAGCTGCCGAACTTCCTCACCACCGATGACATCGTCAAATTGCTCGAAGCCCCGCCCGCGAACACCACGGCGGGGCTGCGAGATCGAGCGATCCTCGAAGTGATGTACTCCGCCGGGCTGCGAGTCGCCGAACTGGTCGGCGTGAATGTCGAAGACTGGGACCGCGACGCGAACATCCTGCGGATTCGCGGTAAGGGCAAGAAGGAGCGCATCACCCCCATCGGCACCTTTGCCGCGAAAGCCCTCGACGACTGGATGGAGGTCCGCGTCCCCTCCCCCACCGGCAAGCCGCAAGAGGTCGCGGCGATCTTCCTGAATAAGTTCGGCAAGCGACTGACGACCCGCAGCATCGGTCGGCTGTTAGAGGGGCACATCGTGACCTGCCATCTGCAACAGCACGTCTCGCCCCACACCCTGCGGCACACGTTCGCCACGCACCTGCTCGACGGCGGGGCCGACCTCCGCAGCGTGCAGGAACTTCTCGGCCACAAGAGCCTGACCACAACACAGATCTACACACACGTCAGCACCCGGCGACTTAAAGAGACCTACGAGAGCGCCCACCCGCACTCGAAGCGCGACGCCGGATAGAGCCGCTCGTCCGTTTAGCCGCGACGCGAAGTCTTCGAAACGGAGTGCTCCCCCCGCGATGCCCGCCCTTCCTGTCGATAAACCATAAACCATCAACCTCCCCCCCATGCTCATCATCCGCCCCGCCCGCGAGTCCGACTGCACCCACATCCTGGCCCTGATCCGCGAACTGGCCGAGTTCGAGCAACTCGCCCACACCGTCCAAGCCACCGCGCCCCAACTCCACGAACACCTGTTCGGCCCGCACCCCCGCGCGGAGGCCCTCATCGCCGAGTGGTCCGGTCAACTGGCCGGGTTCGCCCTCTACTTCCATAACTTCTCCACATTTCTCGGCCAGCCCGGCCTCTACGTCGAGGACATCTACGTCCGCCCCGACTACCGCCGGAAGGGCATCGGCCTCACCCTCTTCCAACACCTCGCCCGCCTGGCCGTCGCCCGCCACTGCGGCCGCCTGGAGTGGTCCGTCCTCGACTGGAACACCCCCGCGATTGAGTTCTACCACTCCCTGGGAGCCACGCCGATGTCCGAGTGGACGGTCCAACGTCTCACCGGGGAGGCCCTGAAAAAGCTGGCAACTGGCACGTCGAGCCAACTCGACGGCTAACGACGGGTGCCACAGGCGGTCAGCGATGGCAGCCACCACCGACGATGCAGAGTCACACACGATCTTGCCTGCTCGGCGGGCCAGTGGACTACAATGGGACAGGGCAGGGCTCGCCGAACATCCGTCCGCTGAGAGTGAGTACACGTCACATGACCGTCACCCGTCTGCCACTGTCCAGAATGCGGCTCAACTCGGTCCGCATCTTTCAATTCACTCGGCCCATGAGCGGACTTCTGAGGTCCGGTACGTGTCTCGCCCTCACGATTCTCACGATTCTGGCAGGGGCAGATGTGTGCGGCGAAACGAAACCCGGCCCAGATGTGAAGGCCACGGTATCCCAGCATTTTGCCGCAGGTGTCATCGACGCAGCTGGCCAGATCGGCTACGTCGACATTGAAGGCGGCAAGATCGCAGCGATTGAACTGGCCAGCGGCAAAGAACTCTGGAAATCCCAGGCGGCGATGTGGCCATTGATCGGCGTGGGTGACGAACTCCTCGTGCTGGTCCGCAGCCAGAAGGATCTGATCGTGCAATGGCGGGAGCCTGCAACGGGCAAGCGGCTGCGAGATTCGGATCCGATCGCCCTGCCAGCCTGGACCACCCGGCCCATCCACCTGTCCCCACGCTGTGGGGTTCTCGAGGGACAGCTCCTGCTGGAGTGGTTGATTGTGGAGGACTCCGACGGCGGCATCCCCCCCCTCACGGGATCTGGTCAGGTGAAAGTCGAACTCGCCTCCGGTCAGGTGTCCGCAGCCCCCTTCCCCCCCACAGTGCAGCTCCAGACCCTGGCACCGAAGCAACACCAGTCGCTCGGAGCGCTGACGTTTTCCATCGTCCAAACTATGGAAGAACTTCAGCCGCGGTTCGTTACCTACAAACGCACATTACGGGCCGTGGACGCGACGGGAAAACAAGTCTGGGAACGCCCATTGCCGACCTTCACCGTCGGTCCGCCCAAGCCATAAGAGAGACGTGACTGATTCCCCGTCATGCCTGGGTGTGTGGGGGCACGGCAACGCCAAGTGTCAGGTGCCACTGGCGAGAGCATTGGCTTGCCAGTGTGATTTGAAGTCTCGTTCCCAAGCTCCGGCTTGGGAACGCGTATCCTCGAAGCTCTGCTTCGCCGAACGTCTCGCGACGTGGAACAACAGGCCGTTGCGCCATGGACTCATGGGGATTGTTCGAATTCGGAAGTCCACTCCATCGGCAGCGAAGCGGAGCTTCTGGGATGTGCAGTCCCAAGCGGAGCTTGGGACTGAGAACAAAAGAGCCAACTCTTCTATCGCTTCAACTGCGTCAGTCCACTACGGAGTAATCAGCGTGACATTCGGAAAGTAGGTCCGATAACGAGCGGCGTCTCGCGTCACCAGAGTCAATCCCTCGGCTTCGGCGTGGGCACCGATGTAAAAGTCGGGCAGCGGGGAACTCTTATGACCGCCTGCTTTTCGATATCTCAAGAAGGCTTGTGCTGCCAGCCAACCAGATGAATACGGCAGCGGGAGCCGTTCAAAGACGGCGGGATCAAGCCACCGATCTAAGTCCGACTGCGAAGCAAACGCCGGTGCCAGTTCCGCGTAGATGATCGGGTTGATGGTGATCGGCCCCTGTGCAGCTGCGGCCCGAAGCTGCTCTTCTGACCAAGCCAGCCACGTGGCGTCCGCAGTGGCGATATCGAGCAAAACGTTCGTATCGAACAGCAGACCGCTCATTCATCACCGCGAGTCAGAGACATCACATCAGCCGTTGTGACATCCGGACGGGCTGCTCCCCGCGCGCGATTGAGCCATGTGTCAACCGGCAATGCAGTCGCAAGGCGGGCGCGATGGGCTTCCAGCCACTGCGCCAGCTCATCGACTTGAGGGGCGGGCAACCGCTCAATCGCCTGCTCAATTTCGGAGATGGTACTCATGGCGCTCACCGTACCATCGCCGATCCAGAATGTTCAACCCCAAGTGTCCAAAGGGTGCAGCGAGCGGCTACAATCACTTGGTTGTCGCGAGTGAATTGGTAAAGTGGGTTTGGCATCGCCGCTAACTCGGCGTGCATTGAAGTCGCGATCCCAAGCTCCGGCTTGGGAACGCGTATCCTCGAAGCTCTGCTTCGCCGAACGTCTCGCGACGTGGAACGACAGGCTGTTGCGCCATGGACTCATGGGGATTATTCGAATTCGGAAGTCCACTCCATCGGCGGCGAAGCGGAGCTTCGGGGATATGCAGTCCCAAGCGGAGCTTGGAACTGAGAACAAAAAGTGACACGAGTTACGGCGACGACAGTGCCATTCGTTCCTGACACCTTTGTTTTCTCATTTGTTTTCTGACCTACTTCTTTTCGGCCACTCTCTTGAAAGTAGTAATCATGACCGTCGATCCCTTTCTCGTCACAAATTCCTCCGGCCTGCACACGCTCGTTCCGTCACCATTCATGCACATCTTCAAGGTGTCCCCATCGAGGGTGTAGATTCCTCTGTAAGTCTGCTTGCCGTCATCCGCATAAACAGTGATCTGCTTTGGGTCACGAGTGTCATCCAGCTTGAACTTGGAGGTGCTATACCCGACTTGTCCATGCCGATCGTCCTTGAAGAACATCTCCTTTCCGAAGGTGTCCTTCCACTCACCCAACTTGTCTTCCCTCTTGAGAACCTTGTCCTCAAGGGCGATAGACATGATTTGCCAGTTGCCTTGAAGCTTGTCCTTGTCGGATGGGCTCTGCTGGCCTGTGCTGACTTTTGCGTTCCCGTCCTGCTTCTCCGGAACGGGCGGTTGGCCTGCGACTAGCGGAAGGAACGTCAGGACACCGACGATGCCGCACGAGACGAAAAGAACCGCCGCCGAATTCCTGAGATTGAATACGATCATGGTGGGCAGACCCCTCCGTGAGAGTGACATAGTTTTTATCGAGACGGCTTCTTCTTCCGCCGAACAGGGATTCGACCGCAGATCTGCGGTCGAAGAATAACGGGATTCTATGATCGAGCATGGACTTGTCAACGCCAATGCGTCAGAACGGGACACGAGTTACGACTGATACATCATTTTAGAATCCCATGCGACGCCGCACCGGAGGCCGTGCGATGCCGCAGTAACCACCCCGGTCCGTGGACTCACCACCCTCGCCGCCCGCGACCGCTCCACCGGGTGAGCTCCGGTTTCTGGTCCAAGTGGCCCATGCCTGTCGACTGCGGCATCTGGCGGTCGGGTGGCACGGTCTGAGGCTTTGCGAAGGCCGTGGTCCTCTCGACGCTCGCCACGCCCTTCCTCAAAGCCGTCAGTGCGTGCCACTCCAAAAATCACTCCCATTCAGCCTGCGAGTCCTCTCCAGTCGTGCCACCCGGCCCGCCCCCAAAAAACGACTCTCAAAACCCCTGGTCCAGAATAGGAAGGCCGACCAGAGTCTTCGAGACACGGAACCCCGTGCCGATGCCCCGGTCGGCGGGCCAGAACCCGATTCGGTCGGCAGAGCGGGAGCCCCTGCCGTTGAAGCACCACGATCCACTGCGCTGGGCACGACGAACGACTTGATCGGTGATGTTCAATGGATCGATCGTCACCCCGGTGCGTGCGGCGTACGCCCTGGCATCGTACGGATCCTGGCACCACTCGTAAGCGTTCCCATGCATGTCATACAGACCGAAGGCGTTCCCCGCATAAGAGCCAACTCGTGTGGTTCTGTGCAGAAACGGTCCCTTCGTCTCCGTTCCGTACGGAAAGTTCCCGTTGATGTTCGCCTTTGTCCCATCATTCACCGATCCGAAATGGAAGGGGGTCGTCGTCCCCGCCCGGCAGGCGTACTCCCATTGCGCTTCGCTCGGCAGATGATAGGACTTCCCTTCCTTCATGCTCAGCCATTTGCAGAACGCCACGGCGTCGTTCCAACTCACGTTCACGACCGGGTAGTCATCGGTCTGCGCGAATCCCGTATTCTTCCACGTAAACTCCGGCTTCGTTTCGTAATTTCCCTTCTCGTTCAGCCCGACTCCCCCCTTGCCATCCCTTTCTGTTTCCGTCTGATAGCTCTGGGCCTTGACGAACGCCGCAAACTCCCCCTTCGTCACTTCATACACGCCCATGTAAAACGGCTGCGTGATTTGCACCGGATGCTGTGGCTGCTCTTTCGCGAACTGCGATGCATTCAAGGACGGTTTCAGCTTCAGGATTTCCTCAATGTCCGCAGCCGAAGACCCCATCAAAAACTCGCCGCTCGGAATCAGTTTCAGCTTCATTCCCAGCGTGTTCATCAGCAGCTTCTCGCCCTCCTGCTTCCACACCCACTGCAAGTCCACCGAGTCCGTGATGAACGGTCTGGGGTTCAGGGTGACTTTCGGGGAGACGGATTGGACCAGCAGTGGCACTTGCTCCTTCATTCGATCGGCCAGAGTCGCCGTCGTGACCTGGCCCTGGCTCGCCATCAGGGGCAACTGCTCCAGCAAGCATTTCGTAAACGCCCCGTGGCCCCAGCCCGAGTGTTCGAACACCTGCTCATTCGGAGAGCAGCCGAACAGCACCGAGGTGTTCTCCGGCAGACTGGCGGCCTTGAAACTACTGCCGAACGAGCGACCACGGGCCTGGTCGGGAACCACTCGGCAGCAGTCGGCCAGTAGCACCCGGTGCCCGGATTTGGCCAGTTGGAACATCGACATCACTTCGGACAGCTTAATGAGTGATTCCGGATCGGGCTCCGTCAGCTTTTCCTTGTCGGCTCCGTAAAGATCATTCCCCTTCGAGTCCTTGGCAATCCGCATGACGGTATCGACTGGGCAGAAACACCCATCCTGCGTGACCACGTTGCCGTCCCGCGTCTCGACCTCGACTCCGTGACCGAACAGCCCCAGAACGATCACCCCCTCAGCTGTGCCCTTGTTCCGAAGAGAATCCAGCTTCTCCCGAATCGCCTTCTGCGTAGCGGCAGGCCCGAGAAGGAGTTCGACCCCATACCCGCCCGACTGAAGAAGTTCCCCCAGCGCTTTGGCATCGTCCTCCGGGTACGTCAAGGTCGACATTCCGGAGTGTTCGTACTTCGTCACCCCGATCAGCAGGGCGTACTTGTCGGCGGCGAGCGCGACTCCCGAGCCCCAGACGCACGACACCATCCAGGCCATCACCAACAGCCAGCGAATCATCGGAACTCTCCCTTGAGAAAACGGATACTTGATCAGAATAACGAATGACTCCAGAAAATGTTCCCTTGATCCCTGGGCGACGAGCGTCGGAGGAGAATGATGACGTAAGGCCATTCCACGTGACACCTCATGGGGCGCGAATCCCTCTGGTTCGGACATCACCCAGATGTTCAAAACGCGATCCGGGCCAAGCCGCTCCACTACGCACCCCAGCCGGGCAGGGCGGCGGCCTGCTTGACCCACTTGGCCAGTTGGGCCGCGTCGAGCGTGTCGCCTTCATGGAGGTCGATCCAGCGCGAGTCCCTGGTCTTGGGCGTGCAGCCGGGTGGGACTGGTTGCAGTGATGTCCCCGTGAAGAAGGTCACCTTGACGTAGTGGGTGAAGACATGGAACGACAGGAACCAGCCCTGGCCCTCGATGCCGTAAAACGGCGAGTTCCACTTCACCGCCTTCCGCACGTGGGGCACGGTTCGCACGATGATCGCGTCAATGCGTTTCCCGAGGTCACACTTCCAACCCGGCATCGCAGCGATGTACGCCTGCACCGGGGCGTCTCCGTCGGCCTTGGCGATCTGCGGGTTGCCGCCCAAGAGGAGCTTCACCGGCTGGGCCTCACTCGCACCGGGCTTGGCCTTGGTGCGTGGCTGGCTTCTGAGTGGGCTGTCCGAGTATTGTTTTTTGTCGTTGTTCATGATCCTGTGGTGTGAATGAGACGCGGCTTTGAGTGTCTGGGTTGTGCAACAACAAGAGGATATGGAGAACCCGCTCACCATTCAATCCCTCTTGTTCCTGCGTCGCCCAGACATCCCAAGCGATATCTGGGTCACCCCACCTTCAGGACACGCCATTCCACCCGGAGAAAACAATGAGACCTGACCCCTTTACTGCCTAAAAGTCGTCCGCCGCAGCTGCCGACTTCGCAGGCACGGAAATGGCTGTCGAACACTCCGGACAACGTATTTTCTTACCGGCCAGTTCCTCTTTGACTTTCAGCGTCTTGTCACAATTCGAACACGTGATCGACAGGCTCATGGAATGTCTTTCCCGAATGTCACTGGGCGGATTCACAATGAGGCGTAGAGAAGCCTCCCCCATCGACCGAGCTACGTAGTCAGGCTGTACCCGATCGATCCGGCACTTTCCGCTCACAGCCCCTGCCGCCGCAGGGGGCACTCTCCATCAGAATCGTGGCTCTGACCGAAGCAAACGGTTTCATGGGGGCCATGCCGGATGCGGGCGGGACCACCTGCTCCAGCGCCCGGACGACATGATCGATCAGCGTGGCGTCGTGCGCCAGTGGGTGCATCAATGGGGGAACGGAACACTCTTCGGAGATCTCGTCCGCCAATTGCTCCAGCCGAACCTTGGACCGCCGGGCATCCAGGGCATGCAAGACCAGTCGGAGTCCGGTGGGATCGACCGAACTCTCTTCCCGATCCAAAACCAGCCCGTCACCCCCCAGAGCGATCTCACGATCACTCCACGAGGACACGAGTTCCGCAATCTGGCGGGGGAGTTGGACACGGTCCGCGTCGGCACCAATCGACAGAAGGAGTTCCAACGCGGCAATGGGATCGTCCGCAACGAAATCGTCGAGCGTGTACGTGATCTCATGGAGATGGTCGAAGCTCCACAATTCAAACTCTGGTTCGGGAGGTGTTGTTATTGGATGCATGCTCTACCTCACGGACAAAGTGAGCGTTCCGGCGGGAACAGGCTGACCATCAAGAAACAGATGGATTTCAATCCATCCCGCTCCAAACAGAGGGATGACGACTTTCATCGGCAAGCCTCGGACTTCCAGAGGATCGTTCCCCATGTCGATGATACTCTGGCGGACGATCCTTCGCGAGATTTCCTCACCGGTTTTGTCAAAATGGACGTATTCCAGTTGGATGCGATGCCGCCCCTGACCCGAGGTGAGACTGGCGTACAGGGTCACTCCGATGTGCCCCCGGTCGGATAACGCTCTCACTTTTTCGAGTAGACCCACCAGTGTAATTTGGTGCCCGACCCTCTCGACCTGCTGGCATGCTACGAATGTGCGGACCAACGGTCGGTGTGGGTGAATCTCGGGTGGCATGTCGCTTCCCGTCGCTGTCAGTTATTGAAGCCGAATCAAAAGAGTTGTGAGAGCGTAGCAGGGCAGGATCAGACCTTCAAATGGGGTCGTGAAGACGAAGGTATCAAACGAACACGGCGGACTGATGTCCGCCGCTCGCTGTCTCAGAATCGCTCAACCCTTCCCAGATCGTTGAGCGATGAGGGTTGAGAGTTGAGAGTTGAGAGTTGAGCGGAAGATTCTGACCCTCAACGCTCATCTCTCAACCCTCAACGCTCCCCCTACCGCTTGGACGAAAACCGTCCCGCCGCCTGGGGCACGCGGAGGCCCTCGGTCTGGGGCTCGGCCTGCGGCGCGTACTCATAATTCTGCTGCTGGATTGCCGACCGCTGGCGGACCTTCTGCCATTCCTGCACCTGGCTCGTCTGCGGGGAGACCGGGCGCGGCACAGTGGCGGAGCCGCTCATCGGGCTTGGGACGGGGTTCAGCGGGGCGGGGTTGTACTCGGGGACTGGGGTCACGCTGGTCGGGGTGGCGATGGGATAGGCCCCGTAAGCGATGGACGGCGAGTAGACGCTGCCGATTTGGGATTGCTGGGGGATCCACTGGGTCGAGACCTGCGGCACACGCTCGATCACGGTCTGCGGAACCTGGCGGTACTGGACCTGCGTCTGCAGAATGGTCTGCGGGACGTTCTTGGTGACCATGCGAGGCACCCACACCTGCTGGTAGCCGCCTTCGTCCATCGTCACCTGCTGATAGGTCGTCGTCGGCACCTGGACCTGCACCGCTTCCTGCCGCATGATGGTCTTTGGCACTTCGAGGTAGGTCGTGACCGGCTGCGGACACATCGTCGATTGCGGGACCATCAGTGGAGCCTGCTGCGGCATGATCATCGGTGATGATTCACAGCCGCAGCCTCCCATCGGCAGCCCCATCGTGGCATCGCCGTACATCGCTGGTCCCGACATCCGGGTCCGAGTGCGAGAGCGGTAGACCCAGTTTCGATTGTCTCGACGGCTGTACGCCTGCGGCCCGTACATCGGAGTCTCGCACGGAGGGCAACACTGAGCCATGGGGGCTTGCATCCCGCAGTGTCCCCACCCGAACAGTGGCCAGCAGGCTTCCGCCTGAGTGGGAAGCATCCCTCCGACCAGCAGCAGACCTGCACCCACGCGATGAATGAGATTCATGATCCGGCTTCCCGCCCAGAGTGTTGTCGTGGTCTCCATCGGCAACATCTGCCGATGGGTGATGATTGATCACTCGTGACATCGCGGGATATCGGCCCGCGACAGGACTCAGTTCAATCGAACCGAGGGCCAGCCAGTGTGGGCGTTCGGAATTGCGCCCGGAGTGCGGATTATCCGTTTAGATGGACCGTAGCCACGTTCGCCAGAACGTGGGCGATTCGGAACCCGCGATCGAACGCGGGGAAAGACATCCGAAGTCTCGGAAGACTTCGGATGTCTGCTGGCACCATTCACGTCGAGACCATGCGCCCACGTTCTGGCGAAGGTGGCTACGGCCAGAGGAGCAGCCTCGCCAGATCACGCCGCCCGGCGCATCGGCACAGTGGTCCGACCGGTCTCGATGCCGAACGCCTTGGCCACAGCCCCGATCACGCGATCCTGCCGGGCCTCGCCGAGTTCGGCGTAGATCGGCAGGGCGAGGATCTCGCGGCTGGCTCGTTCGGCTTCCGGGAACTGCCCCGGCTGATAGCCCAGCGACTGGAAGCAGGTCTGCAAGTGCAGCGGCGCTGGGTAGTAGACCGCGTGGCCGATTTCCGAGGTCTTGAGCTGGTTCATCAGCATCGCCCGCTGGCCATCATGGACGCGGACGCAGTACTGGTTGTAGACGTGGTGGTTTTGCGGCAGCGTGATCGGCGTCGTGAACTGTCCCTGCAAGCCGAGGCTCGCGAACGCCTGGTCATAGCGGGCCGCGTTCGCCCGGCGGCCTTCCGTCCACTCGTCGAGCTTGCGGAGCTTCACCCGCAACACGGCCGCTTGCAGGGCATCGAGGCGGCTGTTGAAACCGACTTCGACATGCTCATACCGGCCCGCATCCCCATGCACTCGCAGACGACGCAAGCGGGCATTGAGGTCCGAGTCATCGGTCGACAGCATCCCGCCATCACCCGCTCCGCCGAGGTTCTTCGTCGGGAAGAAGCTGAAACAGGCAATCGTACCGAGAACCCCGGTGCAGCGATTGTCGTACTTGGCCCCGATGGCCTGGGCCGAGTCCTCGATGATCGCCAGACCATGCTGCACGGCTGTCCGCCACAACGGCTTCATGTCCGCACATTGGCCATACAGGTGGACCGGCATGATGGCCTTCGTCCGGCCCGTGACAGCTGCGGCGACAGCGGCGGGGTCGAGGTTGTAGGTGAGAGGATCGATGTCGACGAAGACCGGTTTGGCTCCGACGCGGACGATCGAACTGGCGGTGGCAAAGAACGTGAACGGGGTGGTAATGACCTCATCCCCGGGACCGATGTCGAGAGCCATGAGGGCCAGCACGAGAGCATCCGTCCCCGAGGCACAGCCGATGCCGAACCGGGCATCGCAGTGGCTGGCGATCTCTTCTTCGAGGGACGAGACCTCGCTGCCGAGGATGAACGCCTGCTTGCTGAAGACCCGCTCGACGGCCTCCAGGACTTCCTCGCGTTGCGTTTCGAACTGCTCAACGAGATCAATCAACGGGACCGGAGCATTCTCCGGGGCGGTCATCGACAGAATTGCCTGTGACATGCTGCGACTCCATTCGCGACTCACGCGGTCCATCAATGGGAACCCCACCCGGCTCCGCCCGGCGAGTTTCCTTGGACTTGGGACGATACGGGTGGGAGTTGGAAGGTGTCAAGAGGGGGAACGGGGACCGGGCGGGGGGGGGGCGAACCGTTGGG
>JAYWFM010000048.1:0-6070 GCA_043778825.1 Planctomycetota bacterium | reverse complement strand
GATTCCCAGGTAAACACCTGCTCTTTGTCCCGACAGGGACACCCGAAAATAGCCCACCGTTTCAACGGTGGGAGAGCGTCCCGGACAAACCGACCAGTTCCGTCAGGGACGACAGAAGCCTGCGAAAACTATCGTGACATGCGGTCGGCGTTTGGCCACGTTGCGGGTTTCTGTCGCCCCTGCCGGGGCTGTTGGCCGCGAGAGGCTCGTGGACCCACCGATGAATCGGTGGGCTATTGTCGGGAGTCCCTGCCGGGACAACGAGGAACCCGCAGCTGAGGCGAAGGTCGTTTGCGTGTGGATATTTGCTGAGTGTCACGCCTTGGAAGCCCTGGCCTGATGGCTGACTGCTGACTGCTTCCCCTGCAACAGCTGCACGACGGCGTGCATCTCTTGCAAGTGACTCGGCATCACATGGATGTCGCGTTGTCGCGGATGTGATTCGGCTGATGTCGTTAAAGTTTCCCCATACCCCCTGGCATGAACCGGAACGATTCCCGGACCGGCAACTCTTGCCATTCGCGGGTGGAATCGCAATTCGGCATCCCGCGTGCATCTCCATTCTTTATCCCGCAGCCGTCGCTCTGACGGCAACCGTCTCGCCCGCGAATTCTCCGACTTATCGGTCGTGATCGAACGAGATTGGCCCCCCGCGGTGCCTCTCACGCTAGGAGATTCCCATGTCTGCCCATCGCCTCAGCTTCCTCTTCATGACCTCGCTGGCCTGCCTCAGTGGAGTCGCCCAGGCCCAAGGCCCCTGGCCGACAAGAAACCAACCGACGTTCTTCTCCCCGGTCCAGGAGTTCTTCACGCCCCGCTCGTACACCTCGAACGACACTCAGCCGATGTACAGCCAATACCCCGCCACCCCGATCAATCCGGGCGTACCGCAATCGGCGAATGGCAGGAGTCGGCAGTCCTGTCCGAACGGTCAGTGTCCGACGAGCAATCGCTGTGCGAACGGCCAGTGTGGTCCGAACACCAACTGCCTGAATGGACAGTGTGGTCCCGGCACGGGAAGCCATGGAGGCTACGGAACCTCTGGAACTTCACGCACAGGGATGCTGAACTCGACGATCGGTCTGCGTCCGCTGACCCCCGTCCACCCGAACTACACAGCCCCTCGTTCGGGGAATGTGAATCGCTTGATCCCGCTCGATGCAGGGGCTCCGGTCAACGGCGGGTACAACGCGCCCCAAGGGCCGATGTACCGCGATCGGGAGACGATGGTCCCACGGGAATACAACAACGGCTTCGACCCCGGAGTACGGCTTCAATAGTGATCACTGAGCGTCAGACTTCCGAAGTCTTCGAAGACTTCGGAAGTCTTTTTGCGCGGCGAACGCTCCGCTTCGAAGACTTCGCGTCGCGGCTAAACGGTGCATTAACTTTGACCGGCGGCGAGTTGATGAGCGAGTTCCAGCACTTTCATATTGGCCAGACCGTCCTCGCCGGGATCGACCAGTCGGCCGGCGGCGATTGACTTGCAAAAGTCGTTGACCTGCTCGGCGTATTGATTGGCTGTGGGGATGACGATCTCTTCCCAGGGAGTCGTCCCGTCGCAGTTCCGCTTGATCTTGATCACGCTGTTGTCGGGAGGCACGAAGGCGTCCTCCAGCAGGATGCGTCCCTTCTCGCCGACGATCTCCGCCTGACAGCGGTACGGCAGTTCGAAGCTGCAATCGATGTTGGCCAGGATCTCGCCGGGAAAGGTCAGCCCGATCCGCATCGACATATCGACGCCGGTCGGTCCCCAATGGGCACTGGAGTCGATCCGCGACGGCTCCGACTCGGCAAAGAACCGGGCACAGTTCACGCCGTAGCACCCCACATCCCACATCGCCCCGCCGCCCCGGTCCGGATCGAGCCGCCAGTCGCTGCGATCGATGTCGAACGAAAAGCTGGCCACGATCTGCCGTAGCGGACCGATGGCTCCTTGTCGCACGAGGTCGCGAGCCATCTTTGCGCGTGGGTGGTGCCGCCACATGAACGCCTCTTGCAGGATCACCCCCGCCTCTCGGCAGGCGTCGACCATCTCCCGCGACTCGTCCATGTTGAGGGCCAGCGGCTTCTCGCACAGCACATGCTTCCCGGCCTTCGCAGCGGCGATTGTCCAGTGGTAATGATGTTCGCCGGTGCAGGGGATGTAGACCGCGTCGATCTCGGGATCGTCGAGGATGGCTTGATAGGAGTCGTACGCCTTCGCCGCGCCGTGCGTCGCCGCCCACTCTTTCGCCACCCCCGGTCGCTCACTGGCCAGGGCATGCAGCACCGCCGTGGTCGACCCCTTCAGCCCCGGAATCAACCCGCGCTGCACGATGCGACCGCATCCGAGAATGCCAAACTTCAGAAGACTCATGAGTTCCCAACGAACGAGCGGACCAACGGGCGAGATTGCCGAACCGCAGCTTAGCGGCACGGGGGATTACCAGCCAGAGGCGAGCCGGAAGCCTCCACGCCCGGGTGCATTCGCTCATGGGCGGTCCCCATATCAGTAACCCGACGCGTCAGCGAGGGCCGAGCGTAGCGAGGGAGCCACCAAGAATCGCCCCACCGGCTGAGTGACCTGAGGTTCTTCTGGGGGCCGAGCTGTCGCAGAACATCGAGAGACGTACGCCCTCGCTGACGCGTCGGGTTACTGGTTCCGCCACCGAACTCGACCATTCGGGAAATCTTTCGCACAGAATTCTCCAGTCAACAGCCCAGTACCGCCTATGGGCGAATGCACCCGTTCCAGTAGAATCCCCATGGATTCAGTTGCAAAAAGCCGCGACGATCGCGTACGCTCGAACGAACCTTTCATATCTCCTTTCGGAGTTTGAGTCATCATGAGTGAGCAAATCGTTCTGTGCCCCGGCTGTGGCGTGAAACTCAAGCTCAAGGATGATCGCGCCCTGCCTGCGGATGCCGCGTGCCCCCAGTGCAGCGGTCCGCTCTTCAAGAAGGCGAAACCCGCCTCTGGCCCCACCGGGACCAGTTCTGGAAAATCGACCCCCGTCGCAGCTCCCGTGCGACCTGCAAAGCCTGCGTCTCGGCGGCCCGTCAAAGAGGAGTTTGACGAGTTCGAGGACGAGGAGGTCGAGGACGACTTCGAAGAAGAGGTTCAGCCTCGCCAGCGTTCCCGCAACTCAAGGCGCTCCTCCTCCTCCTCGGGCGTAATCCCCGGTTGGGCGATCGGGGCACTCATCGGTGTGCTGGCGGTGGGAGTGATTGTGGGGGTCATCCTGCTGCTGCCGCGAGGAGGGGCCAACAGCGTCGCGCAGCAACCCGCTGCTGCGACTCCGGCTGCGACCCAGCCTGCGACCCAGCCTGCGACCCCGACGACCGCCTCAACGTCCACAGGCGTCGCGACCCTGCCAGCGGCGGGGAACACCACCTCCCAGCCCCCCTCACAAGCCCTCATGATTCCAACGGGCGATTCGTCGGTGCCTGGAGGCAGTGCTTCGGCCACATCTCCGGCACCCCCGGCCGTGATCCCCGCAGCCCCTGTCGCGGGGGCGGACTCACTCGTCAAGTATCAGCCGAAGCCCGACTCGCTCCACTACTACCACTTCGAAGTCGTGAGCGACTTCGACCAGTACCAGGAGAAGGCATCCGGCAGTTGCATGCTGACCGCCCAGAAGCCAGTCACCTCGGGCTTCTCCGTGAAACAGGAGAGCCAGGAAGGGAGCGGCACCGGCTTTGTGGTCGGCTCCAACGGAGTCATCGTGACCTGCGCCCATGTCGTCGACGGCACCGAAACCATCCAGGTCGTGATCGGCGGCCAGACCTACCCCGCCACGGTCCTGCACTCCGACAGCGCGCTCGACCTGGCAGTCATCAAGATCGAGGCCAACGGATTGCCGGTTCTGCCGCTGGCCAACTCCGATCAGATTCAGTTGGGGCAACCCCTGCGAGTGCTTGGGTTCCCGCTCTCAGATGTCCTGGGAACGGGAATCAAAATCACCCAGGGGTCGGTCTCGGGCATCGTGGTGAAGGATGGCCAGCGCCACATTCAGACCGACGCCACCATCAATCCCGGCAACAGCGGTGGCCCCGTATTCAATACGCGGGGCGAGGTCATCGGCATCGCCAGTGCCAAGCTCTCGGGAGCAGCTGTCTCTCAGGTCGGTTTCTGCGTGCCCTCCAGCACCTTGTCCGGAATGCTTCAGAAGCAGGGGATCGTGCTGGCTCCCCCCGTGGCGGGCCAGGAGATGGAAACCCCCGCGCTGGTGCAGAAAGTGACACCGGCGGTCGCCTTTATCAAGGTCAAAGTCGGAGCCGACAGCGGAGCCCAGGTCGCCTTCCGTTACACCGCCACCATGCACAATCGCCAGGAGGGGAAGGGGGGCCGTCCGATGATCGGTCGGGGCCTCAGCTTACCCGCCACCGAATTCGGGGAACTGTCCTTGACGGAATTTGGGAAACCCATGGAACTCTCGGAGGGGAACTCCGCCCCGATCATCATGTCGCGACTGCCGCTGCTGCCGTTCGTGGAACTCTCCAAGTCCGGACAGACCGATTGGACCAACCAGCGTGAGATCACCATCGTGCGGGAAGAGCGGAGCGAAGGTCCGACCCCTCGGTTCCGGTCGCGTTTCGGGAGACCGCTCCTCGGCGAGCAACCCAAAGTCCTGGCCATCCAGAAGGCCAGCGAACGCGACCAATTCCACGTCACCACCAACAACGCCCAACAGCTGGTCCTGAGCCGGACGTATGAACTCAAGACCACCGATGGCAGCGAGCCCGGCATCCTGCTAACGGGGACCGGCAGCTGGACGTTTGATCGCGCTGAGGGGATGCCCTCAGCCTCGGACTTGAAGGGGACTTTCAAGGTCACCGTCTCCGGGGCGACAGTCACGATCCCGTACACCGTGGCCATCACGCGCTGGACGCAAGATGAAATCGACAAGGTGAAGGAGCGAGCGGTCGCCTCCAAGGTGGAAAGCGACGCCAAGAAAGAACGCATCAAGCAGGGCCTGCCGCCTGCGGGATGCGACGCCCAGTTCGTCATCACTGCGAAGTCGTGGGGCTATAAGACGGTCGCGATCTCTCCCAACGGGAAGACGGTGGCGTTCACCGAACACGACAAGGCCATCCTGGTCCACGACCTGGCGACCGGAAAAGAAGTCGATACCAAGCTGGGGATGGAAGACCTCGGAGCACCGAGTGCGTCGACCTACTCACCGGATGGGAAATATCTGCTCGTCGGCGGGTATAAAGGGATCATCCGCATCTGGTCAGTGGACGCCGACGGGGAACTCGACAGCCTCGGCGATTTCGTCGGTCACACCAGCGAAATCCAGTCGATGGAAGTGCTGCCCGACAACAAAACCGTGATCTCCTCCGACAACAAGAAGGGGGTGCGGGTCTGGAGCCTGGACGATCAGCAGGAGAAGTACTCCATGCCTGAGTTGCAGGACGAGACCGTCGAGATCGGGATCGCACCGGACGGCAACAGCGGCATGCTGGTCGACACGCACAGTCTGGTCACGACGTTTAACCTGGCGGATGGCAAAGTGACCTCCGCACAACCCGTGTTCAAGTCCCACTCTGGCAAGGTCGCACTGATCTCGCCCGATGGTGTCATGCTGTTCATGCCCGAGCTCTATAAGGTGAATTGCTACACGCTCAAGAGCAAGAAACCGCCAGCGGTGATCGACTTGGGTGAGTCACTCTGGGTCTTGGCCTGCTGCCCGAAGACCAATGAGGTCTTCGCAGGCGGGAACGCCAAGATTCACATCTGCGACTGGAAGAAAGCGACCCGCACATCCATCCTCAACACCGGAGCCGACATCAGTGGTTACGTGCAACATCTCGCCGTCTCCCCCGATGGCCGGTATGTCGTCGCCATCGGAGGGCCGATCGGGAAGAGCCTCCTGATCTTCGACCGGGAGAGCAAAAAGAACCCGGCCCCGGAGGAGCAGCCGAACCCGGAGAAGTAGGGCGGAGGAGAAGGGGGCATGTCTCTCTGTTTCCCCAAATGACCAAACAATGAGAATCGCGGTAGGGACGGTCATTGCTGACCGCCCCCCGCACAGATCCGTACGTGCGGAACTACCGCATACGGCTCCTACCTCGGATGATGACG
>JAYWFM010000047.1:0-6086 GCA_043778825.1 Planctomycetota bacterium | reverse complement strand
TCGTCTTTCGCTCCGCGAAAGAACGTCCTTTCGCGGAGCGAAAGGCGACTCTCCCGGCAGGTGAATGTTTGACGACTCGTTAGCGAATCAGCCCCAACAGTTCCGCAAGAGTTTCGGAGGCGACGGTGATGGTGCGGGCGTTGGCGGAGAAGCCGCGTTGGGCGACGATCAGGCGGGTAAATTCGGTGGCCATGTCGACGTTGGAGCGTTCGAGTTGTCCGGACCGGATGGAGCCTCGGTCGCCCGCTTGGCCGGTGCCGATTTCTGGTTCTCCGGCGGAGACGGACGCCGAGTAGAAGTTATCGCCGACACCCAGCAGGCCATCGGGGTTCCGGAAGGAGGCGATCGTCAATTGGGCGAGCGGGATCGCACGGCCGTTGCTGGCGACCCCTTCGACTTCGCCGGTCCCTTTAATTCGCACCGAAATGAGTTTTCCGGAGGAGAATCCATTCTGTTGCGCGGAAATCGAGGAGGTCGAAGCGAATTCGGTCAACCCCTGCAGCGAGTTGGGATCGCCGAATCCAAACCGCATGACCTGGGGCGTGGGGATTCCGGTGAAGGACATCGACACGAAGAGGTCTCCCGTCCCGGTGGCCCCGGCCCCGGCGAATGAGCCGTCGGGATTGAAGGTGATGCGCTGCACCGAGCCATCGACCACAGTGCCATCGGCGGCATCCAGGGCGGCGGTCATGGTCCAGGAGGAGTCGGCCTGCTTTTGATAGGTCAGGTTGACGACATGGGCACCGCCGCGAATGTCGAAGACCTGAATTCCCCCCTGCACACGATCCCCGTCCTTGCCAGCTGCGGTAACGACCATCGGATTGTTGGTCAGCCCCATGTGGCCTTGATTGGTGGGGCCGTCGCTCAAAGTCATCGACAACAAAGTCGGCCCACTGCCATCGGCGGTCAATACGATCTTGCCTGCGGCATCGAGCGCAGCTCCGGCGCTGCTGTAGGTCGTATCGATGAAGCTGACCAAGTCGCCCAATGTGGAAGTGGGTGTGACGTTGAAGTTGGCGGAGATCGGGTTGCCGTTGGATTCCGCTCCCACAATCTGAATCTGATCACCTGCGACATATGGCTGCGTCAGACCGTCGAGTTGGTTCAGTGGAGTCGCCGCAGTGGCAGACACGCCCCCCACCGTCCAGGCGCGGAACGACTGCAATTGTCGCTCGACGGGGCCGGTTGACCCGGCTTGCAGGTTGCCGGCGATGTTCACGAAATCGGT
The DNA here is from genome assembly GCA_043778825.1 of Planctomycetota bacterium. GTDB lineage: Bacteria > Planctomycetota > Planctomycetia > Planctomycetales > Planctomycetaceae > TH-plancto1. Next base: position 4,858 of record JAYWFM010000047.1, on the reverse strand, counting down.
CCCCTGACCGCCGATCTCCGCTCCCAAGGGGATCCGAATACTCGAGTCTCCCGGGACTTGGAAGCCGGCGTTCAGTCCTTCGGGTTCGCCGAGCGCGCCAAACCGTTGCACCTTGAACCCCGTTGCCGGATCGACCAGCGAACCTTGTTCATCCACCCGGAACGAACCGGCTCGGGTATAGAGCCGTCCCGCCGGACCCCCATCGACGACAAAGAAGCCATCGCCTTCGATCGCCATATCCAACGGATCGCCGGTCGGCTCCAGTTCGCCCTGATTGAAATCGACATCGATGCTGGCGACTTGGACCCCGTTCCCGACTTGGGTGGGGTTGATGCCCTCGTAGAGCATGTCGGAGAAGAGGACGCGCCGCGACTTGAAAGCGGTCGTGTTGGCATTCGCGAGGTTGTGCCCCACAACCTCCAACATCTTCTCGTGGGCATTCAGTCCGGAGACACCAATCTGCAATGTGTTCGGCATCGTTCTGTTCCTTGATCATGTGTGGCGGGGATATTGTGTGGATGTTCTCGCACGCGTTCGTGATCTCGATCAGCGGGAGTGTGAATCTCAAGCGTTTCGAATCACGCCGGCAATGTCACTCAAACCAACGGGGTCCTCGCCAATCTGAAACCGCAGTTCCCCGTTGAGCACGCGGGCTGAGTCGATCAGCCCGGTCTTGGGTTCCCCCTGGGCGTTGGTGTATTCGACACTCCTCCCCACCAGCGCCCCCCCTTGGGAGAGCTGTTGGAACTTCAAGGACTCGGCGAAGTTCGTATTGAGTTGTTCGATTCCTTGGAGCGAGGAGAATTGGGCGAGTTGACCGAGGAAGTCCTGCTGATTGACCGGCTCCAACGGATCCTGATTGCGGAGCTGCGTGACGAGCAGTTCCATGAACTGATCACGTCCGATCTGCGAGTTGAAGTTCGATGTGACCATGAGGATCTCCGTGTGTCTTGAGGTAATTGGGTAGGTTCAGATTTGATCGTCAGTCGAAGCCATCAGCGATCAGCCGTCAGCCAGAAACCCAAACACAACCTTCTGGCTGAAAGCTGACTGCTGAATGCTGAAAGCTCGCGAGTTCACTGATGAGAGGTTGTAAAACTGCTCTAAGCGTTCGTGTCGAGTTCGCGGCGCGACCGGGGTTTGGCGTGTGGGGCGGTGTTCCACTCGATGTTCTTGCGAAAGGACGCTTCCGCTTCGGACTGCCGCTGATCGCCGCCTCCGAGCCCCCCCGACACGTTCGCTCCCACCGAGAACGACATTGGACCCACTCCATGCAAGCGGGCCTCGGTCTCCAGGAGTTGCACGTTGCGTTCGAGGAACCGCATGACAGCTGGATCTTCGGCGGAGACGTACGCCCTCAGTCCTTCGGGCGCGTCCACCAGTTCCAGGGTCAGTCGTCCCAATTCGGCGGGTTCGAGTTGGATCGTGGATCGAGTTTCGTGCTCGGTGACCATGGTCCGAACTTGACGCACCACCTCGCTGAGTTCAGTTCGCGGTTCCACAGGGATGCCGCGCGGACTGTGTGAGGACTGTGTCGCCGCGTGCGGGATGTTCGTGTGGATGTCGTTCGGCGGGACGGAGACGAATCCCGTCGGTCGGTCGACTGGGGCGGTGTTCTCGGCATCAGGAGCCGGTGCGTCGAAAGATATGGGTTCCTCATCGACTGTCGGTGGAGCCGGCGTTTGATCGCTCAGGAGAAGACGCACGTCGTCCAGAGACGAATCCGCCAAAAGTCTTTCGTCCATTGTCGAAGAGGACGAAACGGTCGCTGGACTCATGGGATCCGGCGTGGATCGACGTCCGGGATCGAGTGTCGGCCCATCGACGGTGACGGGATCGATCGACACGGATCGGGGATCGGCGGAGAGTTCCTCGCGAGGTTCTCCGACGGGAGCCAGTCCCACTTCGATCCAGTGGGGCAACTCGGCGCGAGACATCCGTTTCGAGTCGCTGGGCACCCGGAGCGTCGAGCCGTCCTCGGTGCCTGCCGCTGTGTTGTCAGGACGCAGTTCGATCCAGTGGGTCAACTCGGCGCGAGACATCCGTTTCGAGTCGCTGGGCACCCGCGGCGTCGAGTCGTCCTCGGTGCCTGCCGCTGTGTTGTCAGGACGCAGTTCAATCGGAAGTGGGAGTGTGACGCCCAGCCACATCATTTGTTCCGCAGGGGACGGATCCTCCGAGATGTCCGATGCCTCCTGATCATCGAGAGGATCGTCCGGCGGCGACATCCCGAGCCCCCCTGGCGCCGAGTCGAGTTGAGCCGCTTGGAGGTCGATCTCGAAGCGGACTGCCGACGCCTGGGCGTTGATCGAGAGCGGTCGCTCGTCGGCGGCGGAGAGGCCGCCCGCCCTGTTCACCGAGGCCCCTGTGAAGTCCATGGTCACTTGCCAATCCTGTGCGCATCGAACGACATCCCCTCCCGACAAGCAATCGACATGCCAGGCGGCGCGCAGGACTCGGCGATCTGCCCAGTGCGATGAAACAGCCAGTTTTCATGAACCCGCAAGGCTTGCCAGTCCAGAGGACGGTGATGTCTTTTCCGGGAGTCGGAACGAACTGCCCGGAAACCAGCAGTGGTTGTCAAAAGCTCGCCAGATGAGGCGTATCCACTGCGACCTGAGCACAAGCGCTCGCACCTCGTCTCCCCTTTCGACAGGCCCCTTCGATACAGACCTCACCCCGACCGGTCGACCGCGGGTTTCTGATGAATCGAGAGGCGGGTGGCGGCGATCGACCGGGCACCGATGCTAGTTTTTGAACAGAGAGCCTGTCCGAGTTGCATCACGAGCCCCCGAGTCGAATATGAATGCCACGGCCAGTCCCTCCGAGTCCTCCAGCATCCCGCTTCACGTCAAGCGACACTTGCAGTCGACTGTGCGTGGGTCGTTGATGCTGCCGATGGTGGCGATGGAAGCGCTGGAGGTCGTGAAAGACCCTCGCTGCACCATTGGAGAGTTTTCACGGATCGTCGAGCGCGACCTGCGATTGGTCACCGAGATCATCTCTCAGTCCAACAGCATCCTGTTTTCGCCGGATCGTCCGGTCACCAGCTTGCACCAATCGGTGTTGCGGTTGGGGTTCAAGCAATGTCAAAACCTGATCTTATCCGCGAGTTTGTCCAGCTTGATGCAGCGGTTGCCATTGGAAGGTCGGCTGACTCAAGAGTTGTTGTGGCGCCACAGTATCACCACGGCGATCACCTCGGTTCAGTTCAATCGACTCTTGGGGTTGGGTTTCCAGGGAGAAGACTTTACAGCCGGATTGATACATGACATGGGTCGCATGTTGATCGCCGCATCCTATCCGGATCGGTTTGAGGAAATCGACCCGCTGGATTTTGATGAGACTGATGGCGTCACCCACGCGGAACGCGAAGCGTTGGGCACCGATCATTGTGCGATCGGAGCGTGGTACGCGGAGGAAAACCGCCTGCCGAGCGAACTGCGGGAAGTCCTGCTGGCCCACCACGGAGATCGCCCGGCGATCATCAATCCGCGACTGGTGGCGTTGACGATGGCGAGCGACCATCTCGCCAACTATGTCCAACGACACGCGAAGTTGGCCGAGTATCCCTTCCGAGAGAATCCGGGGTTGCAGCGACTCGAAGAACTCGGTTCACCCGGGGCCGTCGAGCGTGTCGGTGAACTGTGCGAGAGCTTGCTCGCTGATGTGATTCATCAGTCGCTCGAGATGTCGAAGCCGCTCCATCCGGGTCAATTCCAACGAGGCTGACACCCCATGCTGACATTCTCCTGCCACGTACCTGGACCTCGACGTTGTGTGTTGGAGGTCGCGGGGTATTCCCATTCGGTTGATCCCGTGTCCGGCGACCACATCGACCTGGTGTTAAGCACGTCGGGAACCAAACTGACGATGATCCTGGGGGACGCTACTGGCCACGGCGCTCGGGCCGGACTGATCGCGGCGGAAGTGATCGGGTCGATTCGGAGCCTCGCGACCGAAGGGGCTCCACCGCATCAGTTGTTGGCCCATGCCAATCGAATCCTCACGAACCGCTTGAAGTCCGGCTTCATCTGCGCGGCCGTCGTGCAAATCGACCTGCTCAATCGCGAGGCCATGTACTCGAGCGCTGGTCACAACGGGTTCCACTTTCGCCGAGGAGAATCCACCATTGTATTGCGGAGTGATTCGTTACCCTTGGGGTTCATTCCGGATGAGAACTATCCATTGAACGTGCTGGGAGTGATCGGTTTCGACGAAATCATCGCTTTGTTTTCCGATGGAATCTTCGAAACCATGTGCGGCTCCGGTCATCTCTTGGGAACGCCGACCGTGGTGGCCCAGATTGAACGTTCACGAGACCTCCGGCCCATTGAGATTGCCCACATCGTCGAAGGGATTCGCGCCACGCATCAGGGCGACGGCCCCACGCGGGATGACATCTCGCTCCTCGTCATGAAGATCAGCGAAGCCCCTCGCCGTCGACGGGCGCCGACTCCCCGGGGAACTCTCGGTTCGTCCAGTCCGGAGTTCGCCATCGCAGCGGGCTGAGTGCGAGACGCACGTTGCAGACCGGGGTCACGAGCGGCCTCGGGTGACCGAAGGGCGACATGATGCAGCGTCGGAACTTGAAAGGCTCCCCATGATTTTGTGGATCATGATTTTGTGATTCCTGATTTTGTGATTCCTGATTTTGTGATTCCTGATCCGGGGGACATTTCCAAGACCGGGAGGGAGGCAGAGGTTCACAAAATCATGGGAACAAAATCATGAAGAGGGGAGCAGAGGAGGATCGTCCTTCCGCCTGGGACACCGCGTTGCCCGGCGAGTCGCTCTGCATCCGTGGTCCGGCCTTGCCATCCGTGGTCAGTGGATTTCTGACCACGGATGGCAAGGC
>JAYWFM010000046.1:0-2519 GCA_043778825.1 Planctomycetota bacterium | reverse complement strand
CCCGGAGCGCGCCGAGGTCGCCAACAACCTCCCGCCAAGCCCCGCTACACCCCGCTAACGAGGGTCACAGTGCAATTCTTGGACAAACTCCTAGGGGACCTGGGTCAGGAAATCCTTCAACTCGGCAACCTGCTGCGCGGTCACGGGGACCGGCTGACCAGTCGCTGGAAGGGCCGGAACGAGAGCTGTTGAGATCGCCCGCAGCAGTACTTCAATGCCCTGGCCGTTGACCGATGAGACTTCCAAACTCCCCGCAGGCCACTCGGCGTCAATCGCTCGCGGCAGGTCCGATTTGTGGGCCACAACGAGCCGCCGCCGGACTGGCACACTCAGCAACTGTCGGTCGGCGTCTTGCAGCGGTTCGCTGGGGTCCAGCACGATCACCGCCAGGTCCGCCTCATCGATGGCGGATCGCGTTTGCTCGACTCCGGCCCGCTCGATCGAGTCACTGGTCTCGCGGACCCCCGCGGTGTCGGTGATCCGCACGGGCCAACCGTCGATGGCGGTTTCGAGCGTCACCCGGTCGCGGGTCGTCCCGGCCTGTTCCGAGACGATCGACCGCGTAAACCCAGCCAGGGCGTTCATCAGGCTCGACTTGCCGACATTGGGTCGACCGCAGAGTACCACGCTCCACGGGAGGGAGAGATGCCGACCGAACTCGGCCCAGGCCAGGGCCTCGTCGATCCATCGAAGGGCCTCTTCTCGCGGACGTAGATTCAAGTCCGCGAAGAACTGCGGCCACAGGCTGGCCTGTTCCAACAGGATCTCAGCCGTGCGTTGCGTGCGGGCTTGGGTGAGTGGTTCCATGTCCTGTAGCGTGGGCTTTAGCCCACGTTTCTCGGATGGGGACACTTCCGCGTGGGCTAAAGCCCACACTACCGGGACTGTTACGAATCCCCGGCCCGCAGCGTCCTCCAGGATCCGGGCCACCGCCGCTGCTCCTCCGTGGCACGTCACTTCGACCGAGTCTGCGCCGGTGTGGCACAGGACCACGTCTTCCCCCGGTTCGCCCCACACTCCGAAGCACACGGCATCGATCGATTGCTCGTCGACACGCTTGTGGTTGGCCGCTCGAAACAACGGCGAGGGGCTGTCCAGTTGCGACAGATCCCTGGTGAGTTGAATCACGGCGATCGCACTCCGCCCCGTCGCGGTCAACTGTCGTGCCGATCCATGAGTGACTGTTGAAGAATGTGGCATGGGCGTCTCGCCCATGGGTTTTTCAAAGGCATCACGGGCGGGACGCCCGTGCCACGGGGTATTTTCAATCGGATGCTGAGTGCTCTGTTCCATCACTCGTGCCCCGGCATCGCCAAGGCGGCCAGCGCCAGTCCCTGCAAGCACAACGCCGGTTCCCATTGCACATCGCCCAAATGCGGGCGCAGGACCGGAGCGGCTCCGCCACTGAGCATGACCAGCGGCGCGGGGATGCCGGGCGGAGTCGGATGCTCGGTGCGAATCGTCTCGATCAACTGCTTCACCGCCCCGACATGCCCCCAGTAGAGTCCGCTTTCGAGGGCCGCGATCGTGTTGCGTCCGACGGCGGGCGGCACGCGATCATGCAGCCGGTGATGCTGGATCAGTGGCAGCAGCGCGGTGTATTGGTGCAGAGCCTTGGCCCCGAGCTCGAACCCCGGCAGGATCGCCCCCCCGCGAAATGCCCCCGCCCCATCGACCAAGTCGACCGTGGTGGCCGTTCCGCTGTCGATCACGATCGCGATCTGGCCGAGCTGTCGACGGGCATTGGCGGCGATGGCATTCAGCAGGCGGTCGATGCCGACCTTGTCCGGGTAGTCGACCTCGATCCCCAGCGGCAGGTGCGTTCGGCTTCCCAGTCGCTGCGGCCTGGCCCCTGCTGGCGGCCATTCGCGCAGCACGCGGTCGACTTCCGGGGGGTTGGAACCATCGACAATGACCTGCGGGGGATGACCATCGCGGATCCATTCCTGCAAGGTCTCGACCGGCAGCAGCTGTCCCACGGGGATCGCCACGAACCCCAGCGTGCGCGGGACTCCTCCCCCGGGAACCAACTCCATCCACGCGAACTTCACGCGGGTATTCCCCGCATCGACAACGATCACCACGCACCATCCCGTTCCGCTCTGAGCCATCCTGGACGACCCGAGTGTATCACACCGGCCAGCGTGAGGCGTCCGCCGAATGGCCTCTGCGGCGACATGGCCGGTCAATTGATCGAGGTCGGAGACTGTCGATCCCATCGTCGGATCTCCTCATGATTTTGTTCCCCTCCGGCTGTTCAGGAGGAAGAGATTCACAAATTCATGGAGAACAAAATCATGAGGAGTCCAGACCACGTGGCCTGTGACAAGGGCAACGCAGTGTTTCGTGTGTGCATCAGAAGAGTAGGCAGAGTTACACCACAAATCCCAGTCACCGCGTCACCTGGAGAGCGCGGGTTCTTGAAGTACGCGACCCATGAGATCCCTCGATCCAGCGCCTCGGAAATTGGAAACGCAGAGGGCGCTGAGGACGCAGAGAAATGCATCCCTTCGGAACTC
>JAYWFM010000045.1:0-2529 GCA_043778825.1 Planctomycetota bacterium | reverse complement strand
GCCCCTCATCCTCCGCCTGCAACCGCCGGGTTTCGAGGATCGCTCGATGCTCATCAGCCAGGATCAACACCCGGCGGCCCGACTTGGTTTTCAACTGCTCCTTGACCAGCGGGCCGTGCCCCTCATCGACCACCTGCCGGTGAATCGCCAGCGTCCCGGCCACCGTGTCGTAATCCTCCCACCGCAGCCCGAAGACTTCCCCCTGCCGCAGAGCCAGCGAGTAGTTGAGTTGCAGCAGTGGTCGCAGCCGGTGTTCCCGGCACCCGGCGAAGATCGCCGCCATCTCCGCTTCCGTGAATGGCACGATCGGCTTGGCTTGCTTGCGGGGGACATCTAGCCCGCTCATGGGGTGCATCGTCAGGACGCGGAGCTTGACCGCGTACCGCAGCAGTCCCTTCAGCACGCTCCACGCTCCCCGCCGGGCCGCTGGACCCACGCCCGTATCGGCCAGCAGGTTCTTCCACTGGTCGATCACCTGCGGTTGCAATTCGATCACCCGCGTGCGCCCCAGGTACGGCAGGATGTGAGTCTCTAGCCCCACCCGGTAGTAATTCTTGCTCCCGCTCTCGACCTCCAACTGGCCGAACCATTGCAGGGCGAGCTGCTGGAGCGTCAGGACCGCCTCCCCGACCCGCCCCTTGGCGGCCTTGGTCTGCTCCAGGAACGCGGCCCCGGCAATGGCGGCCTCGCGCGTAGCAAACGTCAACTGCGGACGGCGGCGATCGCCGTTCCAGTCGCGGTAGCTGATCGACACCACCCACCGCGTCCCCAGCGTGCGGGACTTCCGGGAATAGATGCAGTGCCGTCCCCGCAGCCCCCGCTGCCGTTTCGTCGCCATCATTCACCCCATTCAGTAGATTAGGAGGTAGCAATTCCCACCGCTGACGTTGAGATGAGTGGCATCTCAACGACCCGCAAACACGGCTGCCATCGCTCCAGGTCTGTTTGCCCTGTATCCCGGAGCCTCCCTGACGAATCAGATCTCCTTACCGTCTTTGACGGTGTCGGAGTCCCAATCTACACCTACCCACACCGCATCGTGGAGGACAGCCCAGAATCCAGAACGTCGCTCAGTCCTCGCCAGCTCAGTCAGATACTCGACTTGACTTCTGGTGAGACGCACATTCACTCGCACAGTGGCTCGTTCCTCACCATCTTGGCTTTTCTTGTACTTCATGACTCCTCCAGTTCACTCAGCTCTGATTCACGTTCTCTCAGGATCTGAGCCTCAGTCTCAAATGCCTCTGCTGCGTTACGGCAGTATTCAATCTCTGGCAGACTCTTCGTGAGCCGACCGAACCGAGACAGGGCTTCTGCCATATACTTTTCGAGTTGGTAGACGGCATCTTCCATCTTCATCGAATCACCCACCCACGACCCTTGAGGAATCTTACACATTTTCACATGGTAACGGATATTCTGCACTTGACAAGCCTTTTTTCTACCGATATCTTTCCCTACCGCAGTTCGAACCGAGGACACCATGACCACCACACGCTCTCCCATCACGAAACGCCCGCCCTGGACACCACCTCCCAGCCTGGCCAAAACGCATTTGTCGTTCAGCCAGTCGATGGAAGCCCTCAGTCTGTCGCGTCCCTCGGTCACGATTCTGCTCAAGAAAGGTTTGCTGGCGAAGGTCAAGTATGGTGGGTTCACACTCATCACGCGGGCCTCGGTCGACCTGTACATCGCCCAAGCCATTGGACCGGGCCTACCGGTTCCAGTGAATCCGCTGAAGAAGCCCGAGACGCGCCAGAAGCCGAAGAAGAAGTAGTCAGTGTTCAGTTTCCCCACTCTCCATCCACAGAAAGCCACTCATGGCCCGCAACGCCGCTTATGCCGCCGATCTCCAGGAACGACTGGCCAGGAACGCCGAGGAGCGAGAGTCGATGATTGACGAGCTGCGTGAGGCCGCCCCCGAGCAGGCCGACCAGTTGCTGGAAGACGATGGTCAGCGGCAGTTCTCGCTCAAGAACCTGTGTCAGATCGATCATGGCCGGGTGGCCTCCGAGTTCGACTTCTCGGTCTCGCAGGTGTGGCAGCACATCACGCGCTACCCCTACCAGAAGGACGGCGACAAGATCGTGGTGCAGACCCGCAAGCTGCACCTGGACGTGGAGTTCACGCCCGAGATCAAGATTCAGGAACGGATGACGGAGTCTGGAAACGCCGCGTTCGCCTCGCTGACTCCCCGCGTGCATGGCGTGCTGACGAACATCTCTGTCAACAGCAAGTTGCCGCACTTCAAGACCAGCAACATCCGCCTGCGGACGAAGCTCGACAAGAATCGCATTGTCCTGGCCCGGTTCCACCCGGACGACAACGACAACGAATTCCAGCGTCAGCTACCCTACGGCGAAGACCAGTAACCCCCCGTTTCCTTCCCCGGACTCTCCCCTTCATGGCCTCCCCGAATCATCCCCCCGCGCGAACGGATATCCCGATGAACGAACTGCTCTCCAACTTCGTGGCCGCGATCAAGACGCTGGCCCAGGATGCGGACAAGAACCAGCCGATCACCGTCAC
>JAYWFM010000044.1:0-6133 GCA_043778825.1 Planctomycetota bacterium | reverse complement strand
CTCCGCGAAAGGCCGGTCTTTCGCGGAGCGAAAGACGACTCTCTGTTCTCGCACAGCTAACGGTCAGCTTGCCCGCGCCACCTGAGCCAGTGGTCCGCGATCACAATCGCCACCATCGCCTCGGCCATCGGCACAAATCGCGGGAGCAGGCAGGGGTCGTGGCGGCCCTTGGTCTTAATGGTGGCCGGGTCGCCGTCGCGGTTCACGGTGGCCTGCTCAATCGGCAGGCTGCTCGTCGGCTTCACCGCCGCCCGCAGCAGGATCGGCATCCCGGTCGAGATCCCGCCCAGCATCCCGCCGTGGCGGTTCGTCGTCGTCACGATCCCGGTCGCGCCGGTCGTGAGCTGCCCGCGCGTGAACAGGTCGTTGTGCTCACTCCCCCGCATTGTGGCACAGCCGAACCCGATGCCGTACTCGACACCTAATACGGCGGGGAGCGAGAACAGGGCCTTTGCCAAGTCGGCCTTGATCTTGTCGAACACCGGCTCACCGAGGCCCGCCGGGATGTTCACGGCCACAATCTCGGCCACGCCGCCGATGGAGTCCCCCTGCTTCCGGACCTCTTCGATCCGCTCGATCATCCGATCCCCAGCCGCGATGTCGGGGCAGCGGATGATGTTCGGCGAACCGTCCGGGCGTTGCTCGATGTCGTTGAGTGTCAACAATTCCGGGGAGGTAATCGTGGCCCGCACATCGCCGACCTGCGTCACATACCCCAGCACCCGCCCGCCGAACGCCTGGGCGATCAGCTTCTTGGCCACGACCCCGGCCGCGACGCGAGCGGTCGTCTCGCGGGCACTCGACCGCCCTCCCCCGCGATAGTCGCGGAACCCGTACTTGGCGTCGAAGCTGTAGTCCGCATGGCCGGGCCGGTACAGGTCTTTGATGTCGCTATAGTCCTTGCTCCGCTGATCGGTATTGCGGATCAGGATCGCCAGACTCGTCCCGGTGGTGCAGCCTTCGAAGACCCCGGACAGGATCTCCGGGACATCGGCCTCATCCCGCTGCGTCGTGATGTGGCTCTGCCCCGGCCTCCGCCGATTCATGTCGACCAGCAGATCGTCGACGGTCAGCGGAATGCCCGAGGGCACCCCGTCAATAATGACCACATTCCCCGGCCCGTGACTCTCGCCAGCGGTGGTGATGCGGAATGCCTGTCCAAATGAGTTTCCAGCCATGCCTCGATTGTAGTGAGCCGCAGGGGAGGCTGTCAGCGATCAGCCGTGTTTGGCCCACGAATGTCGACTCAGCCGCCAACTGGTGTTCCCCTGCCCGTCCCCTCTCCCTCGCTTGTTAGGTAGCTGCACTCGCCAGAGTGCGGGCTCCCCGCGTTCTGGCGAACGCAGCTACCCCATTGGGGGACAGAGGATCCCTTGGCCACCGAAAAATTGCCTCGCAGGAGCCACTTTCAGACATGAGTTGTGTAGAGTTCACGCTATTGCGATGTCTCCGAAACTCCTTCCAGGAACAACTCATGCTCCGCACGCTCTTAATGGTCGTAGCTGTGGCTCTGGCTTCTCCCCTGCTGGCCGAAGACGAAACGGTGGTCACGAAAGCCTTCATCGACGGGACCGGTCCCGGGTGGGTGGCTCTGGGTGAGGCGGACTTCGACCTCCTCAACACCGATCCGGGGACGTTCACCTGGAAGGAGGGCGCGGTCCACTGCACCGGCACTCCGGTCGGCGTGACCCGCTCCAAGAAGAAGTTCACCAACTTCGAGATGGTCGCGACCTGGCGGCACAACAAGTCGGGCGGGAACTCGGGGATATTCCTGTGGGCACCGGACGAGGCCTTCAAGAACCTCAAGCCCGGACAGTTGCCACCCGGCGGGATCGAGGTCCAGATCCTCGACCACGGGTACGCCGAGCAGTACGAGAAATCCCAGGGCAAGAAGTCCGACTGGTTCACCACGAACGGCGATGTGTTCCCGGTCGGCTCCTCGAAGATGGTTCCCTTCGAACCCAAGGCCCCCGGCAACAGCCAGCGCAGCTTCCCCCGCAAAGACCTGAGCCTGGGGATCGGCAAGTGGAACCACTACTACATCCGCGCCATCAACGGCGAGGTCCGCCTGTGGGTCAACGGCGAAGAGGTCTCCGGCGGGAACAACTGCGAGCCCAAGACCGGGTTCCTGTGCCTGGAGAGCGAAGGGGCCCCGATTGATATGAAGGGGATTCGGATTCGCGAGCTGCCGTAATCGGGAAAATCTTTTTTCAACACGTCGCGCTCAAGCCGACAGGGTCTCCCAAGGACAACCAGAATCTCCGTCGACCCCAGCGCACAGTATCCCAACGGACCGCGGATGAAGAGTGACTTGCGAGCCTGTTCATGTGCGAGCGGGGTCGGTCCGGCGACGTGGCACAAGAGCGCTAGGGGTCGCCGCTCACTGAGGTCCGGTGACTTTGTCGGCTGCGGCGAGGAGTGTCGAATTACAGGGTCGCTCCCGGCTGACCGGAAGACTTCGATGCTGGCGTGACTCGTCCGGTGTAAGGGCCGAAGCTGGCGCTGTGGCGGCCGGGATTCTCAGCCGATTCGAAGTCATCCGATGGCGGAACCGCTGGCAGGTCCGAGGTGCTGCGGGTCGGGGGGGGCGGGTCCGAATCTCCAGGAGCGGGCGGGGTGATCGGGATTGGCTCCGCAGGCGGGTTGTACTCCGGCCGCGGAGTGATGTGATGCAGCATTCTTGACCCGGCACGCGAAGCACGGGTCGAACTGCGTTTCGTGGAGCATCCGCAGATGAGCAACAGGCCCACCAAGGCACACACGGGGACGACAGCCAGTCGGGACGCACGCGACAACATCTGAACACTCCCAAACGATCGCGGTTGAAGCGATGGTTGCTGAGTGTTCCAATCCTTCGGAACAAGGTCGCTCGTGAGCGACCAGAACAACGATTCCCTCGTTCTCCTTCATCGGCTGAATTTGCCGACGAACCTGAAGGCAACTCGGCGGTGCCAGTGACGATCGAAAAGCCGCGACCAAGAATCGGTCCTCTCCGGATGGAGCGATTGGCCGGATGGAGCGATTGGCCGGATGGAGCGATTGGAGCGGGCGGGGGCCAGTGCCCCGTCAACGCTCGATTGGGGAGTTCGCCTCCCTCGGGAGGGCGAGGCCAGTGCTGTGAACAGGATGGAGGTCATCGTGGGGCGCGTTTTCGACGTGCCGGTGGCCCGTAGCTCACGTCGCTCCGCGACTGAGATTCCTCCCGCCAGACACCGTCCGGACCTCGGGACACCCCGCGTGAGTCGGTCTTCCCTCATGCGAAATGCGAGTCGCGGAGCGACATCGCCTACGACGGCGATTTCGGAGAAATCGCCGACAGTCAGGCTGTCCCTGCGCCTCAATCGTGTTCACAGCACTGGGGCGAGGCTCCTGCCGAGCCGCTCACACCAGTTCGCGCGTCCCCTGGCTCGCGGCTCAGCAGGAGCTTCGCCCTCCCCGGGGCGCATCCCACAACTCCAAGACTTCGCATTGACGGGACACCACAGGCAGCCTGAAGGCTGGACTCCCACACTCACTCGTCCGGCGGTTCGGTGGCGACTTCGTGCCACTTCATCGCCTGGTTCATCGGCTCGATCCGCAGCACGACGATGCCGTCCTGGAAAATGCGGACGGTGCCAGTCGATTCGGAGACGGCGATGGCGATCGCCTTCGTCGCCTTCGAGATCCCGGCTGCAGCCCAGTGGCGGGCTCCGAGGCCCTTGGAGAGCGTGATGTCTTCTGCGGGGGCGTCCAGGATGCGACCGGCTGCGATCACGACCCCCTCGGCAGAGATCACAAAGGCCCCGTCGATCTGGGCCAGCTCTTTCATGCTCTCGCGCACGCGGGCGTTGGTAATCATCCGCTCCTTGGCGGCATAGCCTCGGAAGGGGTCATGCACCCCCTCGTGGGACATCTCGATCACCTTGCGGTGCTGGCCCACAACGAACAGGGTGCCGACTTTGTGCCCCTCACGCCCCTCGCGTCCGATCTCGACAGCCAAGTCCACGACCCGGCGCAGCGTCTCCAGCGGCACCTGCGTCTCCAGACGCTGCAAGTCTCGCGTGGTCAGGCGGGCCAGCCGCTCCGACAGACTCACCACACTAATCGTGTCGATATGCTCGCGGTCAAAGGCCGTGTACACGACGACCACCTGGTCCCCGGTCGAGACCAGATTGTCCGCGATCGCTTCGAGCAGGGCCTGGCTGACTTGCACCTGCCGGGTCAGCGGTTCTTGCATCAGGGGGACCAGCGTGACCTTGTCCTCCAGGCACGCCTGCTGCACATCCGGTTTGTGCGAGGCCACGATCAGCCGACTGTCTCCCAATATCTCTTTCACCGCTTTCAGGTCGTACGGAATATCCGCCAACATGAGGACTGCCGACGCTCGCGATTCCTCCACGAGAGACACCGCAGCTGTCAAGAGTCCAACCAGAGTGGGAGGCAGTGGGGTCCGGGCCATGTATCCGGGGGCCAATCCAAACAAAGGAGTCAGAAGTGTCGCGCGCAGTCCAAGAGATATCGAAGTGTAGGCAGTGAGCGTGGATCGTCAATTCGGTTGGGGAAAATTGGGAAGGATGAAGGAGGAAGGAGGATCCTCTTTCGCTCAACGCTCAACGCTCAACGCTCCCCCTACGCCCAGCCTTGGGCCTCACTGCGTTTCTGATCGCGGTCCCACAGCAGCGACACGACCTCATGATTGGCATCGGGAAACCGCAAGCCGCACAGCTCGCGCAGGTCGACCCACCGAAAAGGCGGCGTGGGGGTCAGATCGGCGTCGGGGGACTCGATCTCGCTCAGATAGAAGCTCAGGTCGACGGTGGCGTGCGGGTACTCAAACCGGCGGTGATAGAGCGGTTGAGTGACGCGAATGGCGAGGTTGGTCTCCTCCATGCACTCGCGGACCGCGCAGGCGGCTGCGGTCTCGAAGGCAATGCACTTCCCGCCGGGGAACTCATCGTAGCCCGCGAGGGGGCCGGTCGGACCGCGAATGCCGACGAGGTATTTCCGGTCGTGCTCGACGACGGCGATCCCGACACGCACCAGCTTGGGGGGCATGGGATGCTCCTGCAAAGGGCTGATGGCTCATGGCCAATGGCTCATGGCCAGAAAATTGTGAGTGCGATCAGTCTCTAGCCAACAGCCATCAGCCAATCGCCATCAGCCATTCACTCGGCAGCGGGTGCCTTCTCCCCAAACGCATCGAGCGGAGGCCCGCCCATCACGTGGTAGCCGCAGTCAACATGCAGGGTCTCGCCCGTCACCGCGCTCGCCAGATCGCTGAGCAGGAACATGCCGACCTTGCCGACCTCCTCCTCGGTGATGTTGCGACGCAGCGGGGAAAACGTCTCGTACAGGGTCAACATCTTCTTGAAATCGCCGACGCCACTGGCGCTGATCGTCCGCACCGGACCCGCTGACAGGGCGTTGACGCGAATGCCCGACGGGCCGGTCTCGCTGGCGAGGTAGCCGACCGCACTCTCCAGAGCTGCCTTGCACAGCCCCATCAGGTTATACCCGGGGATGACCTTCTCCCCGCCCAAATACGACAGCGTCAGAATGCTGCCCCCCCGATTCATGATCGGCTTGGCTCGCCCGGTCATGGCGACCAGACTATACGCACTGATGTCCATCGCCACGCGGAACCCGTCGCGGCTGACGTTGTACACCGGCCCGGTGAGGTCGGCGGGCGGGGCGAAGGCGATCGCGTGCAGCATGAAATCGATCGTGCCGAGTTCACTCTTGATATGTGCGAAGGTCTTATCGAGGTCGGCGTCGCTCTGCACATCACACGGGATGACGAACTTCGCGCCGAGTGGATCGACCAGTTTGCGGACCTTGTTCTCGTTCTTCGTCCGCGCCGGATCCTTGTCCGGCATGTGCGTAAACCCCATCACAGCCCCCTCTTTGGCGAGTTGCTGCGTGATCGCCCACGCGATCGAATGCTCATTGGCGATGCCGAAGATGACGCCTCGTTTGCCGTCGAAAAGCCCCATGGCGGTTTCCTCTGTGTGTGTGAAATCCGTTGGTGGACGGTGAAGCATGGAACATAACGAAGTCCGTGGAACCGATCAACGCGGGGTCGGACGTTTCGCAGGGCGATCGCCTTTTCCAATGTAGCGTGGGCTTTAGCCCACGCGATAGACGGATCTCCTTC
>JAYWFM010000043.1:0-34102 GCA_043778825.1 Planctomycetota bacterium | reverse complement strand
CACGGATGGCAAAGCCGGGCCGCGGATGAAGAATTCGGTTCGTACGAAACCGTGTTGGTTGGGGCGAGGAGTGTTAGATCAATAGTGTGTCCGACCACGCAGTGCAGCGGATGCGAGGAGCTTCTTCATGATTTTGTGGTTCATGATTTTGTGCCCCTCCTCGGCCTCTCCGAGAGAAGCCGAGGTTCGCAGAATCATGAGCGACAACATCAGGGGTGACTGTGAAGAGAGAAGCCAGTGACAATCACAAAGGGCGTCGCATACTCGCCGAGAATCGCCCCTCTGCGTGCCTACTCAAAAACTACCGGTACAACTGCGACCGCACGGCACCGCTGGTCGGGGCGGCCTCGGGGGATTTGCGATCCCGGACCGAGGCGGTATTTGCCTCCAGCTGAGAGTCCGGCGGAAGCAGGTGCAGCAACCGGGGGCGGAAGACGACCATCAGGAACATCGGCAGATACCACAGGACGTAGACGCCGCCCTGCTGGGTGTACCAGAACTGCGTGCTGATGATGATGGCGGCGGAGTGGGCCAACAGGTGCTCGACATTCTTTTGCCGAGGGAACACGGTCAGCACGATCAGCAGGATGCAGTACAGGGCGATCACCGGCAGACGGTAGACCGACAGGTACTCCGCCTCTTTCCAGAACCCCTCCATTTGTCCATCGGAGCGGAACGCCAGCACCTCCAGGTCGATCGAGCCCAGGATCTTGTTCACAAACGTCGGGCCATCGAGCGAGGTCAGGGCCAGACTCCCCATCAGGACCAAGGCCACGGCTCCCAGGGCGATGCCGAACTTCAAGCTGCCGCGACGCCCATAGAATGCGAACCAGAGCGGCAACAGAAACACCGGAAAGAACATCGCCCCGCAGGCCAGACCCAGGAAGATCCCCGCCCAAATCGGCCGGCGATAAAACACAATCGCCCACACGATCAGGGCCGCGGGCAGCACATGGTTGAACTTGCCCACATCGTAGGCCGTCCCCGGCAGCAGCATGTAGAGCGTGGCCGCTGCCAGCCCGAGTTGCACATCGCCGAACAGCTTTCTCCCGGCCACGATCAGCCCGGCGACGACCGCTCCGTGGGTCAGGATCGACAGAATGCGAGCGGCAAGTTCCTCGAACACGAACTCGACGGGAGCCGCAATCAGCGTGGCCGCCGGACCGGGAGCGGGTTCGCCCTGAATCTGCGGTGGACTGGGAAGGCTGGTCCGATTCAAGAGTGCTTCCGCATGCTCCACGGTGACCGCAGTCGAGCGGGGAAGCGTGTCCGTGATCGCCTTCGTCGACAGAAAAACAAACACGGCGGCACACAGGAAAATCAGCCCCCCGTTATTCAGATTCTGACCCAACTGCGGGCGACGCTGCAGAATGGGGTCAAACAGCAATCTCGCGAGATACAACCCCGACAGGGAGAACAACCAGATGTAACCCAGCTGTCGTGTACTGTCGTTCCGAACAAAGAGCAGACCCGGGGCCGCCAACAGAAGAAGAAGCAGGTCCAGATTGCGCAGCGAAAAAAACCGATTGAAGCGGAAGAAGACAGCGACGATCAACAGCGTCGACAGGTAGAGCCATGTCGGAGCGTTGACCGAATATCCCCGAAGCAACTCTTCCATCTCAGGAGCGCTCCCGCGCGACCACTGCTCCCGGCATTCCTCGCCAGCGGAGCTGTTGATTCTCCATTAGACTTCATCGTGAGTCCGTGGCTCCGGTTCGAAAAGAACCGAGCCAACCCGTGGCCAAGGGATCAGAGTATCGAAAATCACGCCCAAAATCCAACGTGCGCGTGGGTTTTCCCATCTTCACAGCGGGACTCCCTGCACTGAGGGCTTACAATGATTACCCACCGCAGAGACTCGCTAATCATTAAAGATACAATGCCTTTCACAACAATGAGTTGCGACTCAGTCGGCACTTCGAACCAGGAGTCTCCAGACTTGGGGAAGATTCATGCCATCGTCAAAACAGTGACGTGTCACACTCCCGTCTTGGCAGCTGAGTCAAACTCACGCAACTTCGACTTCTGACTGACTCATCCACATCCCCGATTACCGGTACGGCATCAGGATCGGAGGGACATCAATGCCGGTGGTCCCCGGCAGATCCTCTTCGGCCAGTCGGGTGCCTAATTCGGTGATGCTCCGCAGCCAGGCGTCGCTCGGGCGGTGGCCCAGCAGTTGGTTGGTGAGTGACTGGCACTGGAGTTCACCCGCTTGGCGGATGAGGTCGTGGGGATGTTGGCTGGCGTACAGGCTGGTGCAGAGGATGACCACGGCGGTCTGCACCCGGGCGGAGAGTTCGGCCATGCGGCACTGCCGGTCGGCCAGCTTGAGTTGGTGCTTCCGCATCACCGCCGAGATCTCGAAGGCCGAGCGCTGGAGAAACTCGATCGCGAACTCGGCGTGCTTTCGGCACGCAACATCGATCGAACCAAATGTCGGCTGCGGTCGCCAGCGGAGGTGGCTGCCGAGCCACCACTTCGTGTACTCCCACAGAGGTTTCTTCAACGCCCACAGATGCGACGGGCTGGCCATGTTCGGCTTCTGTATGCCTGCGGATTGCAGGGCTTTCCCGATCGGTTCGAAGTAGGCTCGTCCGTGCTGCTTGATGAGCGACTTGAAGAACGCCAGTCCGAGCATTTCGCCCTCCCCCTCGTAGATGCACGGGGCCAGGAACTCATGCACGTTGTCCCCGAAGAGGTGTCCGTGGAGGAACGATCGACCGCCATGCGTCTTCATGTGCAACTCAATCGCCGCATGCTTCTGCGCCTCGCTGCCGAAGATCTTGGCGATGATGCACTCCATCTCGCCGCGATACCCCAGATCGAGCAGTGACGCACACCAGTCCCGTAGCGCATCGCAAGCCACGATCAGCCCGGCCATCTCTCCCACGCGCCGACGCACCAGTTCGCGGTTCGCAATCGGAGCTCCATAAGTCCGGCGGAACCGTGCCCACGGCAGCATGTCCGCCAGCATCAGCCGCATCGTGCCAGCGGCAGTGGCACAGAGTGCGACCCGCCCGCGATTGAGGCCGTGGTATGCAATCGTCAGGCCATCCCCCTCGCCGGGGTCGAGACGATTCTCGACCGGCACGCGGAAGTCTCGGAATACGATGCCATAGTTGTGGGCGTGCTTCAGCGCATACAACCCGTACCGCTTGAGTTGGAAGTGCTCGTCCTCCTCGGGCGGGAGTTCCGCCACCAGCACCGCAGGCTCGCCCTCAATCAGACACACCACGCCGATCATCCGCCCCGGCAACACGTTCGTGATGAACAGCTTCTCCCCGTTCAGGACATAGTCATCGCCGTCCCGCACCGCTGTGGTGCGGAGAGCCGTCAGGTCGGACCCCGCGCACGGTTCGGTGAGAGCGAAGGCGGAGAGCCGCTCTCCACTGGCCAGCAGCGGGAGCATCCGCTGTTGCTGGTCCTCACTCCCAAAGGTCAGCAGCGGGTCGACGGCCCCAATGCAGCCATGCACCGAGGCGAGTCCCGCCACGGTGGGATCGACGGTCGCCACGCGAGTGAGGAACGCGGCGAACTGCGTGAATGACGCCCCGCTGCCCCCGTAGACCGGGCCGATGAGTAAGCCCCAATAGCCCGCCTGCGCGAGATCCTCCAGAACGACCGAACTAATCTTGCGGTCCTGATCGAGCAGCGTCCCGGCCCGCTTGTGCCGCCGCACGACCTCCAATGAAGCGTCCATGGCGCGCGTGGCGGCTTCAGAGGTTGTGGCCGTCGTAGTCTCCGACCGGAACAAGTCCACCGGCACCTCTGACTCCCAGACCGCGCGATGGATCGGGCTATGTGTGGTCTGGTGCCGCGCAGCGAACAGGGCTTCGACCTGGTCGTCCGCCGCATCGACCGCTCCCATCCGTCGGACTTCGTCGGGCGATTTGCCGCCAAGCTTGAGGGCCTCTGCCAGGAATGTGGAGGCGGGCTTGCGCTCTGTCGCGTGGGGTTCAGATTCTTGTAAGGTCGCCATGATGTCTCCCATTCTCGACTTGTTCGTAGCGTGGGCTTTAGCCCACGCGAGTGTCATTCCGCGAGACGCGTGGGCTAAAGCCCACACGACACCTCACACCGCTGAGGTTCCGAACGTCTGCAGGCCGACCGGAATTTCCACATCCGTGGGTTCGAACCGGGCACCACACTGTTGACTGAGCAGTTGCAGAGTCTCATGCACGGTGTTGATCCCCCAAGCCTCTCGCAGCTTGAGCGGGCCACCTCGGAACGGAGGGAACCCGGTCCCCAGCACCATTCCCAGATCGACCATCCACGGCTCGCTGACGACCCCCTCCTGGAGACAGTCCACAGCGGCATGAATCAACGTGAACACGAGTCGCTGCTGAATCCCGCTGAGGGACTCCCCGGCGAAGACCCGTGTCGGCGGCATGATCGGCTCCATGGTGGCCGGAATCGCATGCACGGTCGGTGGGCCACGGCGACCGTTGGAGTAGGTGTAGAAGCCGCGATCGGTCTTCTGTCCCTTCTCATTGGCTGCCACCATCTCAGTCAGTCGTGCTCGCGTGGGACTCGGTTCGTGACTGAGACCGGACAGCGTATGGGCCACATCGACGGCCACATCGAGGCCGACCGTGTCCAGGAGTTCGAGCGGCCCCATCGGCAGGCCGAAGCGTTTCGCCTCGCGGTCGATCTGATCGGCGGGCAGTCCCTCACACACCATCCGCACCGCCTCATCCAGATACGGGAACAGGATGCGGTTCACCAGGAACCCCGGCCCCTCGACCACGACGAGTGGCGTTTTGCCCAGCCGACGGACCACCTGCACCAGTGCGGCAATCGTATCGCCAGACGTGTGAGCAGTCCGCACGATCTCGACCAGCGGCATCTTGTGAACCGGGTTGAAGAAGTGCAGCCCGGCGACGCGGTCATCACGATGGGTCTCCGCTGCCATCTCATGAATCGGCAGGGCCGAAGTGTTCGAGGCCAAGATGACATTCATCGGCAGTTGAGCGTCGAGGTCGTGAAACACCTGCCGCTTGACCCCGATCCGTTCGACGACCGCTTCGATCACGAGGTCCACCGGCGGGAGGGCATCGATCCGCGTCGCGGTCTTGATCGAGGCCAACGCTCGCTCGGCGTCGGACGCTCCCAAGACGCCCTTCTTCACGGCTTGCTGCGTCAGCTGTTCGATCTTGCGGAGTCCCTGTTGCACGGCTGCGGTGTCGATGTCCATGAGCGTCACGGCGTAACCCTGAGTCGCGGCGAGTTGGGCGATGCCAGCCCCCATCGTCCCGGCTCCGAGGACAGCGATCGACTTGATCGGGGGGCTGTGCTCGACATGGTCCGGAACCCAGGTGGTGCGATTGCGGGCCCGTTCGCCCTGCCCAAACAGGTCGAGCAGATTGCGGCAGGCGGGGGTGAAGAGTACTCGGACGAACTCCTCGCGTTCCTTCGCCAATCCGGCCTCGCGCCCCTGCCTGACTCCCGTTTCGATGGCTCGCAGTGCCGCCGGGAGGGCGGGATACTGCTGGGCCTGTCCCGCCACTTTTCGGTGAGCCATCCACAGCACGAGCCGCCGTCCGAGTGATGTGTCGTCGCCCAGTCGAGCCAGCCAGCTCCGCGGGTGCGGCTTCGGCATGAGCCCCTCCAGTCGGTCGTTGATGAACTGCGTCACCGAGTCCTCGAATGTGGCCGGAGCCCAGGCCGCGTCGACCAACCCTGCCTGTTCGGCTTGCCGGGCCGTGAGCCGCGTGCCTTCGAGAATCAATCGAGTGGCAGCGGTCACTCCCACCACAGCGGGCAGCCGCTGTGTCCCGCCCCATCCGGGAAGCAGGCCGAGTTGCGTTTCCGGCAGCCCGAGCCGCGTCGTGGAATCGTCGCGAGCGACGCGATACCGGCAGGCCAGCGCGAACTCCAGTCCGCCTCCCAGGCAGGCTCCGTGAATCACCGCGAGGGTCGGCATCGGGAGAGCTTCGATCCGGCGGAACAGAGCATGCCCCCACTCCAAGAGGCGGTCCACCTCCTCCACCGCAGTGATCTCTCGAATGCGGTGGAGATCGGCCCCCGCCAGGAATCCCGACGGCTTGGAACTGCGGAACACCACCAAGCGGGTGGCACCGTCCACTTCGAGATCGTCCACGACCTGGCCGAGTTCACGCAGCAGAAACTCATCGAAGACATTGACCGGTCGGTGGGCGGCATCAAATGTCACCGTCACCACGTGGCGTACATCCCGCTCGACATGCAGTTGTTGAAACCCGTTCATGATTCAGAGACTCCTTGTGGAAGCCGACTGCATTGGCGGTCGGAGTGTGAAGTTGATTCAAAGTCGCCAGATTCTCCGAATCCGGTCGTTAGACGTTCCCATGGGCTTCGAGGCAGCCCCGGCTTTGCGGTGATCGAACCACCGGACTCGGAGAGTCCGGCGACTCTGTCGGCCTCAGCGCGGAGGTTCATGATGCTCCCTCCAGTGTTCGTTCGACCCACACCGCCACTCCCTGTCCGCCGCCGACGCACAGCGAGGCCAGCCCACGCTGCCGACCGGTCTTGTGCAACGCCCGGAGCAGAGTCAGGATGAGGCGTGTCCCGCTGGCCCCGACCGGGTGTCCCAGCGCGATGGCTCCCCCGTGAATATTCAGTCGCCCCGGATCGATCTCCCCGATCGCCACGGGACGACCCAACTGATGTGTCGCGAACTCCAGCGAAGACAGGGCTTGCAGACAGGCGAGTACCTGGCCGGCAAAGGCTTCGTTGATCTCGATCAAATCGAAATGGTTCAGCGACAACACGCTCGCCTGAAGCAGCTTGTGAATCGCGAACACCGGCCCCAGTCCCATCCGTTGCGGATCACAGCCCGCAATGGCGTACCCCCGCAGAAAGCCCAAGGGTTGCAACCCCTGGGCTTTCGCGCGATCCACTGACATCAGCACCAGTGCCGCTGCCCCATCGGTGAGGGGGCAACTGTTCCCGGCGGTGACCGATCCCCCATAGCGATCGAACAGGGGGTGCAGCTTGGCGAGAGCCTCGATCGACTGCTTGGCCCGAGGTCCGACATCGCGATCCAGTGGATGAGTTCCCTTGATCGCACTCGGCACAGGAGTCACTTCATCTCGGAAGAACCCGGAGTCCCAAGCTGCGGTGGCTCGCTGATGACTCCGCAGGGCGAAGGCGTCCTGCGCCTCGCGGGTGATATGGAAATCCCCGACCAGCACTTCTGCGGTTTGCCCCATACTGAGCTCGCAGACCGGATCGGTGAGTGCCATTTCGAGGGCCACCACCGGTCGGAAGAACCGGGGCCGCAACCGGGTCAGGAGTTTCAGTCGGCGAAAGACAGAGGCTTGGCGATACTCCAGCATCCAGTGCTGCGCCTCCCGATTCCACAGCAGCGGCACCTGCGACATCGACTCGGTCCCGCCCGCCACGACGACCTCGGCCCGACCCTCGTGGAGGATGTGCGCCGCCTGAATCACCGACTCCATCCCCGAGGCACAATTGCGACTCACCGTATGGGCCGGGCGGTCGAAGGGAACTCCGGCGCGGAGGGCAATCACCCGCGCGATGTTCGCGGCATCGGCAGGTCCGGCGACATTCCCGAACACCACTTCCCCGACATCTTGGGGAGTGAGTCCGCAACGTTTGAGAGCGGCCTCGACGACCACCCGCCCCAACTCGACCGCGGGCACCTCTGCGAGCGCCGTAAATACCTTGGCAAACGGAGTGCGGACGCCAGCGACAATCGCCAGCGGCGGGAAGCGGTCGGTTGTATGTGTGAGGCTCATGAGATGACCCTCGGGTGATTGTCGTCTTTCGCTCCGCGAAAGAACGTCCTTTCGCGGAGCGAAAGGCGACCGACTGTGAGCGGCACGGCGCTCGCCCAATGGCACTTACTTTAGGTTAGTAACCCGACGCGTAAGCGAGGGAAACGCAGGGAAAAGTCGCTGTCGCTCCCCCTCGCTGACGCTTCGGGCTGCTAAAGTCAGTGCCATTGGGCGCTAGCCGCCGGTTCTGCTCACCGCTGTCCTCCCAGAACCCGTGGTTCCCCGACGAACAGCGGTCAGAAGAACCGGCGGCTAGCGCCGTGCCGCTCACGAACTCTCCGGCTTGTGAACGGCTTCAGCCTGTCGCAACTCTCTTCGCAACAGCTTGCCCAGGAAGTTGCGCGGCAGGTCCGTCTGGCGGACCTCGACGATCTTCGGTCGCTTGTGAGCGGCGAGATGCTGTTGTGCGAAGGCATCGAAGTCGGTCCGGCGAAACGCCTGCGCGGGGTCCACCACCAGGATCGCCTTGACGACCTCCCCGCGCACCTCGTCCGGAACACCGACGATCGCGATGTCCTTGACCCCGGGGTACTTCCGCAGCTCCTCTTCGACATCTCCCGGATAGACATTGAACCCCGATGTGATGATCAAGTCCTTCAACCGGTCCACGATCTTGAAGAACCCCTGCTCGTCGCAAGTGGCCAGATCCCCCGTGTGCAGCCAGCCATCGCGGATCACCGCAGCCGTCGCCTCGGGATTGTTCCAGTAGCCCAGCATGAGCTGCGGTCCGCGCACGAGGAGTTCGCCCACGGTTCCCGCTGGGAGATCCGCAGTCCCGCCGATGGCATCGACGATGCGGGCATCGGTATCCGGAATCGGCAAGCCGATCGTCCCCGGAATCGCCGTCCCGCCCAACGGGCCGACGTGTGTGACGGGGCTGGCTTCGGAGAGGCCGTAGCCTTCCACGATGTCGGCCCCGCTGAACTCTTTGAATCTGTCCGCGACAGTGGCGGGCAGCGCGGCCCCTCCCGAGATGATCGTCCGCAACGAACTCAAGTCGTGCGACTTGTCCTTCAGCACCGTGTTATTCATCGACGCCAACATGGCCGGGACCGCGAGGAACATCGTCGGTCGATGCTGCTCGATCAACCGCACCGCCGAATCGGGGCGGAACCGGTGATGCAACACCAGCGTGGCCCCCAGCGCCAGGCCCATCATGATGTTGGTGGACAGGCCATAGCTGTGGAAGAAGGGCAGGACGGCCAGGATCGTTTCCTCGCCATGATGCCCCCGCGACCAGTGGGAGAGTTGCCACGCCTGGGCCATGAGGTTGTGATGCGAGAGCGTAACCGCCTTGGGTTTGCCCGTGGTCCCACCCGTGGGCAGGATGAAGGCCGGATCGTGAATATTCGCCGCGTCGACGGTGAGTCCCCGTCCCACGCTCTGGATGGCGTCGTTCAGATGCAGGACGCGAGTTCGCGGACAAAGGGAATGAAAACCGATCTTCTGGAACCGCACCCAGGCATATCCCAACTGCTCCAGCCGGGTCAGGCGTCCGGCCAAGCTCGACACGATCACCAGTTCCGGGACATGCTCCCCACCACAGATGAGCGGGGTCAGGACATCGAGCGTCACGACAAACCGGCAACTCGTCGCCTGCATCAATCCCGCGATCTCCTCGGCCACCATCAGCGGACTCAGCGACACCACGACCCCGCCCGCCATCCACGTCGCGAACAGCGAGATCAACGTCTCGGGCAGATTCGGCAACAACATCCCCACGCGATCGCCCGGCCGCAGCCCCTCGCGCACGAACACCGCTGCCAACCGCTCCGCCCGCGACAGCAGTTCCGCATAGGTCAGCTGCTCGTGGTAATAGTGACAGGCGATGCGGTTCGGAAAACTCTCCGCCGCCTGATGCAGGAGCCACCCCAGTCGCTGCTGGGGATACGACAACTGAGCGGGCACGCCGGTGGGATATTGTGCGAGCCACGGTCGCGACAGGAGGCTTTCGGGCCACAGGGGTTCGAGCCCCGGCTCGGGCATCAGCCCAGTCTGCCGCATTTCCACAGGTGTGATCGGTTTATTGCTATCCCTCTGAAGATCGTTGCTGGCAACCATGTTGTCACCTCATGATGTTGAAGACTTCCGGCACTCCTCATTCACAATGGCGGCCCAAGTCAGGCGAGCCGGGCGGCGTCAGCCCCCGGATTCTGAGCGAGCCTCGAAAGCGTCCGGGGGCTGACGCCGCCCGGCTCGCCAATTCCGCTGGCATGGGGACCGCTCACCGGCGACCGCGCCCCGGCCTTTGCTGACTCAGAGACATGCCTCCCATCCCCATACGCTGGTGAGGATGCGACACATGGGCGGGCAGGCCCTGGTGATAGTGCGCGAGCCACGGGCGCTCCCCATGAGCATCGGGCATCAAAGAACTGTGGCTCTGCTCGGCCATCAGTTCGCCTCGTCGAGTCTCGACGGCGGGGATCGGGGTGCTGATGTCTTTCTGAGATACGTTGTGAGCAACCATGATATTGTCCCTTCTCGGATGGACCGATGGGATGCGGCACTGCCCTCTGCTTCGGTGGGGGTGAACCAGTTTCGTACCGTTGAGAAAACCAAGCCACGGTGCGAAGGCCCTGCCCCGTCCGAGTCGAGGATCTGGAGCCGCTTCGCTCCCTTGATCCGATTTCATTGTTCGACAGTTGGGGGTGTTCGTCAAGATGTATTCCGAGGAGGTGAGGAAAAAGGGGGAGTGGGGGGGGGAGTAAAAGTCAGAGTGACGCTCAACGTTCCTCCATCGGAACCACCGGTCGCAGCTCCGGTCCGATGTACTCAGCGGACGGGCGGATCAACCGGTTGTCGGTCCGCTGCTCGAACACATGCGCGGCCCACCCAGCGGTGCGTGCGAACACAAACAACGGCGTGAACATCGCGGTCGGGATTCCCATCGCGGAGTAGGCGATCGCGCTGTAGAAATCGAGATTGGGAGAGAGGTGCTTCTCACGCTGCATGACAGACTCGATCCGCTCGGCAACGGCCAGTTGCCCTAGATCGACAGGTGTCCGGCTCAATTGCCGCGCCCAGACTTGGATGACATCCGACCGGGGATCGCGGTCCTTGTACACCCGATGCCCAAACCCCATCACCTTCTCCTTGCGGGCCAACCGCTCCAGCAGCCCGCGCTCGGCGGCGTCTGGATCGGCAAAGCTCTCGATCAGCGACATCGCCGCTTCATTCGCCCCGCCATGCAGCGGACCTCGCAATGTGCCGATCGCAGCGGTGATCGCCGAATGCAAATCGGACAGTGTCGATGCCGTGACTCGGGCCGAGAAGGTCGAGGCATTGAACTCGTGCTCCGCATACAGAATCAGCGACACATCCAGCGCGCGACGCTCCAACTCATCCGGACGGGTGCCGTGCAGCAGTTGCAGGAAATGCCCCGCCAGCGAAGGCTCGTCGGTCTGCGTCTCGATCCGCTCGCCGCTCCTCTGAAAATGATTCCAATACATCAGCATCGACGGGAACGCGGCCAGCAGGCGTTCGGCGACCGCATGTTGGTCCGCAAACGACCGCTCCGGCTCGCAGCAGCCCAGAGCCGAACACCCCGTCCGCAGCACATCCATCGGGTGCGTCGAGGCGGGGAGTTGTTCCAGAACCGTCCGCAGCCCCGCAGGCAGCTCTCGACCGGCCTCCAGTCGCTCGATGAACGCAATCAACTCCTCCCGCGTCGGCAGTTCTCCATACAGCAGCAGATGGGCCACCTCCTCGAACGTCGTGTGGGCAGCGAGCTCTTCGATACTGTACCCGCGATACGTCAGCCCCACCCCCGCCTGCCCCACGGTACTCAGAGCTGTGCGTCCGGCCACGATGCCAGCCAGTCCGGAAGAAGCCGCGGAGGCGTTCATGATTCAGCCCTCTTGAAGAGTCGGGGTCAGCATCTCAGAGTCACCCCCGCCCCCCGGCAGCGGTCAAATACATTATACCGGGGATTGAACGCAGCGCAGGCTCCGATCGAATCTCTCACGCGACCTCGCTCATCGCCCTCTGGCTCCCCTCTCTTCCACAATGAAGTTCTCCCCGAAAGTCAGATCCATTGTGGAGGAGAGGGGGCAGAAACTCGCCGCTGCCAACGATTCTGACGCCCCCCCGGCGCAGAATCCGCAGACTCTCAGTAGCTGTCGCACCCCTGATTCCGCTAACCTCTATGGCTTGCGGTCTTTTCAGGTTCCGTTCCACGCCTGTGGTGCAGGCGTGGCTGGTCAGAAATGCCTCTTCGTGCTGGGGTTCCCAGCGTTCGGGGGTGCCGGAAGCAGGGATGATCCCTGTCGTCCCGCAGGCCAGTGACCCGAGCGATCGTCAGGGAGGCGTCAGTGTCGCTTGCGAAGTTGTTCGAGTCGAAATTCCGCGGAGACATCCGCTTCCGTGGGGCTGCGTACGTCCAGGCCGAGCGGGTCGCCATCACGCGCGTACTCGCCGATGAGCTGTACGCCATCGTTCGCGATGGCGTGGAGTTCCACACCCAACTCAGTCGCCAGAACGGCGAGTTGCGCATGTTTTGCAGTTGTGTCGGCGAGGGGAACACCCGCGACCCGGCCTGCAAACACTTGTGGGCCACGCTCTTGGCGGTCGACCACGGCCAGTTGATGAGTTCCCCCGCGCGGCCCGGTCACGTCCCGCCGTTTGTGCAGGAAATCGTCCCGTCGCTGCTCGATACGCCGTTCGTGGACGAGGACGATCTGGGCAGTGATGTCTACACGCCGTCCTCGACGACGCGGACGCTGGTCGCCCCCGCAACCACGAAATCCCCCGTCATCCGAACGGTGGCTCTGCGCGACTGGGAGGTCAAGCTGCGCGAACTGCGGACGCACATGGTCCCGGCGGCGACCTCGGGCGACGCGGGGGGCTCGCGCGAGCGCGAGATCTTCTACGAAGTGGATATTGAGGAGAGCCTCAAGTCCGAGATGCTGGTGATCCAGACTTCGCAGCGTCAGATTCGTGCGAGCGGGCAGTGGGGCAAGCTCAAGCCGCTCAAGGTTCGCCCCGGCAAGCTGGAAGAGATCGAGCATCAGGACGACCGCCAGATTCTGGCCTACCTGATCGGCGGCACGCCCGACCGGTCGGGTTGGTTCGCCCAGCAGGCGGAGTTCCAGTCGGCGCTGTTCCGGTATCGACTGCCGTATGAACTCTGCACGCTCTTGCTGCCGCTGATGTGCCGCACCGAGCGATTGCGATTTTTGGGCGATGAAGGCAAGGCCACGAAGTCGCTGTCGTGGGACGAAGGGGATCGCTGGACGCTGTGCATGGCCCTGCGTTCCGAGGAAGAGAAAGAGTCCTGGAAGCTCGCGGGGGAACTGCGGCGAGGCGAGGCCGTACTACCACTCACCGAGGTCCACGTGATCGTCCCCGGCGGACTGGTCATCGCGGGCAACGTCATCAGCCAGGTCGACGACTTCGGGGCGTTCGACTGGGTGCGGCTGCTGCGATCGGAGCAGAACATCTCGGTGCCGATCGCGGAGCAGCGCGAACTGGTCGACCAGTTGCTCGACATGCCGACGCTGCCCCAACTCGACCTGCCCGCGGAACTGCGGCTCCACGAAGTGCGGGCCACGCCCCAGCCGTTCCTGACCCTCAAGTCGCCGCGTACGAAGGGGTGGCGGCATGAACGCCTGACCGGGGTCGTCGAGTTCGAGTACGACGGGGCTGTCGTCCCCGGAGCGAGTGCTCAATGGGCGATCGTCCAGCGCGACCAAGGACGCTGCATCCTGCGCGATCGTCAGGTGGAATCGAACTCGTGGTCTCAACTCAAAGATGCGGGCTTCCGCCGATTGCTCGATCATCGCCAGACCCTGCATGATGTCGAAATTCCCGTCGGTGAATTGGCCACTGCGGTGCGGAAGCTGATCCCGCATGGGTGGGCGGTCCGTGCGGATGGCAAGCAGATTCGGCAGGGAACGGCCCTGCAATTCCGGATTCGCACGGGGATCGACTGGTTCGAACTCGGCGGCGACGCGGACTTCGATGGAATCAAGGCGTCGTTCCCCGAACTGCTGGCCGCCCTCAAGCGCGGCGACAACACCATCCGTTTGGACGATGGCTCACTCGGCATCCTCCCCGAGAACTGGCTGCAGCAATACGGCATGCTGGCCGGACTGGGTTCGGTCGAAGAGGACCATCTGCGGTTCAGTGCCACGCAGGTCGGCCTGCTCGATGCCTTGCTCGAAGACGAGCCTTCCGTCGATGTCGACGCTCAGTTCCTCATCATCCGTGACAAGCTGCGCAGCTTCGATGGAGTGGCACCGGGCATTGAGCCGCCGGGCTTCATCGGGACGTTGCGGCCCTACCAGCGCGAGGGACTGGGCTGGATGAAGTTCCTGCAGGACTTCCACTTCGGAGGCTGTCTCGCGGACGACATGGGTCTGGGCAAGACAGTGCAGCTACTCGCCCTGCTGCTGGAGCGCTCGCGCACGGTAGCGGTTCGTCGTCCGTCGGTGATCGTGGTGCCGAAGTCGCTGATGTTCAACTGGGTGCAGGAAATCGAACGCTTCACGCCCGAACTCAAGTACCTCGAATACTCCGGCCTGCAGCGGGCCGAACTGCGCGAGCAGCTCACCAAGGTCGACATCGTGCTGACGACGTACGGCACCTTGCGCCGTGATGTGATCGAACTCCGCGACATCCAGTTCGACTATGCCGTGCTGGACGAAGCTCAGACGATCAAGAACTCGACCTCGCAGGTGGCCAAGGCGTGCCGCCTCATTAAGGCGGAACACAGGCTGGCTCTGAGCGGTACGCCCATCGAGAATCATCTCGGCGATCTGTGGTCCATCTTCGAGTTCCTCAATCCGGGGATGCTCGGTCGCAGCTCCGCCTTCCGCGTCAACGCGCTGGACGGCAAGGACTCGCAGTCCCGCCAGATGCTGGCCAAGGGGATTCGCCCCTTCGTCCTGCGTCGCACCAAACGCGAGGTGGCAGCGGACCTGCCCGACAAGTTCGAGGAAACGATTTTTTGCCAGATGGGCAAACGCCAGCGGGCGCTCTACAGCGAACTCCGCGAACACTACCGCGACTCGCTGCTGGGGATGGTCAAGTCGCAGGGGATGAACAAATCCCGCATGCACGTGCTGGAGGCGCTGCTGCGTCTGCGGCAGGCCGCCTGCCATCCGGCCCTGCTCGATCGCGAGACCAAGGAAGAGGCATTCGCCAAGCTCGACATCCTGCTGCCGCACATTGAGGAACTGATCGAAGAGGGGCACAAGTCGCTCGTCTTCTCGCAGTTCACCAGCATGCTGTCGATCGTCAAGCAGCACCTCGACAAGCGCGGCGTGCCGTACGTCTACCTCGACGGTAAGACCCGCAACCGCAAGCAGGTCGTCGAGCAGTTCCAGAACGACCCGAGCACCATGGTGTTCCTCATCAGCCTCAAGGCCGGGGGCTTGGGCCTGAACCTGACAGCTGCCGAATACGTGTTCCTGCTCGACCCGTGGTGGAACCCCGCCATCGAGGCGCAGGCCATCGACCGCGCCCATCGCGTGGGCCAGACGCGACAGGTGTTCGCGTACCGCTTAATTTGTAAGGACACTGTCGAGGAGAAGATCCTCGAACTCCAGAAGAAGAAGCGGGAACTCGCCGATGCGATCTTGGCCGCCGAAGAAGGTTCCGTGCTGGAGACGCTCACCGCCGAGGATCTGGAGCAATTGCTGTCGTAGTGACCATTGTCGTACGACGCTCCGCGTCGTGACATACGACGCGGAGCGTCGTACCACATTGACTCACTCTGAGAGTTGCCTGTTCAATCCAGTCTGGGAGGCGACCCATCAAGTTTCTACAACAGCGGCACCGCCAACCGGAGTTGATGGACCAGCCGGGCCTTTCGGACGCAGAGCATCGTCAGGCCCTGGCGGGTTTGCGGAGAGTCAATCTGCTCAGCACCAGCGTGTCGAAGCTCTGGTCAGCGCTGAGCTCATGGGCACCCACCGCCCCTCAACACCCGCCGCTGCGAGTGCTGGATGTGGCGTGCGGGGGGGGCGATGTGGCCATCCGGCTGGCGACTCGGGCTCGTCAACAGCGGATGCCGATCACGATTGATGGTTGCGATCTGAGTCCGACCGCGCTCCAGGTTGCCCGTGAGGCAAGTCAGCGGGCGGGGTTGCCGGAGATGAAATTCTTTTTACAGGACGCCCTGCACGAGCCGCTCCCGCTGGGCTATGACATCGTTATGTGTTCTTTGTTCCTGCATCACCTGGATGAAGGCGATGCGCTGAAACTGATGCAGGCCATGTCGACCGCCGCGCGGAAGGCCATTCTCATCGATGATCTGCGAAGGACGCGCTGGGGATACGTTCTGTGCTGGGTCGGTTGCCGACTTCTCACACGCTCGAAGATCGTCCATGTCGATGGCCCCCTCTCGGTACAAGGGGCATTTACAATCGCTGAGGTCCACCGCCTCGCGGACCAGTGCGGGCTGCCGGGGGTCCAGTTTCAGCGGCATTGGCCCCAGCGGTTCCTTCTGGCCTGGGAGCGCCCATGACTCTCCACTCACCACGCGGAAACGATCTCGAAACCACCGAGTGGGACGTGGTGGTGATCGGGGCCAGCCCCGGGGGCAGCGTCACCGCGCGGGAAGCGGCGCGGCAGGGACTGAGAGCCGTGCCTTTCCGCTCAGACGAGCACCATAGGTCAATAGACCTGGCCAAAGACGGAACAGCGGGATTGTCGCGGCGACCCACCGAGGACGCATCGCCCATTGAGCAACGAGTGAAGCAGTGTGAATTCGTGGCGCAAAGCAACGTCGCCATTGGGCTTGATACAACCGAC
Source organism: Planctomycetota bacterium (assembly GCA_043778825.1). Lineage (GTDB taxonomy): Bacteria > Planctomycetota > Planctomycetia > Planctomycetales > Planctomycetaceae > TH-plancto1. The sequence continues at coordinate 17,567 of JAYWFM010000043.1, read as the reverse complement.
CGATTTCATCGGCGATTCGTTGTTCGTGCAATTGAGTTCGCGCAGCGATCAATTGTTGGGTCAGCAACCACGCGGATTGAATGGCCATGCTGATCCCTTCCGCCACCACGGGATGAGCTTCTCCTGCGGCATTCCCCACGACAAAGATTCCGTCTCGGTAACAGGACCGCAGACCCGGGCGAATCGGTCCTGCCGATAACCACGGTTCGCTTCGCAGCGATGGTTCGAGCACCGGTCGAAGTACCGAACAGGAGTCAAGAATATGTCGCAACACCGCTTCTCCTGCTGTTTCCCCTTCGACCCGAGTCAACATCTCCAGCCGCCTGCGCTGGATACAACAGGACAAGCTCGTCTGGCTGTCATCACAGTGAACCATGCCACCGTAGCCATCGGTGAAACTTAAGAGGGGCATCAAGCCAGCCGGTAATGCGGCCTTGCGAAAATGTGCCTTGAAGGCCAACAAGTCGTCGGGGCGCGAGGGAACCGGCTGCGATTGAGTCACCAGCGGGCCAATGTCCCACGAACCGTGTGCAGCAATCATCACGCGGGCACGTAACTCAGCCACTTGTCGCGACTCTTGCGACTCGATTTGACAAACAAATCCTTCTCCGTCTCGATTCCACTGCACACAGCGCCAAGGCTGACGCACGTCCACGCCGTGGCTTGCTGCACGATCCAGCAGCATCGAATCCAGATGCTCGCGGGACAACGCCCTGCCCCACGGACTGTCGTGAGGCAGCGGTCTGGGCAAGTCGGCGATGACACTGGTCTGCCCGACAAAAATGGCCGTCTGAGTCACTGCTGGACCAGCCATCGCTGCAAATTCTTCCGTCAAACCCAACATCTGAAGCAGAGGCCAATTCGTCGCGGAGAGATACTCGCCACACACCTTTCTCCGTGGGAACACCTTGCGTTCCAGCAGTCCCACGGACCAACCCGCCTGAGCCAGGAGAAGTGCCGCGGTCGCTCCGCCTGGGCCTCCGCCAATGACAATTGCATCATAGGTGTCCACGAACGCTGTCCCTTGCCCACGATTGCCAACGACTGATGGGGCAGTCTAACACAGATGGTCCAACATCATGGAGAGCAATCAAGGTGTCACGAAGGAGAGCAATCAAGGTGTCATCAAGGTGTTCTACAGATTCTGTCCGCGAACGGGATCGACTTTCCAGCGATCGAGCACGGGTGGTCCGGGACGCCTCCGCTGACGACGGTTCCCCGCTGGAATGCGGCCGAGCGGCTGTTCGTGATGGGGGACGCCGCAGGATACGTTGAGCCCTTCACCGGCGAGGGGATGGCGGCGGCCCTGGAGCAGTCCCTGGCGGTGCTGCCGCTGGTCGTGCAGGCCGCTCACGAGTGGCGTCCCGAACTCGCCGTAGCGTGGCAGGCGCAGCATCGCACTCACTTTCAGCGACGGCAGCGCGTCTGCCGGGTGGCGTCTGCTATCCTACGCCGACCGTGGTTGTCCGCCACAACGCTACGACTGGTGAAGCTCTTTCCGAACATGGCTGGCTACTTGGTGCAGGCCATCAACCGGCCCCCCTCATCGCCTCCCTCTGTTTGACCGAGAGAATCATGACATTTGGAATTCACGGTCTGGGGCTGGCCATCCCGCAGCGTTCCCTGTCGCAAGAGTTGGCAGCTGAGCACTCGGTCGAAATGTGGGGCGAGGTGCATCAGCGAGCGAGCGTCGTCCGCGCCCTGTATCGTCGTTCCGGGGTCAAGCAGCGGCACAGCGTGTTGATTGACACACTCGATGATCCGGATCTCTTTCAGCAATCATTTTACGAGCCAGCTCGCGACGCCAGTGACCGGGGTCCGTCCACGCAAGATCGCATGGATCGCTATGAACGCGAGGCGCTCCCGCTGGGACTGCGCTCCTGTACCGCAGCCCTCCACAATGCGGGAGTCGCCCCCGAGGAGATCACGCACCTCGTCACCGTCTCGTGCAGTGGGTTCAGCGCTCCCGGCGTCGACATGGGATTGATCGAGCAACTGCAACTGCGGCGCGAGGTCTCGCGGACTCACGTCGGTTTCATGGGCTGCCACGGAGCCTTCAATGGACTGCGCGTCGCCAAGGCCTATGCGGAGAGTGATCCCGACGCCCGCGTCCTGCTGTGCTGCATCGAGATTTGCAGCCTGCATCAGCAGTATTCCGATGACGCCCAGCAGATTGTGGCGAATGCCCTGTTTTCGGATGGCTCGGCGGCTGTGGTGGGAAGGTCTTCCGACTCCGTGACCGGGGCGTGGCAACTGAAGTCCCAACGGTCTCTGGTCCTGCCGGAGACGCGCGACATGATGAGTTGGAGGATTGGCGACAACGGGTTCGTGATGACCCTCGATCCGCAAGTTCCGGATATTATCGGCAAGCACTTGCGCCCGTGGGTCACGGAGTGGCTGCGACCGTTCGGCTTGAGCGTGGAGCAGATCCCGACGTGTGCGGTGCATCCCGGCGGGCCTCGGATCTTGAGTGCGTGTACTGCGGCGCTGAGGATCTCTGATTCAGCGGTCGACGTGTCTCGTGAGGTGCTGGCTCAGAATGGAAACATGTCGTCGCCAACGATCCTGTTTATCTTGGATGCACTCCGCAGTCGCGAAGCCCCGCTGCCGTGCGTCTCGCTGGCCTTTGGACCGGGGTTGACGATTGAGGCGGCCCTGTGGGTGTAGGGATGGGTGAATTGCCAGAGGCAACACTGGGGACGTACAGTGGCGGCTCGCTGGAACTCGTGTTCACTGTCTCAGGTGCCCGCCGATGAAGAACGCCACTGGAACGACCGTCATCACCCATGGGCAGATCATTGACGGCACGGGGGCTGCTCCGCTGGCGAACGGAGCGGTGGTGATCCAGGACGGTCGCCTGACCTACGTCGGCTCAGCGGCCAAAGCTCCAGCGGTCCCACCGGAGGCGACCCGGATCGACGCCCGAGGCGGGACGATCATGCCGGGCCTGGTCGAGGCGCACTTCCACTCGACCTACTTCAATGTGGCGGCTCTGGAAGACCTCGACATCAAGTACCCCGTCGAGTACGTCACGATCCTGGCCGCCACGAACGCCAAGCTGGCTCTGGAGTGCGGGTACACCGCAGCTCGTAGCGGAGGGAGTCTGTTCAACATTGACCACTGGCTCAAGAAGGGGATCGAGGCCGACTTGATCCCCGGTCCTCGCATGGCCTCCAGCGGTCGCGAGATCTGCGGCGCGGCGGGGCTGATGGACTGGAATCCCGACTATCGCAAGATCGGCATGGAGGGGCTGGTACTGCTCATCAATGGTCCGGACGAGGCCCGCGCCGCCGTCCGCAAGCTGGTCAAGGACGGCGTCGAGTGGGTCAAGACCTACCCCACGGGTGACGCCGCAGCCCCGGATGTGAACGACCACCACACGCTCTGTATGACGTTCGAGGAGATGCACGCCGTGGTCGCGACGGCTCATAACCACGGGATGAAAGTCACCGGCCACTGCCGCGCGACCGAGGGGATCAAGAATGCCCTCAAGGCCGGGTACGATGCGATCGAGCACGGGACGTTCATGGACGACGAGACGATGGAGTTACTCCTGGCCCGCGATGTGCCGGTGGTTCCGGCCTTGTACTTCGAACTGGCGAGCATCGTGAACGGCCCGGTCTATGGCATGGGGCAGAAGGTGATTGACGGGCATCAGGAGACGCTCGAAGGGGGGGCGGAGTCCGCTCGTCGCATCCTCAAAGAGGGTGGTCGTCTGGGCATGGGCGGCGACTATGGGTTCGCCTGGAACCCGCACGGCGACTACGCCAAGGAGCTGACGTTCTTCGTGAACTACGTCGGGTTCACGCCGTTACAAACGATCCTGTGTGCCACCAAGACCGGGGCCGAGATCCTCGGTCGCGGCCACGAACTCGGCACGCTGGAGGTCGGCAAGCTGGCCGATGTGCTGATCGTCGACGGTGATGTGGCCAAGGATATTTCGATCTTAGAGAAGCGAGAGAAGTTCATCGCCGTGATGCAGGGCGGGATCATCAAGGCGGGGCAACTGGCTTGATCAAACGCGAAAGCCCTGGGGTTGCAACCCCAGGGCTTTGGGCCATGAACTCTGAGAACTGAAGACTGACCACTGAGAACTTTCGCGATGCCGACTCCGACCGAACTCCTGTCTCTCTACCGCACGATGCTCACGATCCGCCTCACGGAGGAGGAGTTGGCCCGTTGCCACCAGCGGGGGCTGGTGCATGGGGCGTGTCATACCTATGTCGGGCAGGAGGCCATTGCGTCCGGCGTGTGTGCCCACCTCACCGTGAAGGACACCGTCTTCAGTACCCATCGTGGGCACGGGCACGCTCTGGCCAAGGGGATGCCGCCTCGCGAACTGATGGCGGAGCTGTTTGGGCGGGCGACGGGCTGCTCGCGCGGTCGCGGGGGGAGCATGCACATCTTCTCGCCCGAGATCGGCATGATGGGGACTAGCGGCATCGTGGGGCCGTGCATTCTGCAAGCCTGTGGCGGGGGGTATAGCTCCAAGCTGATGCAGACCGGAAACGTCGGCGTGGCGTTCTTTGGCGATGGGGCGGTGAACAACGGAGCCTTCCACGAGGGGCTCAACATGGCGAGTATTTGGAAGCTGCCGGTGCTGTTCATCTGTGAGAACAACCAATTCGCGACCGAGGTGCCGTTCCAGTACGCGAGCGGGATTCCCGATGTCGGACGGCGGGCTGCGAATTATGGGTTGCCGGGTGTGGAGGTGGATGGGAACGATGTCCTGGCGGTGTTTGAGGCGGCGAAGGAGGCTGTCCAGCGGGCGCGCTCCGGCGGGGGAGCGACGCTGATCGAGTGCAAGACCTACCGCACTCGTGCTCACGCCGAGGGGATGGGCGACTTCACCTACCGCACGAAGGAGGAGGTCGAAGCCTGGAAGAAGAAGTGCCCGATCGCGCGGCTGCGCGATCGGATGCTGGCGGAGTTCCGGATCGCCGAGGCCGACATGGTGCAGGTCGAGACCAAGATTGCCCAACTGGTCGCGGAGGGACGAGCCTTCGCGGAAGCCAGCCCGCCTCCCGATCCGGCGACCGCCATGACGAATATCTATGCCGAGAGAAAGACTCCCCCAGCCCCGGAGCCCGGACCCGGCTCGGGCCGCGAGATCACCTACTCCCAAGCCACGCTCGAAGCCCTCTCCGAGCAGATGGCTGTCGACCCCACGATCTTCGTGATGGGCGAAGGGATCGGCGTCCGCGGAGGCAACTTCCGCACGACGGCTGGACTGTTCGAGAAGTACGGGCCGGTGCGGTTGTGTGATACGCCGATCAGCGAGCGCGGGTTCGTGGGCCTCGCCTGCGGAGCGGCGATGACTGGCACCCGCCCAGTGATCGACTTCATGTTCGCCGACTTCGTGCTGGATGGCGTGGGCGAGATCGTCAATCAGATCGCCAAGATGCAGTACATGTCGAGCGGCCGGCTCCAGATGCCCGTGCTGCTACGCGGTTGCATCGGGATTGGTCACTCGGCGGCCACGCATCACTCCGGCAGCTACTACGGGATGTATGCCCAGGTGCCGGGTCTGTGCGTGGTGGTGCCGTCGTCGGCCTATGATGCCAAGGGGCTGCTCAAGCGGGCCTTGAGGTGCAGCGACCCGGTGCTGTTCCTGGAGCATCGTGAGATCCTCCAGACCAAGAGCCCAGTCCCGACCGAGGACTACGAGATCGAGTTCGGCCAGGCCCGCATCGTCCGACCCGGTCGCGATGTGACCGTGGTGGCTCTGGCTCGCATGGTGCATCTGACGCTGTCGGTGTGCGACGAGTTGGAGAAGGACGGCATCTCCGTGGAGTTGATCGACCCGCGCACGGTGGTGCCGCTGGATGTCGAAACGATCCTGGCCTCGGTCCACAAGACCGGTCGATTGCTGGTGGTCGATGAGCCTCCCGCCTCGTGTGGATTCGCAGCCGAGATCGCGGCTCAGGTCGCGGCCCGAGGGTTCGATGACCTCGACGCCCCCATCCGCCGCCTCACCGGAGCCTTCACCCCGACCCCCTATAGCCCGTCGCTCGAAGCAGTCGTCGTCCCCGATTCCAAGGCCATCGCCGCAGCTGTGCGTCAACTGGTGGAGGAGTAAGCATGGCCAGCGAAGTGCGATTGCCGAGACTGGGTTGGTCGATGGAGGAGGGGAAGTTCGTCGGCTGGTTGAAGGCCGATGGCGACCGAGTCTCGGCGGGTGAACCGCTGTTTGAACTGGAGGGAGAGAAGGCCCTGCAGGAGGTGGAGTCGCTCGATGCGGGGGTGCTGCGGATCTGTCCGAACGGGCCGCAAGAGGGGGATGTGGTCCCGGTGGGGGCGCTGCTGGCGTACCTCGTGGGTGAGGGGGAGGCTGCTCCGTTGGAGTCGGGAGGCGTGTCTGCCCCAACGACCGAACCGCCGCCCGCGGCGCCGTCGGTGCGACGTTTGGCGCGCGAGGTCGGCGTGGCATTGCAGAGCGTCGCCGGGTCGGGTCCGGGGGGGCGAATCCTGGCGAGCGATGTCGTTGTGCCGGAGTCTGTCGTCTTTCGCTCCGCGAAAGAACGTCCTTTTTCGGAGAAAAAGGCGACAATCGCCTCACCGCGTGCGAAGCGGATTGCCCGTGAACTGGGGGTCGACTGGACCCGGCTGACCGGCAGTGGGGCCAATGGGCGCGTCCGCGAGCGCGATGTACGAGCGGCCACAACCACGGGCCTGCGCTCGATCCCGATCACCGCTCGCCGCCGGACGATTGCCCAGCGGATGGTGACAAGCCTGCAACAGACCGCTCCGGTGACACTCACCCGGCGCGTGGATGCCACCGCTCTCGTCGCAGCACGGAACCAATATAAGTCGACCGGAGCTGCGGTCGTCCCGGCCTACACTGATCTCATCGCGAAGTGCGTCGCCCATGCCCTGCGCGAGCATCCGCTGCTCGGCGGCCGCTGGGCCGATGACCGGATTGAGTACCCCAGCGCGGACGGCATCCACATCGGCATCGCCGTCGACACCGACGAAGGGCTCCTCGTCCCGGTCGTGCGCGATGTCGCCCGGCGAGCGATCCCCGAACTCGCTGCCGAGTTTCGGTCGCTCGTCGAACGCGCACGCACGGGGCAGATCAAAGCCAACGAGATGCAGGGAGTGGTGTTCACGATCACCAGCCTCGGCGCGTTCGGCGTCGAAGCCTTCACGCCGATCATCAACCTCCCCGAGACCGCGATCCTCGGTATCGGGGCGATTCGTAAAGAACTCGTCGTCCTCGACAACGGCAGCTTCGCCGCCCGCGACCAACTGACGCTGAGTCTGACGTTCGATCATCGCGTGATCGACGGAGCCCCCGCGGCTCGGTTCTTGCAGAGTGTCGTCGAGGCGATGCAGACGATTGATTCGTAATGAAAACGCCAGCGTCACAACCTGTGTGATCCCCCCCTCTCCGCGGGGTGCATTCGCTTATTGGCGGTACTGTGCGAAATGCGAGTCGCGGAGCGACATCGCCTACGTCGCTCGGTCGCTCCGCGACCGAGATTCATAGGGATACCTCCAATTGACGAATGCACCCCTCTCCGCGACGACACGGACCGGTGACATGTACAACCCTACCCGAATGAATGATGATCATCCGACTGTGGCGAACCTTCGCTACGGGGTACGGACGGAGAATGTGCTGTGTTCCACCACTGGCTGAGAGGGTTCAACCTGCCGAGACGGCTGTCACGTCTGTCATGCGCCGGAATGATCGTACTTGGGGCGACTCTCGCACGGGCCGAAGAGGCGAAGCCGTCCGACCCTCCGAAGGTGGCCATGTGCTGTCCTCTGGCGGTCAGCCGTGGGGGCACGACGAAGGTCACGCTACGAGGCTGGCTCGTCGACAAAGCCACCGCAGTCAAGTGCGACAATGACCAGGTGACGCTCAAAATCCTGTCGCAAGGGGCGGCTGCGATCCCGGCCAAGCAGGAGGCCAAGCAGATCGGCGATCAGCAGTTGGAATTGGAAGTGACGGTCGCAGCCGAGGTCGCAGCGGGGCGGGTGCTGCTGACGGTGGTGACCCCGGGCGGCGAGTCGAAACCGGCTGTGCTGCTGGTCGGTGGTGACCTGCCGGTGGTCGCCGAGACGGAGCCGAACGACGGATTCCGCCAGGCCCAGCTGATCGCCCCGTCGCAGATCGTGGATGGCCAGATTCATGGTGATGGCAACGTCGATGTCTTCGCGATTGAGATCACGGAGAAGACGAATCTCAGCGTCGAGGTCCAAGCCCAGTCGCTCGGCTCGGGTCTCGACAGTTTGCTGACGCTCTACAATGCGGCGGGGTCGGTCATGGCCTCGAATGACGACGGCGATGCAACCACCGATTCGAAACTGGAAGCGACGCTCGAACCGGGCCGCTACTTCGTGTGCGTCCAGGACGCCCACGACCGGGGCGGGGTGGCTCACCCGTACCGGCTGGTGGTGAGAACAGTGAAGTGACGGTGAAACACGGAGTGTTTCATGCCATGCCTGGGGCGACAACGAACAGGGGAAGAAGCCATTCACTCACATCGATCTGGCAGATCCAGCCACGGCTCTGTACCCCAACGGGGTAATCCATCACAGCCCAGGGTCGCGACGAAGTCGCGCACCCTGGGTCGCCGCACGTTGCCCGAACGAACCCTGAAGGGGTTCCACATCGGTTCGCGGGTGGATGTGCAACCCCTTTGGGGTCGCTGCGATCGATCCGGTGTTTCCCAGGGTGCGCGACCTGCGGTCGCGACCCTGGGCTGTGATGTGAAACCCCTTCGGGGTATTGAGGCTCACGTGAATCGCCTGTGTCTCCTGCTCGTGATGTGTCTGTTCCTCTGCCACGCTGGCCCGGCCCAGGCCGACGAGTACCAGGACAAGATCCAGCCGTATATGAAGACCTACTGCATGGAATGCCATGCCGGGGCCGAGGCGAAGGGGGAACTGGACCTCACGAAGTTCTCGACCAGCGCCGATGTCGTCCACAGCTTCCGCCGCTGGAAGCACATCATCGAGTTCGTCCGCGAGGGGGAAATGCCGCCCGAGGAGGCGAAGCAGCCGGCTATCACGGAGAGCAATCAGGTCGTCGCGGCGATTGAGGCGATCCTGATTTCGGAAGCGAAGAAGCACGCGGGCGATCCGGGCGTGGTGTTGCCGCGCCGGCTCTCGAACACGGAGTACGACCTCTCCGTACGGGAGCTGACTGGCGTCGACATGCGGCCCACCAAGGACTTTCCGGTCGACCCGGCGGGAGGCGAGGGGTTCGACAATACGGGCGAGGCCCTGCGGATGTCGCCCAACCTGCTGAAGAAGTACCTCGGAGCGGCTCAACGAGTGGCCGACCATCTGGTGCTCAAGCCCAGTGGCATTGTCTTCGCCCCGTTTCCGGTCACGAGCTACAACGAGCGCAAGAAGCTGACGGAGCAGGCGGTCATCGACTTCTACGGTGACCACGCGGTCGACACGCTCGAGTATATCGAGGCGGCGTGGCTGTATCGCCATCGACCGGCAGGGCAGGCGAAGCTGAGCATCCAGGAGTGGGCGAGTGTCGTCTTTCGCTCCGCGAAAGCACGTCCTTTCGCGGAGCGAAAGGCGACTCTCAGTCCCAAGTACCTGGCCATCGTCTGGCGGTTCCTGAGCTCACTCGACCCTGCATCGCCCTTCAACCGTGGTCTCCCACAACGCTGGTCCGAAATTCCGGCCCCGACCGACGAAACGGAGCGGCCTGCCGAACTGCTGGTGTTTCATGAGTACGTTCTGGCAGTACGCAAGCTGTTGTCGGGACCACCGCCGGAACTGATTCAGGCCGGGGCTGGGAACTGGCCGATTCGGCATCTGGACTTTCGAGCGAGAGTGGCGCAGGGGCGGGACCAGTTCGATCCGACCGTCTTCCAGTCGGAGGCATTTCTCCACAACGTCCGCGTGAATGCCCCCGATGCCAAGTCTCCCCAGTCACGGTCGATCTTCATTCGCTTTGAACGAGGGTTCTCCGACGACAAGGCGTACGTCCTCGTCAAAGGTCCAATCTTCAGCGAGGCCGATCATCTGCCGCGCAACGACGAGGAGCGAAAGAACCACAAGATCGAGACCCTCCGCAGTGTGCTGACCGAAGCAGCCCCCGCATTGATCGAGACGCTGAAGTTCGGTCGCGATCCCGAGGGCCAGGAGATCGATGCCGACTCGTTCGTGATTCAGGTTCCGGCCACGATCGAGATCCCCCTCTCGGTTGACCTCCAACGCAAACTCAAGGGCCATCATCTGCTGCTCCCCATCTCGCTCGACCGGGAGCGCAGCCTGAATGCGAGTGTGCTGGTCCACACTTCCTGGGGCGAGCCCGCAGCTGGTCGTCTGGCTCCGGGTGTGCAACATCTCATCCATCCCAACAGCCCCGTCGCTCGAGAACTGTCCACAGCGGCGACCGCGTTCTGCCACGCCTTCCCCGATGAGTTCGCCCATGTCGACAACAATCGTGGACTGGCTGCCGGGTTCCACCTCGTGGAGGGGTTCTTCCGTGATGACCGCCCTCTGGTCGAGAAGGTGCTGAGCGATACAGAGAATGCAGAACTCGACCGGCTGTGGCAGGAGTTGGACTTTGTCACTGAAAGTGCGGAGACATTACTCCGGGGATTCGTATGGTTCGAGCGATCCGAACGAGAGGTGCTGCATGATGAGCGGTTCGACTTCTTGAGGTCGGAAGACCCGGAACTGGTGCATGAGAGTCTGCTGGGGAAGTTCGAGGGGTTGTACCTCGACAAGCTGGGGATCAAGCGGGCGGGCGAGACGCTGGAGGCGGAGACACCCAACACGCAGCACGCGATGGTGCATGGGTTCTTCAACGACATTCGGAAGGGACTGGCCCGGCAACAGGAGCTGTTGGTGAGTGCCGAGCCGCGTGGACTGGAGGATCTCGAACGGTTGGCCCGGCGAGCCTATCGCCGCCCGCTGCGACCGGAGGAACTGGAGTCGATACGTTCGCTGTATCGCTCGCTGCGAGAGGAGGGGCAATCGGTGGAGGGAGCCTTGCGCGGGGTGCTGACGGCGATCCTGATGTCGCCGCACTTCTGCTACCACATCCCGCAGGTCAGCGAGGGGCCGGGGGTCTATCCGTTGAGCGATGATGACCTCGCGACGCGGTTGAGTTTGTTCCTGTGGTCGTCGCTGCCCGATGAGGAGCTGCTGGCGGTCGCAGCCGACCACGGGTTGCAAGATGAGAAACGGTTGCTGGCTCAGACCCAGCGGATGCTGAAGGATTCCCGCGTCGATGGGTTCGCCCGCGAGTTCCTGGGGCAGTGGTTGCGGTATCGCGATTACCTGGAGAAAGACCCGATCCACGCCGAGGCGTTTCCGGGGTACACCGATGAACTGCGGACGGCGATCTTTGAGGAGCCGGTGCGGTTGGCCACGCATTTGATTCAGACCGACCGGCCCGTGACGGAGTTACTCCACAGCGATGTCACGTTCGTCAACCGCGTGCTGGCGGAACACTATGGCGGGGCGATCCAGCAGCAGTATCAGCGGCAGCGAGCGGCGAACCCTCAGCCCCAGCCCCTCTCCCCGGGGGAGAGGGGAGCCGAGTGGATCGAAGTTAGCGGCTTAGCGAGCGAGGGCCGCGGCGGGCTGATTGGCATGGCGGTGATCCTGACGAAGAACTCCGCCGGGGAACGCACCAGCCCGGTGAAGCGCGGGTTCTGGGCGGTGCATCACCTGCTCGGCCAGCATTTCCCGCCTCCTCCAGCGGATGTGCCCGAGCTGCCGAAGTCCGAGAAGGAAGCGACCCGCACAATCCGCGAACTGCTGGCCGACCATGTCTCGAACGCGAAGTGTGCGATGTGTCACAAACACTTCGACAGTTTAGGACTGGCGATGGAAGGCTTCGACGCACTGGGCCGCGCTCGCACCAAAGACAGTGCTGGGCGACCGATCGACAACCGTGCGGAACTGCCGAATGGAACTTCCGCGAAGGGCATCCCGGAACTGATTCAATACATCGAGCAGCACCGGAAGAAAGAATTCCTCCGCACGCTGAACCGCAAGTTCCTGGGGTATGCCCTGGGACGGTCGGTCATCCTGTCGGATGAGCCGCTGCTGTCCGAGATGGAGGCGGCATTGGAGAGCCACGAGTACCGCTTCTCGGCCCTGTTCGAGGTCGTCGTCCGCAGCCCGCAATTCCGCCAGCAACGGGGCCGGGACTTTGTCTCGGGCGGACAACCTTGAAGCCGCACGTGCGGGTGAGACTAAGGGACCGACACGACAGACCGCCTGGTTCGACACGCAGGGAGTTGCATTCATTGGAACAGTATGAATTCGTCAGGCAATCCCCTGCGGGATTGTCGTCTTTCGCTCCGCGAAAGAACGTCCTTTCGCGGAGCGAAAGGCGACACTTCTGGAGTGACGGCGCCCAAGCTGTCTCTGGACGCTGGGAATTCTCGATCTCAGTAATGGGACGCTGACTGCTGAAACTGTGGATTTGGACTTGGATTCCGCGCCTCATCCCAAATCGGTGGTTGATCCCAGGTGGCCTCAGCCGTACTCTTGCATCGAGTGGGTTGTCATGGACGACCTGTGTGGGGGTCTGCAAATGGCACCTCCACTGGAGTATCTCCCAAGAGGTCTCTGACTCGATGATGAGCGTAGAGACGACTCCTCAAGGAGGACTTGAGGAACCTTCGGGCTCTCGCAGCACTGGTGTTCCATCAGGATCCCCTGTGTCAGTGCCTCCACTGGTGGCAGCAATGCGTCTGACTTCGATACAAACTGGATTGGCTCATCTGGCCAATGTGAATGGCTTCGGCACCGATGACAGTCGGGCGATTCGTCTGCAATCCATTCCCCCATAATCCCCCGCAAGCGGTTCCATCCCGCCGATGGCGCGGGACGCCAAAACAATGAGTTTGGACGCTGAGGCGTCTGGGAGTTGTTGGGCCAGTTCTATCGCATCACACACTTTTTCGGATGATGAATTATGAATCGAACATCTTGGAAATCGACTCTGTTTGGCTGTTTCGTGGTGTGCGTCGGCACCTGCGGGATGATCGCTCGGGCTGAGGCACGTGACGGCGGCGGCGGTGGCGGTGGCGGTGGCGGTCACTCCGGCGGGGGTGGCGGTGGTCACTCCGGCGGCGGTGGTGGCGGCGGTCACTCTGGCGGCGACGGCGGTCACGTTAGCGGTGGTGGTGGTGGTGGTGGTGGCGGCGGTCACGTCGGTGGCGGTGGTGGTGGCGGCGGAAGTCAATTTGGCGGCGGCGGAAATTCCCACTCCAGTGGAGGTCACCAGATGTCCTCGGGGGGAGGTTCGTTTCAATCCTCGGGCGGCGGGCAGCATGACAACATCACGCACTCACCCTCGTACAGCCAGTCGAGCCGGGGATCTCAGAACAGTACCAGCAGACAACTCGGCACGACGACCTCTCCCAACCATGCCTATTCCGGTGGCTCACGCCCCTCCATGAACATGCATCATGGAGTCCTCGGGGGAACTCAGGCCCATAGCAGCGTCCGGTCCGGCAACTCGAATCCCAGCGACACTGCCTTACGAGGCCATACCGGTGCGGGAATGCACTCACAACACCTCGGGATCAGCCACTCGAACATCGGCAATCGATCCTTCACCGGCAACTCCGTCAACTTCAGCAATCACAACTCCAACCTCGGTCACAACTCCTCTCAATCCGGCTATTCCCGGCACTCCAGCTACGGAAACTGGAATGGCAATCGCGGCGACAGCAACAATCTGAGTTTCGGACTCGGGTCTGGGCGGGGATTCAGCCGGGGGTATTATTCAGGCTACAACGGCTATGGCTGGGGGCTGGGCAATGGGTACGGGGGATGCGGCGGCTACGGCGGATACGGCGGGTACGGCGGGTACGGGGCATTTCGCTATCGTCCGCTCTGCTGGGGACTCGGGTCGATGTATTACAACAGCGGATATCTCGGATATTCCAACCCGTACTGTGTCAACGTCGGTTCCACGTCCTACAACTACTCACAGCCGATTCCCGTGGTCTACAACGCGCCCACTGTGGTCGCCACGAATTCTACGGATTCGTCGGACGTGGTGCTCAACAACGCGGTGACCGCCTTCCAGCAGAACAACTACGACGCATCTCTGGACATCATCAATCAGGGGGTGACTCAACATCCTGACGATGCCGTGCTGCACGAGTTCCGCGCTCTGGTGCTGTTCGCCAAGCGGGACTACCAGCAAGCGGCGGCGACGATGCACTCGGTCCTGGCTGTCGGTCCCGGTTGGGACTGGACAACGCTCATCCACTTTTACGCGAACGCGGATTTGTACACGACCCAACTGCGTGCGCTCGAAGCCTTCCGGAAAGCGAATCCCCAAGACGCCGCTTCGCACTTCTTGCTGGCATACCACTACATCACCTGCGGGCATACCGATGAGGCCGCCAGTCAGTTGCAGACGGTGGTGCAGTTGATGCCCAACGACAGCGTGGCCTCCGAGCTGCTCAAGATGGTGTCCTCTCCGTTGCCGACCCAGGCGGACGGAACTCCGCAACGGGTCGCTCCGGCCCCGGCTGAAGTGACCGCGAAGGTTGCGGTGCAGTCGATCGACCCAGCGTCCCTGGTCGGGGCGTGGAAGGCGAGTCGAGCGGATGGCTCGACATTTGACTTGAACCTGACGAACACGGCGACTTTCACGTGGAGCTTTGCTCAGAAGGGACAAGCCGCCCAGACCTTCGGCGGGACGTACACTGTCGAAGGAGACGTGCTGGCCCTGCAGCGCAAAGATGGCGGGGCGATGATCGCCGAGATCAAACCCGGCGGAGCTGACAAGTTCAGCTTCAAGATGATGGGGGCTCCTGCGGAAGACCCTGGCCTCGATTTTCAGAAGTAAGCCCGAAGTACACCAGCGGGAACGCCTGACCCGGATGCGACAACACGCCTCCGGGTCAGTTCGCGCTGGGAGCTACTTCGACTGTTGGAGTTCAGGCTTCAGCCTGTCTTTGGTCTGGCAGTGCCCGATCGCCGAATGCGGTCGAGGCAGCCTCCAAGCTGAACCCCAACTTTGAAATCGAGCGTTGACGTGGCACTTGGGCCTTGTCAGGACTCAGAATAGAGTTGGAGTTCAGGCTTTCGCCTGCCCCGGAGCAGCCTAAAGGCGGAACTCCAACAGTCGAGCTACTTGGTTTCCGGCTTGAGGTATTTCTCAAACCACGCTTGATCCCACTTCAGCTTCGCCAGCCGGTGCTGGTACTGCGTCAGGCCGTGGCCTGCTCCGGGATAAATGACGAGTTCGGTGGGAACTTTCAGGTAGTGGTGCAGGGCGCGGTGCAGGGTGCGGCTGTGAGTGGCGGGGACGCGTTCGTCCTTTTCGCCGACATGGATCAGCGTGGCGGTGCGGAAGGTGTCTTTGAGTTGATACAGCGGGGAGGTCTTCTGGTACTCGGCGGGTTGTTTCCAGGGGAGCCCCTCCAGATAGTTGATCACGTGTCCGGGCGTGTCCTCTTCACCCCACTGGATCGACATGTCAAACACCCCGGCCCCGCTGCTGGCCGCCTGGAATCGGTCGGTGTCGGTGATCAGGCAGTTGGTCAGGTAGCCCCCGTTGCTCCAGCCCATCACGCCCAGACGCTGGGGGTCGGCGATCCCGCGCTCGATCAGGGCGTCGATGCCCTTCAGGATGTCTTCGACTTCGATCTCGTTCTCATGGCCGATCAGTTCGACGAGGAACTTGTCGCCATACCCGGTCGAGCCCCGGTAGTTCGGGCTGAACAGGGCGAACCCTTTCGCGGCCAGCAGCGTGTGGCCAAAGATCGAGTATTTGAAGCCGTAATACTCCGCCCCGGTCGGTCCGCCGTGCAGGCACACGACCAGCGGCAGCTTCGTGCCGGGCTGGTAGTCGGGTGGGAGTTCGAGAGTGCCCTCGACCTCATCACCGTGGGCTCCCTTCCACGTCACGCGCGAGAGCTGGGGGAGTTTCCAGTTGTCGACCTGTGGGTTCACGGAGGTCAGCCGTGTGGCCTGCTTCGTCTCCCCGGCAGGGCGGATGAACACGTCCCGCGCGTAGGTCAGCCCGGTCTGCACGAGGGCCAGGCGTTCGCCCTTCACATCGAAACTGGCGGCGTGGATGACGGTGTCATCGGGGGTGAGGACATGGGCCGTGAGCGAGTCGGTGTGGAGTCCCTGCACGCTGCACACTTTGATTGTGGCCCGGACATCGCCGAGGTAACACACCTCATCCGACATCCCGCGCCAGGTGATGCCGCCATCGAAGTACACATCCTGCGGGCGCGGCATCCGCCGGATCTTCGGCGTCTCCCCGCTCCAGGAGGCGACCAACAACTCCGCCGGGTAGCCATCGAACCCCACCGAGAACGCCAGATGCCTCCCGTCAACGGACCACGTCGGCTCCAGCAGCCACCCGAACGGCGACGGGGCCGCCTTCCGCCACAGGTCATCCGGCAGCGTCGTGACCTTCGCGGTCGCCACGTCGAAGATGTCGACGCGCGACCGCCCCTCCATCGTGATCCCCAGTTCGTTGGGCACCGAGATCAGCGCGATCCGCTTCTCATCCGGCGACACATCAAACGAGGCGATGTGCCGCTGGTCATCCAGCACCAGGGTCGTGCGCCAGGTGGTGAGGTCGAGCTTCGAAAGTGTCGAGACTTTGTGGACGCCATGCCCGAAGTGGAGGTCAGAGAACTCCTTGCGGAGGTCTTTCCAGTCGTCGATCGTGTGTTCTTTGGAGGTGGTGTAGTAGAGCGACTTCCCGTGGGCGGAGAGTCGGAAGGCATCGATGCCGCCCTCGACCCGTGTCACCGGTTCGAGGCGACCACTGGCGAGCTGCAGCCGCCAGACCTGCGTCTTGCCATCGTACGGCGGGGCCTTTTCGGCCTCGCGTTTCGGGCTGCTGGTGAAGTAGAGTGACTGGCCATCCGGGGACCAGCGCGGGTGAGCGTCGGACGAGGGATCAAACGTCAGTCGCTGAATCGCCTGTGTCTGGCAGTTCACAATCCACAGGTCGGAACTCGCGGGTTCCTTCGGCCCCTGCCAGCGGGATTCGGTGTAGGCGACCTGGCTGCCATCGGGCGAGAGGACACAGTCGGTGATGGACGCCTGCGTGAAGTAGTCCTCGATGGTGATGTCGTGGGTGCGGTCTTGAGCCTGGGCCGCGTGGGCGTTCCAACCACTCCCCACGATCAGAGCCAGTGCCAGCCAGCGAATCTCGGGTGTCATGTGTCTCTCCGGAGGTGCCGTTCCACAGACCAGAGGTTAAAGAGAATCTCGCGGGACGGCGAGAGAAGAGGGTTTATGGTTTATGGTTTATCGACGGGGAGGGGGGGGCTGTCCGGAAATGCAAAAACCCGCCGGTTGCCGGGTTGACGGCGACAGGCGGGGTTTGTGTGGGAGTGGCCAGAGGCGGGATCGAACCGCCGACACCAGGATTTTCAGTCCTGTGCTCTACCAGCTGAGCTATCTGGCCGTGGGGGTGGAATGGTAGTGGGGGGCTGGAGCGGTTGCAATCGAGAGGGTGGAGGGAGGGGAGGTTGAGCGGCGTGTGTGCGTCCCGTTCGTCGGTTGCGGTTTCGCCCACCAAGCACATCGGAATCCAACCACGCAAGGCACGAAATACACGAAAAATGCAGGGTGTCGTG
>JAYWFM010000042.1:0-2554 GCA_043778825.1 Planctomycetota bacterium | reverse complement strand
CCCTTCGGGATAGGCTGGCGTTGGGAGCCTGTGTCCGGTGGTTTTCGCTGCGCTCGACCACCGGCTATGGGCTGGAATCCCTTCGGGATAAATCGGGCAGGTGAACGGAGCAACGGGAGCCAGTCCGCCCAGGCATCAGCCTCCCGTGTGGGGCCGAGGACTGGAACCCTGCGTAGAATCGCGACTGCACTCCATCCGAAGTCTTTCGAGACTTCGGAAGTCTTTTGGCGAACGTCCTCCCGAATCGCATACGTCGAGACCACTCACCCACCTTCTGGCGAAGGTGGCTACGCCTCATCCCCCAGATCGATCTTCTGCGTCGCGTCGATAAACATCCCCGTCACTCCGGCAATGACAAACGCCACCGCACAGGCTCCGAATGCCAAGTCCCAGTTGTCCTTGTTCGCACCCAGCAGGGCATTGAGCAGCGGCGGTGACAACGCGGCTCCGAGATTCCCCCACATGTTGCCCCAGCCGAGAATCGCCGCCGTGTTCCGCCCGCCGACATCCTGACTATAGGCCCACATCGGCGGGGCACTGAAGTCCGTGGTGAACGCCACCACCGCAAACAAGAGCGTCGCCGTCCACGCATCCGGGTGGATCAGCATCGCCGCAAACGCCGCGGCTCCCACCAACCGAGCCAACCCCACCGGCCAGGATCGACCAATCTTCAACCCCATCGCCTTCGTCAGACGGTCGGTGGCCCAGCCTCCCGAGAGCATCCCGAACCAGCCGACCCACAACGGGATCGACGCCATCCACCCGCGCTCCTCAAACGGCACGAGATGGACATCTCGCAAATACCGAGGCAGCCACGTCACCAGAAAGGCCCACCCAATGTTGTTCATCAATTGCGAGATGCTCAGGTTCCACAAGCTGGAACTGGTCAGGATCGCTCGCCAGGGGAACGGGGCTTTCTCCTTCACGGGAGCCCCCCCCGCTTGGCCCGCGATCAGTTCGCACTCTTCGCGATTGGCCCACGGGTGTTCCTGGGGGCGGTTCCGAATCATGAAACACCACACCGCGGCTGCGATGAGGCCCAGGCTCCCGAGCAGGATGACCACGGGACGCCACCCGTCCGCGTAGACCTTCCGCACTCCAGCGGGACAGGCGGCCTCCAGAATCAGTCGGTTCAGACGGGTCCGCTGAGTCAGCGTGAGTTCCCCCGTGTGGCTCCACAGCCGCTTGGCCTCCTTCTCAATCGGGAGGGATGTCGATTCGGCCAGAGTCAGCACGGCGGGGCCGGTGAGTACCGCATTGAGGTTCCGCACCAGCCGGATCGTGGCCTCGGGAGGCAGGGCAGGCATGCCGACTCGCGGCTTATCCCCGAACTTCCTCGGCTTGGCTTTGCTCGCCATCGCCAGAGAGGTGGCAGTCGCGGGCGGGAGTGCCGGACCGGTCATGAGCTTTCGGATCTTGGCAGCTGCGGACTGGCGGGCACGGACCTCGTCGGTCGCCTTGTCGAGCGGGACGGTACTGAGGTCGAGTTGCTCGGTGAGATAGGCTGCGTCGAGCAGATCGCGCGCCTTCAGCGCCGAACTCTCCGGAGTCTTGGCGGGGACCATCGCCACAATGAGCAGCGACACCAGAATCGGGGCGAGTGCTCCCCCGACGCGACCACCCAGTGCGATCACACTGCTCACAAACGCACGGACACTGAATGGCGCCCAACGCCCCACCACAACCGCACACGTCGGGTACGCACCCGCCTGGCCCAAGCCGACCGCCGCTCGCACGACCAGCAGCCCCACCAACCCGCCGACAAACCCCATGGACACCGTGAACCCCGACCAGACCAGGATGTAGATCGTCAGCATCCGCCGTGACCCGAACCAGTCGGTCAGCGACCCCGAAGGAACCTGGGCCAGTGCATACGCCAGAAAAAACGCCGACTGGCACCAGCCCAGATTGTCCTCGGTGAGATGGAGGTCTTCCGCAATGTACTGCTGGGCATAGGTCAGAATGAACCGGTGCAGGTACAGCAGCACCGCCACGAAAAACGCCGTCCCGAGGACCAGGAACCGGATGGCCGTCGGACGGGCCTCGGGTGAGTGGTCAGCGGGCTGCAGTACATCTGACTCGGACATCAACGACTCCCGGTGGGATGAGTGGAGGTGAGTCGTCACATCGTGAGAAGTTTATCCACGAAAGGGAAGCTATTGTGGCACGACGCACTGCACCGGGAGTGACGATACGGGCGTGTGCGTCTCGTTTGTCGATGAGAGGCTGGGGCGAGTTGGCGGGCTGAGCGGCGGGAGGGCGACGCTCCTGCGGAGCCGCGAGCGAGGGTGGACGTTGTCAGGCTCAAGCGGCTCGGCAGGAGCCTCGCCCTCCCGGTGGGAGTTGGAGTTCAGCCTTTAGGCTGCTCCTGAGCAGGCTCAAGCCTTGAACTCCCACTCCGCGAGCGGACAGGGATGGCCGACCCGTTGTACGGACCCCTAGGTCCGTTTCGTCCGGACCTAGGAGTTTGTCCAAGAATTGCACTGTGACCCTCGTTAGCGGGGTGTAGCGGGGCTTGGCGGGAGGTTGTTGGCGACCTCGGCGCGCTCCGGGG
>JAYWFM010000041.1:0-2557 GCA_043778825.1 Planctomycetota bacterium | reverse complement strand
GCCCCCCGAACATCGTGAACGCCACCCCGAAACAAGTCCAGCAAGCCAAAACGCTGAAGAATGCCATCGCTGCGAAAAAGGGTTAACGGCGTTGAGTGGCACTGGTGCAGGTCGAGAAGAACGCCTCCTGGCCGCGCCCGCCCCGGACGCCTTCCACAGCCACGACGCGGAGCAGGCGACCCGGCACGGCATACGTGTGGGCCAACTGGTCGGCCACGCGCGAAGTTTCGCGCCGCCCATAGATCTCCAGCGTCACGTGGCGACAGCGTTTCATTAACATGTCTTGCGGTGTGGGCAGTCGCTCTCCGCGCACGCGCGGGCGGCCCTTCGTCGTCGCGGTCCGCGCGGGCGGAGCGGCATATAATCGCGACTTCATCACGATCCGACTCGTCAGGTCGCAATTCGTCGGCAGGCTGCCCAAGACGCTTTGTCCTCCATAGGCACTGTCCGCCACCACATGAAAACGCAGCTGTTTCCGCTGTCCGCACAACAACTCCAGCAGCTCGATGGCCAGTTCGGGACGCGACCGATAGACCCTCCGATGCTTCGCGGCGCTCTTCTGATTTAAATACAAGCGGAACAAGATCGGCAGACAATAATAGTGACCCGGGCGAAACGGCAACTCGATAAAGACTCCCAGCACCACCCAGTTCAAACCCCAATTCGTGACCACCCGACTTTTGCTGGAACAGAGCGGATCGTAGTGCATCCCCGTCCCAAACATCTTCGCCCCCCGCTTGCGCGAGAGCGTGTCATCCAGACCGAGCATCACGACCCCGCCCAGATCGGCCTCGAACAATCGGAACACCGCCCACCCCATCGCATCCAGCGACCACTGCGCCGCACTGAACAACCGATGGTACGACGAAAAGTGCTTCACCGCCCCCTCGCCCGCCGCCAGTATCATCCCCGTGATCGTCCGCCGACGAGCCATCACCCACCCCGTCAAGATCGTGGTGAAGCTGGCGAACGTCGGGGCCGTCATCACCGGAGCGAGTCCCTGTAACATCGCCGCAAAACTGGGTACAAGTTCCATCGTGAGCCTCCTTGCTCAATGCCTGAGAGTCGTGTCCCAAGCAGTGTCGCGGAGGCTCACACTTTTCCCCAAGACCGATTTCAACGGGGCGGGAAAAGTGCAAAAGTCGAGGTCGCTGCGTTCGCCAGAACGCGGGCGAATTGGCTCGCGTGCCCGCCCTCTGGCGAGGGGCAGCTACGTCTCATTTCGCGTCACGTGATGTATAACACTGTCCGCCATCCCCATTCCCGACCTGCTGAAACTTCTGTCTAGAGTTGACAACTCAATACAGGCAGAATAGGCTCATCTTTGTCCTGTTTCCATGAGACTCTCTCTTCACACGGACTACGCCCTGCGGTTCCTGATGTACCTTGGCACTCGGCCGGGGCGGGCGACCATTGCGGAGGTTGCGGAATTCTTCGACATCTCCAAGGACCACCTGGCCAAGGTGGCCCAGCGGATGGTGCAGCTGGGATACGTCCGCAGCGTGCGGGGGATCAACGGTGGCATCGATCTGGCGCGGCCGCTCGACACGGTCACGGTGGGGCAGATCATCCGCGATTTCGAGGGGGCCATGCACTACCTCGAATGCGTGGGGGCCACCACCCAGGTGTGCGTGATCCAGCCGGGCTGTGAACTCAAGAGAGTCTTCGCGGAGGCAGAACGCCTGCAATGGGAGTACCTCGACTCGGTGAAGCTGTCCTCGGTGGTCGGCCCGGGAGTGGACCTCGTGCAGTTGAAAACATCCGCACCGACGCCTTCGTGAATGCTCGAAGGACCGGGGCGGTGGTCCTTGGTCTGGGGAGTTCATGATGAAGCGTCGAATGGCTTGGGTTCTGTTGCCCGTTCTGTTGATTGGTGCCGTGGTCGCCCAATCCCGAAGTGCTGAAAAACCGGCGAATGTCGACCCCGCGGCGGTCGAGCGGGCTCGCAAGCAGGTGCGGATGCTCGATGACCTGTACAAGACAGCTGTGGTGCTGATTACCGAGCACTATGTTCACAAAGAAGACGATGTGGCGGCGGGCACGGCAGCGCGGCTGCTGTTCAAGGCGATGAAGGAGAAGGGCTGGCACGAAGCCCGCCTGATCGATGCGACCGGTGAGCCGTACGAAGAGAAGAACGCCCCCGCCGATGATTTCGAGAAGTCGGCCATCGCCCAGATCAAGGCGGGAAAGGCATTCGTCGACGCGGTGATCGAGAAGGACGGCAAGCCCTACCTGCGGGCGTTGACGCCAGTCCCGGTCGTGATGGAAAAGTGCATCATGTGCCACGCCCATTACAAGAACGCAGCCAAGGGGCAGGCCATCGGGGCGATCGGGTATATCGTCCCGATTGAGTAATCGAGCGGATCCCCGACCGTTTAGCCGCGACGCGGAGTCTTCGAAGCGGAGCGCTCCTTGGCACGCGGCGAAGCGGAGCTTCGGGGATATTCCGTCCCAAGCGGAGCTCTCATCCTTATACACAAGTTCCCGGTTTCATGGCACGACATTTGCGCAATATCAAGGAGGACTGATGGTTCTCGGCGGCGCAAGGAGGTGTGTC
>JAYWFM010000040.1:0-14682 GCA_043778825.1 Planctomycetota bacterium | reverse complement strand
TTCCGACAGAAGTCGAAGTAGTGTGGGCTTTAGCCCACGCTTCCCTGATGATAACGCTCCCGCGTGGGCTAAAGCCCACGCTACAGGGACTTTTGTCGGAAACGTCTTTGATGTCATTCTTTGACGTGTCCGACAAAACGCCACCCCGCTTGCCGGGGTGGTTCCCGCACTTGTGCGCTACCGCAATCTCTGAGCATTTTGGTAGTGCAAAAGCGAGGGAACCACTGGGGCAAGCCCAGTGGCGGGACTTTATCGGAAGCGTCCTTCTTGATTTCACCAACGGTCTCCCACCGGGCCACGTAGTGTTCTCTGGCAGACACCACTCGACCGCGATGCGTTCCGCCACTCCCCACACTGCGGTACACTGACACCACCCACTCACACCGCTGCCCCCCAAGGCGATTTCATGAACTGGCTGCCCGGATTCACAGCGCCGCTGAATGCGTTCCTGCTGCTGCTGTTGATCCCGGTCGTGGTCATGTATTTCCTCAAGCTCAAACGCTCGCGGCAGGAGATCCCGTCGCTGCTGCTGTGGCAGCAGGTCATCGCCGACCAGCGGGTCAATGCCCCGTTTCAGAAGTTCAAACGCAACCTGTTGCTCTGGTTGCAGCTGCTGTTGCTGACGCTGCTCGCCCTCGCCGCCGCTCAGCCGTTCATTCGCGGGCGGGACACGCTGTCGAAGAACCTGCCGATCCTGATCGACTGCTCGGCCAGCATGGGAGCCATCGACGCCAAGACCCAGAAGACCCGGCTGGAACTGGCCAAGGACCAGATTCGCCCGATCATCGACAACATGCTGCCCGATCAGCGGCTGATGCTGATCGAGGTCCACAACACGGCCCAGCGGCTGACCCAGCTCACCAACAACAAGACCGAGTTGAAGCAGGCCCTCGACCAAATCGAGGTCATCGACGTGCCCTCGCGGTTGGAGGACGCGCTCGCACTGGCGCGCGGGCAGTCGAAGCTGGTGGATATCCCCAGCATCCGCCTGTACTCCGACGGCAACGTCCCGACGCGGCCCAATCCGGTCACCGGCGAGCAGCAGGCGATCGTCGACTTCGAGTTGCCGTTCACGGTCGATTACTATCGCGTGAAGTCGAGCGGAGGCAACATCGGCATCACCTCGCTGAATGCCACTCGCTCCGGGTCCGATGCGTGGGAGGTCTTCGTTCGCGTCGAAGCCAGTCCCGAAGCGGCTGGCAACGGACAGCTGCGACTCTCGAAGATGGTCAACGGCCAGCCGGTCGTGGTCGGCGACGAGCGCGTGGTCCTCAACCCCGGCGAGTCGCAGCGGCTCGTGTTTTCGCTCGACTCCGACACCGAGTTACAGCTCAAAGCCGAGCTGACCCCGTCGGACTTCGACTCGCTGGCTATCGACAACACCGCGTGGATCGAACTCCCGGTCGGGCGCGACTTGCAGGTCTTCTGCCCCGAGACTCTGGCCGCGTTCCGACATGCCCTCAAGGGACTGACGGGGATTAAGCTCGATCCACCCGATGGGAAGACCTCGGAACTCGCCACCTACGACTTGGTGATTACCGACAGCCTGGAAGACCTGGCCCGCGAGTCGACGACGTATCTCACAGTCGGGCCGGTGCCGAAAGAACTGGTCGGCAAGCTGACCATCGGCGAGGGGAACGTCACCGTCATCGATTGGAAGCGGGACGCCCCCCTGATGCAGCACGTTCAACTGCGCGAGGTGTTGATGGCGGACGAGCCGACGTTGGCGAAGGGCGTTACCGACTCCACGCTGGAGGAGATGGGGTTTGAGACGCTGTGCCACGGGGCCAAGGGGCCGTTGATCTTGGAGCGTCGGGCCGGTCCGAGGCTGTACCTGCACTGGATGTTCAAGCTCGACCGCACCACGCTGCCGTACCGGTTGGCGTTCCCGATCTTGACGACGAACTTGGTGAATGTCGCGCTGCGTCAGGCGGAGTTGGCGGATGTGAAGGCGGCCTCCACAGGGATGTTGCCGCCAGTGAAGCTCGCGCGCGACTCGGAGTATCGGGTGACAAATCCGAAGGGGGAACACGTCACCGCGAGGTCCGATGCCGATGGCTGGGTGACGGGGGTCTCGGCGCGTGTTGTGGGGCCGTATGAGGTCCGCTTGGGGGGCAAACTGGTTCGCGAACTCGGAGTGAGCCTGCTTAACCCGACCGAGTCCTCGCTGCTGGGGGTCGAGAAGTTCGTGACGAAAGAAGCCAGCGTGTTGGCCACCGAGACCAAACTCGACCAGGATAAGCCAATCTGGTCGTCGATGGCGGCGATCGCCCTGTTCGTGTTGTTGGCCGAGTGGTGGTACTTCCAGAAGAAGCCGGGCTGAGCGAGTGCTCTTGGGCGAGCGGTCAGTGGAAACTTCCCGTCGCCTGGCCCCCAGTGGTCCACCAACGTGAAGATGAGGGGGAACTGCGTTCGCCAGAACGCGGGGAGCCCGCACTCTGGCGAGTGCAGCGACCTCACAATATGATATTGGTGGACCGCTAGTCTTTATGGTTCTGCCCCTATTGTTTTGTTCTGCCAAGCTCTTCGGCAAGGAATGGGCAGAACGATGGGGGCAGAACGATGGGGAGACGAGTCAACTGCCTAGTGCTCCGCATCAGAGCCACGATCCAGAGGTCGGTTCGACTCGGCGAAAAGATAGTATACGAAGCATTGTGGTATTTTCGTATCATTGGGAAATTCACTGATTGACTGGCCCGGGTGAATCGATAGTATGAAAAGACTATGGAGGGGTTCACCTCTTCTTCTTGTTTTCCGTTCCGGAGTTTCTCATGAGTTCCCCCCGTAGGCAGCGTGGGTTCACGTTGATTGAGTTGTTGGTCGTGATTGCGATCATTGCGGTGTTGATCGCTCTGTTGCTGCCCGCCGTGCAGCAGGCCCGCGAAGCGGCCCGCCGCTCCACGTGCAAGAATAACTTGAAGCAGTTGGCGCTGGCCCTGCACAACTACCATGAGGCGCACAGCCAGTTTCCCCCGGGCTCCACGTGGTTCGGCAATGGTGGCCCCGGTATCGCCACCCCCGATCAGACCGGCAATGGGAACGACGGCAATGCGGACAATGTGTTCAACCAAGGCCGGTTCAACGCCAACTGGGTAATGATGTTGCTCCCCTACATCGAGCAGCAGCAGTTGTACAATTTGTACAATCCCAATCTGCCGTTGATTCTGACGGCTGGTACCACCACCAACTCGAACAATCAAGTGGTGAGGGCGCGTCTCCCCGGCATGCTCTGCCCCTCGGATTCCTTCAACGATGACTATTTCATCCGGCCTCAGATGGGGAGCGTCCAGATGGCCCGTGGCAACTACGGTGGCAATATGGGGCGCGAGCATTTTGGAGATCGCTATCAGCGCTGGATTGCGATTTCCACGCTGCGTCGGGGAGCGTTCGGGAATGGGGCCTCCGCGCTGCTTCGCGATGTTCAGGATGGAACCTCCAACTCGGTGCTGCTGTGGGAACTCCGGGCGGGTCCCGTTCCGGACGATGCGCGCGGCGTCTGGGCAATGGGACGCATCGGGGTCTCGCTGATGGGGGGCTGTGACAACAACAATGGCTGTCCTGGAATCAACGATGGCTTTAATGGAAACGGTGGACCCGATATCCATGGATGCACCGACAATGCGTTCACCCGAGGCGTCGGCATGGGATGTTACGTCAGTGCCGATGGCCAGGCGGCTCCCCAGAGCATGCACCCGGGTGGCGCTCATGCAGCCCTCTGCGATGGGTCGGTCCGATTCGTCAACCAGTACTTCGACTTCAATATCCACCGGGCGATTAACAGCATCTCCGGGCGAGAGACCGTCCCCGGCGTGTACTAAGTTGCTTGTTCCGGACTAAGGCGGCTGGCCTCGGGCACAGCCTGAACGATGTCGTGAACCCAGGGGCCTCGCTGAGGCCCCTGGGTTTCTCCATTGAGGACTCGTGTCATGTCAGGAATGAGAAGCGGGGTTGGAGTTCAGGCTTTAGCCTGCTCCGGAGCAGGCTACACAATTTAAGGATGGATCTTGCGTGTGGCCTCACATCCCGGCGGGGATGCCAGACATTAGCCGGTGGTTGAGCGCAGCGACTCCACCGGAACACAGTCCCCGCCCGCTCCCGCATCCCGGAGGGATGCCAGAGATGTGGCTCACAGCTTGGGTTCTCGCGTCGGGAAACGCAGAGCGTTCTCGGCCATCCCCTTAGGATGGGATCACCTCGGCGACCTGCAACCGGTGGTGTCGCTGACGCTCAACTACCGGCCAATGACTGTGACCCCTGCCGGGGTCGGGTGAGGCCGCATCCAGAGCCTGGGGCGGATTGGGTGATGCGCAATGGTCAGACTTAAGTTGTGCAGGATGCTCCTGAGCAGCCTAAAGGCTGGACTCGTGTGTGCGTCCCAATCGTCGGTGCTCTGGGTCAGAGCTTCCAAACCCTCGGAGTGTAACCACGAAAGTCACGAAACACACGAAAAGGAAGACCGAGGACAGGCATCCGTGTGTGCGTCAGAAAAGTAGGCCATGATCGGAACGCCCTTCCAGGTTTCGACAGTGTCACCGCACCACAGGACTTTGAAGAAGGCTCACGCAGAGGCGCAGAGGCCGCAGAGAGATTCTTGGCCTGACTCTGCGGCCTCTGCGACTCTGCGTGACACATTTCCGGGCTCGCGAGTCATCCCCGGGGCCTCCCGAAAGAGGAATCTCGGCCGCTGCCAACTTTTCAGATGCACACATGAAATGACCCGCCTCTCCCCGATTGCTGGCGAATGGTGGCCGACTGCTGCACAATAGCAGCTCGCCCGTTCGCAACCTCGCGATCTGGCGGTCACTTGCCCCTTCATTGGGAGGGGCCTTTTCGGTCGAGTGCTCCATGCCGCCACGCCAGTCCCGTGTTGGGTTCCTGCTGTTTATGGTCTACCTGGCCCTCTATGGAGGGTTCGTAGGGATCAATGCGTTCTCGCCCGCGCTGATGAAGTCGACACCGCTGGCTGGCGTCAATCTGGCCGTGCTGTATGGCTTCGGGCTGATCATCGCCGCCATCCTGATGGCCTTTCTGTACGGGTTCATCGGCAACACCACCGGGGATTCCGAGGAGTGATCGCCGTAGGACGGGCCCATTTGGCCCGTCCGACACTCTCAGCCCGCCCTCTCCGTATCTTCTTACCCTAGGCCCTAGGCCCTAGGCCCTAGGCTTCCCCCATGCAATACGATCCCTCCCCACTCGCCGTCGTCATCTTCTGCCTGTTCGTCGGAGTGACGCTCGGCCTCAGCTTCTGGCTCGGTCGCAAGGCCAAGACTGCCCAGAGCTTCTTCGCCGCCCACGGCCAGATCCCGTGGTTCGTCAACGGGGTCGCCTTCGCCGGGGACTATCTGTCGGCAGCGTCGTTCCTCGGCATCTGCGGGCTGATCGCCTTCTACGGGTACGACGGGTTTCTGTACTCGATCGGGTATCTGGCCGGGTGGATCGTGGCTCTGTTCGTGATTGCCGAGCCGATGAAGCGGCTGGGCAAGTACACGTTCGCCGATGCCCTCGACGCCAAGTTTGGCTCTCCCGGCATCAAGATCGCAGCCGGGATCAGCACGCTGGTGGTGAGCCTGTTCTACCTGATCCCGCAGATGGTCGGAGCCGGGGCGCTGGTCAAGCCGCTGCTGAACTTCGACCACTCGACCGGGGTGATCGTCGTCGGCGTGGTGGTGATCCTGATCGTGGTCACCGCCGGGATGGTGAGTACGACGTGGGTGCAGTTCATCAAGGGCACGCTGCTGGTGCTGTTGTGTGGGGTACTGGTGGGGATGATTCTGACGAGAGGGCTGCGAACATCCGAGGAAGTACCTGGGGGTATCATTAAGAGTCAGCCTTATCGAATGAACCCGTTCGATCTTGCTCGTCAAGTCAATGTCGGTCAGCTGCCCGCTTCTGGGGGATGGGACGCCAAGAAGTATCAGCGGTTTCAAGATAACAATGGGTACGGACTCATCGTCAATCGCCTGGACGATGGTTTTGGACATGCCTGTCGGTGCCAAACCGTGAAGGTCATCGATGGGGTGACATTCGTGAATGGAGCGGAGCAGGAGCGAGGCAGGAATGATCTGGCTCCCGTCGGAGAAATCATCAGCCTTCCTGGAAACCAATCAGAGACCGGACCACTTGGCCCCTTTGCCTATTTGCGCACGATCCAGGAAAGCGAAGTCGTCGTCTGGGCCAAGGACACCGTCAAAGATGACGACGGAATCTCGGTGGCCGTCTACTACCCGCAGCTGCGAAAAGGCTCTGACCTGATGGTCCCCGGCGGCAGCCCGACCTTCGCCGGGATCAGATCCACCAAGTTCGTCGACAAGCTCGACTTCATCTCCCTGATGCTTGCCCTGTTCTGCGGCACCGCGTCGCTGCCGCACATTCTGATTCGCTACTACACCGTCAAGGACCAGCGGGCGGCCCGGCTCAGCACCATCGTCGGCATCGCCAGTATCGGGGTGTTCTATATCCTGACCCTCTTCATCGGTCTGGCCGCGATGACCAGCCTCGTCCTCGACCCCAGCGACTCCAACATGGCTGCCCCGCTCCTCGCCCGCAGCTTCGGCGAATGGATGTTCGCAGCTGTCTCAGCAGTGGCGTTTACGACCGTACTCGGCACTGTCAGCGGGTTGATCCTGGCAGCGAGCGGAGCTGTGGCCCATGACCTGATGTCGCACGCGTTTGGCGTGCAGCTCGATGACAACGGCAAGGTCCGGGTGGCAAAGATCTCAGCGGTGGTGGTCGGCCTGATCGCGATCTGGCTGGGGATTCAGTTCCAGGGGTTCAACGTGACGTTTCTGGTGGGGTGGGCGTTCAACATCGCTGCGTCCGCGAACCTGCCGTCACTGATCATGCTGCTGTTCTGGAAGAAGACCACCAAGCAGGGGATCATCACTGCGATCATGGTCGGGCTGCTGTCGTCACTCACCTGGGTGCTGCTCAGCAAGGACGCCCTGACCAAGCTCTACGGCTACCCGACCACGGTGATCCCGCTCGTCCCGTTCAGCCAGCCGGGGATCGTGACGATCCCGCTGGGGTTCTTGACCCTGGTGGTCGTGTCGCTGCTGACGAAGAAGCCCGAGGAGTCTGTCTCAAGCCCCCACTGACACGACAGGCAGCGAGCGGGTGGACGTAAGTCCCCCGTGCCCGAGCGACGCGACCCACCGAGCGAAGGCAAGGGAGCATACAGCGTCGAGCAGCACGTTGGACTTACGTCCAACGCTCGCTGTCGCGCTGTCGGACGGACACCCCTGTCCGTCCCCCGTTGGACTCCTCACCGATTCAGAACCCATGCCCACCGACCCCGACGCCCCCCACATCTCGACCCCCGTAAACCCCTTCTGGAAGGCGGTGATCGTGACCGGCTTCCTCTTCGTCGGGACCACGCTGGCCATCGTCATGACCCCCTACGGAGAGCAGAAGTCTCCGGTCAACATCTTCCTCCGCAAGCACGGGGCGTTACTGGCCTCCATTGAGGTCGGAGCGGTCCTGGTCAGCGGCGTCTTGGCGATGGGCCTCGATCAGAAGCAGACTCGCCAAGAACAGTCCCGCCCTACCCATCCACCCGCCTCCGAAAGTGAGCCGCCCCATGTGGGTTAAAATTTGCGGGTGGAACGACCCCGAAGTCCTCCGCGAGTCGCTGGCCCTGGGACTCCCGGACGCCATCGGCCTCAACTTCTTCAAGAAGTCCCCGCGCGTGGTCAACTGGCTCAAGGCCCGCGAGATGCGGCGGATGCTCCCCGCCAGCGTGGAGACCGTCGGCGTCTTCGTGAATCACACGCCCGCCGAGATTCGCAAGATCGTCACCGATGTCGGCCTGACCCATGTCCAGCTGCACGGGGATGAGTCGCCAGCGATTGCCTGGCTGCTCAGGGATCTGTCGCTCATCCGGGTGTACCGCCTCAAGACGCCCTCGCTCGATCCGATCAAGCAAGACTTGGCCGCTCTGGCTGCTCGGAGAATCCGCCCGTGGGCGTGCCTGGTCGATGCCTGGCACGCGACCGACTACGGCGGGACCGGTGAACTCGCCCCCTGGACGGCTCTCACCGAGTGGAAAGCCGAGTGGCCGCGTCTCATTCTCGCGGGCGGCCTGACCCCCGAGAACGTCGCCGAAGCCTGCCGCATCGTCCGCCCCTTCGGCGTCGACACTGCCAGCGGAGTCGAGTCCGAACGCGGGCGAAAGTCTCCCGCACTCGTACAGAGCTTCCTCAACGCGGTACGTTCGTCGGAGTCAGAAGAGTCAGACTCCGGCTGAGGGATCGGACCGCTTCAGAGGACACTAACCGACAGATCCGGAACGAACGAATCCCTGCTTCGCCAATTGCTCGGCGACCCAGGCGGAGTCCACGGGGGCCAACGGGGGCAATTCGTCGCGCACATAATCAATTCGCCGCGAGAAGGCTCCGTCCTCCCAGGCCCCGCTGATCAGGTCTTGGAGGTTGAGTACGACATCCCTGTCAGTCGGGCGGAGCGGTACACGTATGCGGGGGAGCGTCTTCTGGAATGAAGCGGCGTAACACTCCGGACGCTCTGGCCGCGTGGTTCGAACGACACAGATGCGATAGGGCGAACGGTATTTCGGATTCGGGAGCTGCTCCTCGCGGACAAACACCGTCCACAGACCCGACACGAGCAGATCGACCTCGACCAAGTTCACGCCCCGGCTCAGGAGACCGAGCTGCTTGTGGTGAAAGAGATCTCGGTCGGCGGTACTCCGCTTGTTCGAAGGGCTGAGGAACTCAATAGTCGTCACCAGCCGCCCCTCAATATCCTCAATGCGAATCCGCCGCTGGGTTTCCGGTTCGTCGGCAATGTACGGTTCATCGGCTTCAATCAGTTCCAGGGTCGCCATCGCAGCAGCCGAGTCCCCAGTCCCGGTTCGCATCACCGAAGCGTCGGGCCGAAACCGAAACACCTCGTCGTCAATTTCGAGGGAAACGTACTGCTCGATTCCTGCCACCAAGCCGGAAGGCAGCTGGCGTTGGATTTGGTTGCAAGCGTTCACAATGAGACGCGCATGCACGTCGCCCCAGTGGGCTTCGAGGAACGGGTCCATTCCGGGGAAGGGGGAAGGCATGTGGGTGGCTCCCGGACGATGGAATCAGGGACGGCAGAAGTCTCACGACTGCTGCTATTCCAAAATGATATCCCGCACGGTCCCGCCGCTGGGGATCATCGGCAGGACGTGTTCCTGGTACGGGCAGATCACGTCGAGCAGGAACGGGCCATCGTGGGCCAGCATCTCGGCGATCGCCGCCGGGAGATCCTTCTTGAGCCGCACCTGCTTGGCCTTCACGCCGAAACCGGCTGCGATCTGCACGAAGTTCGGGTAGGTGTCCTCGTAGTGGTCCCCGGCTCCTTCGCCGAGCCATTCCGGATGGTCGATCGGGCCGAGGTACGTATGGGCCCGCTTGCCGCCCATGAACCGGTCTTCCCACTGCACCACCATGCCGAGGTGCTGGTTGTTCAGGATCACCACCTTCACCGGCAGCTTCTCGCACGCCAGCGTCGCCAGCTCCTGCACATTCATCAGCATGCAGCCATCGCCGTCGATGTCAATGCAAATGCGGCCCGGGTGAGCGGCCTGCATCCCCATCGCTGCGGGGAGACCGAACCCCATCGTGCCCAGACCGGAGCTGGAGAGGAAGCGTTTCGGCTTGCGGAACCGGAAGTGCTGGGCCGACCACATCTGGTGCTGACCGACACCGACCGCCAGCAGCGGGTCTTTGTCGATCGTCTGCTTCCAAAGTTCGGTAATCGCCGCCTGCGGCAGGATGTACGTCGGGTCATCCTTGAAGCTGAGCGGGTGCTTGTCGCGCCACTCGTTGATCTGCTTCCACCAGTCGTCGATGACTGGCTTGTCCGCAGCTGTGAAGGTGGCGTTCAGCTGCTGCAGGAACTGCATCACATCGCCGATGACCGGGATGTGAGCTTCCTTGTTCTTGTGCATTTCGGACGGGTCGATGTCGACGTGGACGATCTTCCCGTGCTTGGCGAACTCTTCCAACTTGCCGGTCACGCGGTCATCGAACCGCACGCCCAGGGCCAGCAGCAGGTCGGCCTCGTTGACGGCAAAGTTCGAGTAGGCCGTCCCGTGCATGCCGAGCATGTGCAGCGATTGCGGATCATCGCCGGGGAAGGCCCCGATCCCCATGACCGTGGTCGTCACCGGGATGCCGGTGGCGCGGGCGAACTTGGTCAGTTCTTCGGCGGCGTTCGCCGTGATGACCCCACCGCCGACGTAGAAGATCGGCTTCTTGGAACGCTTGATGGCGGCGATGACGCGGTTGATCGTCTCGGGAGGAATCGGCTGTGGCTCGGGGTTGTATCCGGGCAGGTACATGTCCGGATCCCAGTCGATCTCGCCCTCAATCTTGGCCAGCTGGATGTTCTTCGGGATGTCGATCAGGACGGGGCCAGGGCGACCGGTGGAGGCGACGTGGAACGCCTCTTTCATGATCCGGGGGATCGAGTGCAGGCACTTCTGCACCGAGTCGTGGCAGCGCCAGTCATCCGCACTCACCAGGTAGTGGTGCTTGGTGATCGGGCGACAGATCTCGACGATCGGCGTTTCCTGGAATGCATCGGTGCCGATGACCGCTTGCGGGACTTGGCCCGTGATACAGATCAGCGGGATGCTGTCCATCTTGGCATCGGCGATGGCGGTGACGAGGTTCGTCGCTCCCGGTCCGCTGGTCGCCATGCAGACGCCGACCTCGTTGGTCGTGCGCGAGACGCCTTGCGCGGCGAAGGCTCCGCCCTGCTCATGGCGGGGGAGGATCGTGCGGATCTCGTCGCTGAATTTCCGCAGCGCCTGGTGCAGCGGCATGCTGCATCCGCCCGGATAGGCGAAGATCGTCTTCGTGCCCATGCGCACGAGGCACTGGATCACGATGTCAGCCCCATTCAGGGCGGTCTGGGTCTCAATGGTCGGGGTGGCAGCCACGTGCGCGGCCTCTCAGCAATCGAAGAAGTGGCGGAAAGTTCTGATCGGATCGTCACTTCTGTGAGGACGGACCCTCAAAACACTCGTCGGGTTCAGGGGAACCCGGAAGTCCTGAAGTGTACCCAAAACTGGCCCTCAAATCGAGTCCCTGTGCAAAAAGCAGCGCTCATGTGAGGAAAAGTGGCGCGAATCTCCGGATTGAGCGGGGGGCGACACGTGATTGTCTCGGAGGGTTCCACGTCAGGGGGTCAGTGCGCTGAGAGACACACAAATCAGGCCCAGAACCCGCCGCGCGAGTGGTCGAAGACCGCCTCCTGCCCGCGATGCCCGGCATCCACCCGGCCATACTGAAACACCGTCCGCCCCAGCACCCACGTCCGCACCGGCCACCCCGTCAGCTCCACACCGTCCCATGGACTCCAGCCGCTCTTGGTGAGTTGATCGGCGTTGCGGATCGTCTGCTTCTTCTGGAGGTCGACCAGCACGAGGTCGGCATCAGACCCCTCGGCGATGCGCCCCTTGTCGACGATGTCCCACACACGGGCGGGGGCATCACACATCCACGAGACGACTTGCTCCAAGGTGCAGCGTCCCCGCTGGACGCTATCGAGCATCAGAGCCAACGAGTTCTCCACAGCCGGTAGCCCCGAGGGCGACTGCGGGTACGGTTGGCGTTTTTCGTCGAGCGTGTGCGGCGCGTGGTCGGTGGCGATCACCTGAATGAGGCCATCGCGGAGTGCCTGCCACAGGCCCGCGTTGTCGGCTGCGGTCTTGATACTTGGGTTCATCTGAACCAGCGTGCCGAGCCGGTCGTAGTCGCCGATGTGAAACAGCAGATGGTGCGGGCACGCCTCGGCCGTAATCAGCCCGCGATGATCGCGCAGCAGCTCGACTTCGTTCGCCGTCGAGACATGGAGGACGTGGAACCGGTGATGGTGCCGATGGGCGAGGTCGATGGCTCGCTTCGTCGCGACATAGGCTGCCTGGTGGTCGCGGAGTTGGGAGTGTTGCCGCACGTCATGCAGCGGGCCGAGTCGGGCCTTGTTGGCGGCGATTGTGGCTTCGTCCTCGCAATGAGCACAGATCGGCAGCGTCGACTCGGCGAAGATGCGTTCGAGAGCGTCCTGCTGGTCGACCAGCAGATCCCCGGTACTCGACCCGATAAAGATCTTGATCCCCGGCGTGCGTTTCGCAGCTGCAAGTTCCGCGACATTGGTCCCCGTGGCCCCGATGTAGAACCCATAGTTGACCACCGACTTCGAAGCCGCCAGCGCTAGCTTCTCGTGCAAGGCGGCGACACTCGTCGTCGTCGGCTTCGTGTTCGGCATTTCCAGAAACGTCGTCACGCCCCCCTTGGCACAGGCCAGACTCCCGGTGTGCAGGTCTTCCTTATGCGTCAGCCCCGGATCACGGAAGTGAACCTGGTCATCAATCACCCCCGGCAGCAGATGCAACCCGGTGGCGTCGATGACCTCGTCCGCCGCCGCCGTCTTCGGCGGGGCGATGGCGAGAATCTTGCCGTTCTCGATGAGAAGATCAGCCCGGACAATCCCGGTCGGGAGGACGAGGTCAGCGTGTCGGATGAGGGTGCGCATGGGGGAGGGTTCTCGTGTGTTATGGCTTTGAAACAGGAGAGACGATGTGACGATTGCCACGAAAGGCGTCGATCATCTCATCGATGGCGTTTTCCAGACGACGGAACGAGCGCATGTCCTGTTGGCGGATTGTATCCAAATCGACGAGTTCCGTGATCGAGGCTTGGTGGAGTGCGGGGCGGTATCCACAGGATAAGGCTCTATCGAAGAATCCCTTGGCGTCGCGGGGTGCCAATTCGATGTCACCAGTCGGTAGCTTCAGATCCTTCGAAAAACTCCCCGCCCCATTCGAGAGAGTTTTTCCGGCAAGCGAACTGGCCCCGGCGATCAGCCAAGATTCGAACTCCAGATTGGCGATCACGATCGATGCCGAGAATCGATCCCCCGCTCCCCGCTCTTTCGCAATGGCGGCCAGTTGCTGGGCGGCCCGCTTCACGCAGAATGTCTCACCCCCACTGGGTGGTGAGTCTCCATCAATCAGTAACAGGCAAGCTTCCATCCCATACTTGCGGATGGCCGTGTTGAGATGTCGTCTCCATTCGGAAAAATTGGATCGACGAAGCAATGGAAACTCTCCGACCATCCAGGGATCCGGAGCCACGACAAGCACATCGTGTGCGCCCCGTTCTTTCAGCAATCGCTTGAGAAGAATCGGAGCCGCCTGCTTGTCACCCTCGCCCTCCACAAACAGAAACAGTTGGCGAGGCTTCATGGGCTGACCACCTCGTGCTCGCGCCGCGCGACATCCACCGTGAACAGCTCACCTGGGTAGAGCATCTTCTCCTGGAGAGCTTCCCGCTGCTCCGGGGCGAGCGGACCGATTTGCGTTTCGAGATTCTCATCCATTTCGACGACGCGAATCTGGTCGGCGTCGAAATGGTTGAGCAGCACCGGATTGTGGGTCGTGAGAATCACTTGTCCGCGACCTTCTTCCGGAGTGGCTTTGAACTCTTCGGCCAGCGTGGCGAGCGCTCCCGGAAAGATCGCATTCTCCGGCTCTTCGAAGATTAGTGTTTGCTTGGACGGTGTCTGATACAACGCCAGGAGGTGGGCCAGAAATCTTCGAAAGCCACTCGATTCTGAACTCAGCGGCATCGACAGAACTCTGTCACCGAATTCGTGAATGACTAGCGATTTCGTAGGAGACTGAATGGAGTCAAGTTCAACGGACAAGACCCTTGAGTTGACTTGCCGGAGAGCTGCGAAGAGGCCCATGCGATCACGTCGACACTGAGGGTTGACCCACAATGCCCGAAGTGTCCCCAAGGCATTGGACGCATTGTCGTCCAGACTGCTGTCCCCCGAAGTCGATTTCTCAAGGACATCATAGGGAAACAAATAGATGCCGAGCCCGCTTGTGAGACTGCTGAGAGCCACAGTTGCGAATTCAATCCCTGGCAATCGCGGGAGAGCCAGTGGGCCGGCATCGGGAATCGCCGCGAGTGCTGGCGGAACTTCCCACTTTCCCACCATGGCATGCCCAAAGCCGCTAGGAGCGCTGACTCGCGATTGCTTAAACACAACGCGATCGCTGACAACCAAACACTCGCTACTGGGTTCCGTTTTCTTCGGTTCGAATGTCAATGAATAGCGAAAAGCTTCGTCGTATCCGTTCACCGAGAAGTCCACTACAAAAGAAACACCTTCGTTTCCGTGAGTCATTGGTTTCGAGGAACGCAGTCGCTCCAAAACACTTTGATCGATACGCGTCAGACAATCCCGCAGCAACCGAATCGCCTCGCAGAAATTCGTCTTCCCCGTCCCGCTGCGCCCGATCAGCACCGTCACGGGGGACAACTCCACTGTCACGTCGCGGAGGCTCTTGTAGTTCTGGATGCGGATGCGGTGGATCATCGAGCGGGTTCCTGGCGGCGGTACGGGCCACGGACGGGACAACCGCGAACTGGTGCGGGTTCGCAGGGTCGTCTCGCTGATTCTATCGGCTGGGCTGAGTTCAAGCGATTCCCGGTGAGTCAACACGGCACCTCGGGACAGCCCGACGGCGAGAGCGGTTGCGGGGGTCGTCTTGACACTCGGCCCTCACCCCCGGCCTGGCCTGGTGAAACGGGCGGAAGTTGGGGGGCTTGGGTTTGCGGGGAGAAAGCGAATCTGTTGCGCTCAGCTGACCCCCAGAATAGGCGAGCCGGGCGG
>JAYWFM010000039.1:0-6208 GCA_043778825.1 Planctomycetota bacterium | reverse complement strand
CCCCCGGAGCGCGCCGAGGTCGCCAACAACCTCCCGCCAAGCCCCGCTACACCCCGCTAACGAGGGTCACAGTGCAATTCTTGGACAAACTCCTAGTGGTCCACCAATATCAAATTGTGAGTTAGCTGCACTCGCCAGAGTGCGGGCTCCCCGCGTTCTGGCGAACGCAGCTACCCATCATCTTCCACTTGGTCGACCACTATTGCCTTGTCAGGACTAAAACAGGGGGTTGCCTCGGCCGGGAGGGCGAGGCTCCTGCCGAGCCGCGCGGGCCTGAAAACGTCGTCCCTGGCTCGCGGCTCTGCAGGAGCTTCGCCCTCCCGACCAGGCTGGCCACGCCCCCAAGTCTAAGTGCCAATGGCCCCCGATATCACCCCTCATTCGGCTGCGATGCCTCCGTGGACAGTGCCAGTCCGCCGGGAACCAGTGGTTCCAGCAGCAAGATCATTTCAGGGATGTGTTCTTCTGCCACCCGCCAGATGCGATCGTGCTTAATCTCACCGTAGTCGTGGGCCAGCACGTGTCGTTGTGCCTGGATTGGTCGCCAGGGAATCTCGGGGTGCGCC
Source organism: Planctomycetota bacterium (assembly GCA_043778825.1). Lineage (GTDB taxonomy): Bacteria > Planctomycetota > Planctomycetia > Planctomycetales > Planctomycetaceae > TH-plancto1. The sequence continues at coordinate 5,642 of JAYWFM010000039.1, read as the reverse complement.
TCTTGGAATTCCTTGGAGACTCGCCGGGCCGCCTCGCCGATGATTTCAATCTGACGCTCCACGGCGCTCCGCAGCATCAGGCTTACAGCGTAATCTTGGAGCGTGCGGCCTTTCACAAATGTCACCACCGCCTGTGCCGCAGTCAGCATGTCCCAGAGGTAGGCACGATCATCTTTCTTCGCCGACATAGATGATCTTCCGTGTGCTGAGAATGCTTTGACGCCGGAAGGGGTTCCGGAGACCTTCCCGCTCCACGAGATCGACCGGGCGACCAATTAACGCACTGAGTTCGTCCTGGATGGTCGTCAGATCCCACAGGCTCCACGGGGCATCTTCGTCAAACGAGATCAGCACATCGACATCACTTTGGGGACCGAAGTCTTCTCGCAGGACGGAGCCAAACAGCGAGAGTTCCCTGACCCTCCAGTGCCGAGAGAAATCCCGGAGGTCACGATCCTGGAATAGGTTCGCCAATCTGTCTGCCACGTCCACCATGCCGCAATTCCCCTTCGGAGTGATCGTACCCGCGTCGGCAACTCGATTGCAAGACGACACAGCCTGCTGGATTTGGCCGCGAGCGAGGGTGGACGTTTTCTGGCTCAAGCGGCTCGGCAGGAGCCTCGCCCTCCCAGGGGCGATCCCACCACCCCAAGTCTTAGAGCAGTTTCAGAATCGGTCTTCACTCGATGCTGTCTGCGTTCAGCTTTCAGCCAGAAAATCTGAGGAGCTTTCTGGCTGACCGCTGACAGCTGATCGCTGACAGCTCAGGCCGGGACTAAACACGAACTCTGCAACTGCCCCAGTTGGCATTCGGCCAAGCGAGCCACGATCCGCGAGTCATGCAAGAGCGCTTCGAACTCGCGCACCACCGCTGACTCGCGACGCGATTCCGGCACCAGGAAGTCGTACCGCTCCTGCCGAATCGGGATCATCCCCAGTCCGTATTGACGGGCCACCGTTTCGATCGCCACCCCCCAGTCGGCCCGGCCCTGCGCGATCGCAGCTGCCACCGCGTTGTGGGATTTGGTTTGCACGCGGTAGCCGGGAATCTCGGCGGGAGAGGCCGACCTCGACAAAAGTTCGTCGATCAGGATGCGCGTCCCGCTGCCAGGGTTGCGGTTGATCATGCGGCAATCAGGATCGGTCATCGCACGGGTCAGGGCCTCCTCCAGTGGGGCTCCTGCAAACCGTGCATCGTCGGGTCTATAGACCAAGCACTGTTGTCGTGAGTACCCCTCGATCAGCTCCAGCCCCGGTACGAGGAACGGGCGGTTGTACTCTCCTGTGGCTGGGTCGTAGAGATGCACCCCAGCGATGTCGCACTCACCGCGTCGGGCGGCGGCCAGTCCGCCCTGGCTGCCGACGGTGAGGACGCGCGTGGTGTATCCCCGGCCTCGGAGTTCGCCGAGGAGCAGATCCAACCCGACGCAGTGGCTGCCGATGACGACGAGGTCGGCGGGTTCGAGGGCTTCGTCGAGGAGCGTGACCGCGACGAGATCCCCCGCATCGAGGCACTCGGTCTGCTGAGGGATCGTGATGAACCCATCGGCCCCGCTGAACGTGGTGACCGAGCCGGAGCCTTTCCCCATCGGGTAGGCCGACCAGCCCTGCGGCCCGCGCACCAGCCCCACCAGCACGTACTCGGTACGGCCTCGCTCGGAGTTGATCCGCAGCGGGACGCGAGCCGGGACCGTGCGACGCTGCACGCGGCTGCGACCCGCCAGCTTCCGCAACACCGGGGCCACGAACTCGTGAAAGGTAAAAATCGCCGAGGTCGGGAACCCCGGCAGGACCACCACTGGCTTGCCATTGGTGACCGCCAGGCAGATCGGCTTCCCCGGTTTGAGGGCCACGCCGTGGGCCACGATGCCGGGGTTCGGCAGGTCGCGCACCACTTGATACGACAGATCGCCCACCCCCTTGGAAGTGCCTCCCGACAGCAGCACCATGTCGTAGGTGAGTCCTTCGTTCACTCGCAATCGCAGCTGGTCGAGGTCATCGCGTACGGTGCCGAGGCAGACGGGTTCAGCTCCCAGTTCGCGGACCGTGGCCGCCAGAATTGTGGCGTTCGAGTCGTACACAGAACCGGTCGGCAGCGGCTGACCGGGGGCGACGATCTCGTCGCCGGTGGAGAGGATGGCGACACGGGGGCGACGATAGACCGGCACGCGATCCAGACCGAGCGCCGCGAGTACCCCCAGTTCGCGAGCGGTCAACACCTGTCCGGCCCACAGCACCGTTTCGCCGCGCGTGATGTCCGATCCCGCCGAGCTGATGTTCCCACCGGGCGAGACCATGCGACTGATCGCGACAGCGGGTTGGCCGTGGAGGTCGGTGGCCTCGGTCTGCTCGACCATCACGATCGCATCGGCTCCGCGCGGGACCATGCCGCCCGTGGCGATGACGCTCGCCAGGCCGGGAGTGATCTCGCGCTGGGGGACTCGACCGGGGGAGAGGATTTCGTCCGTGAGCCGCAGCGTGCGAGGCTGCTCTTCGTCCGCCCCTTGCAAGTCGGCTGAGCGCACCGCGAAGCCATCGACGTGGGAGCGGTCGAACGCGGGGACATCGACCTCGGCGATCACATGATTCGAGAGGACGCGCCCCGCCGCCTCGAGCAGCGACACCGTCTCGACCCCCAGTGGTCGGAGATCCAGCGCCGACTCGAAGCGCCGGGCAGCCTCATCGCGAGTGAGCACATCCAGGAACTGCGTCTGTCGCGAGGATTGCCGCAGAGCGTCATGCGAGGTCGGCGAGGCATCACTCATGGCTTCACCGCTGAGATCGGCTTCCGCGCAGCTAGGTCGTACTCCGTCCCCGGTTCGAGCGTCTCGTAACTGGTGCCATCCTCCCGCTTCATCTGGTCCTTGTGATGCACCAGCACCTGGCTGTCGCCAATGACGCGGAGGTGATTCTTCTCGACGACGACGGCGGTACCCTCATCGATGCCCAGCCCCAGCAGTTCCGGGTGGGCCTCGATGACCGGGGCCAGGTCATTGTGGCGTTTGCGGGCGATGACGTGCTGGTCGATGGCACAGTTCCGCACGAACCCGAACCCGATTTCATGGCCCGGAGCCATCATCAGTTGGTTCCCCTCGGGGGCTCCTCGAACCAGATAATCTCCCTGGATCGTGGCTCCGGCGGATGACCCGCCGATGACGCCACCGCGTTCCAACACTGCGTGCAGTTCCTTGTAGGTCTTGGTGTTCAGGTAGGCATCCGCCAACCGCCATTGCCGCCCGCCATCAATCCAGACTCCCTTGGCCCGACGCAGGGGAGCTGTGAAGTCATCGGTATCGGCGACCTTCACGTCGCGCGTGTGGACGACGGTCACGTCCTTGGCCCCGGCCCGCGCGAGGAAGGATTCGGCCACGTACTCCGCCCCCCAGTCTTCGCCCTCCAAGGCGGTCGGCACGATCACAAACGCAGCGTCGATGCCACCGGCCTTCTCGATGAACTCGTCGACAATCTCACGCCCCATCCGTCCCCCGCCCACGATCACCAGCGTCCCTTTCTCGGGACCACACGTCTGTGTCCACGAAGGTTCCACGGAGCTTAGCACCACACAGAACAGCAAACACAGCAGCATTCGAGTCATGAGAGATCCACCGACTATTGAGCGTCGCCAAGACAGAGACGCCGTGCAGTGTAGCTCGTCCGAACGGAAGGGCATTCGTGGTGGGGCGAGTTTCTGGCCCAGTCTGCCAGCCAGCGAAGTGCGAGTGTGCGGAGGGATGTCGCCTACTGTCGCTCACGTCGCTCCGCGACTGAGATTCCGCACGCAGGATACCCGACGATCCAAAGTGGAGCAGGAGACGGGTCGCCCCTCCCAGCGGAATGCGATTCGCGGAGCGACATCGCCTACGTCGCTCCTGTTCCGCTGGTAAAACCGCCCGTGTTGCTCTCAAATGCGTCCCTAGACCGGGGTCAAGGATGCCTCGGCCCCGTGTTGTGCCTTGTGAAGTGGCCCCGATGCTCGATTTGCAATTCGTCTGTGAGAACCGTGACGCCGTCGAGGCCAACTGCCGCAACCGGGGCGTGCCAATTGATTTGTCGGCGCTGGTCGGGCTGGCCGACAAACGGCGGCAGTTGATCTTCCAGGGAGATCAGCTGCGGTATGAGCAGAAGGATCTCTCCGCTCAAATCCCCAAGGCCCCCGCCGCCGACAAGCCGGGCCTCATCGCGCGCGGCAAGGAACTCCGCGAACTGATCCAGAAGGGCGAGGCCGAACTCGTCACCATCGAAGAGCAGCTGCGACATGAACAGATGCAGATCCCGAACATGACGCACCCGGACGCACCGGTCGGGCGGGAGGAGCATGAGAGCGTCACGGCCCGCGAGTGGGGCACGAAGCGGCAGTTCGACTTCAAGCCGCGCGATCATGTCGACATCATGGCGTCGCTGGACATGGTCGACCTCGAAGGCGGAACCAAGGTCGCGGGGCACGGGTTCTACTTCCTCAAGAACGCCGGGGCCTTCCTGGAAATGGCCCTCGTGAACTACGCGGTCGAGAAGCTGCGGAGCGAAGGGTTCACGATCTATACGACGCCGGACGTGGCCAAGGACGAGGTGCTGCACGGCACGGGGTACATGCCGCGCGGGCCGGAGACGCAGATCTATTCGATCCACAACACCGATCTGTCGCTGGTCGCGACTGCCGAGATCACACTCGGCGGGATGCTGCGAGACGAGATCATCGACTACGCCAAGCTGCCGATGAAGGTGGCCGGGATCTCGCACTGCTTCCGCACCGAAGCGGGCGGCCACGGCAAGGCGACTCGCGGCATCTACCGCGTGCATCAGTTCACCAAGGTCGAGATGTTCGGCTTCACCGCCCCGGACCTGAAGTCCTCGGATGAGTTCCATCAGATGGTCGTGCGGATCGAAGAGGAGATCTTCCAGGGCCTCGAAGTCCCGTATCGCGTCCTCGACATCTGCACCGGCGACCTCGGCGGGCCGGCCGTCCGCAAGTACGACCTCGAAGCCTGGATGCCCGGTCGCGGCACAGCTGGTGAGTACGGCGAGATCACCAGCGCCTCGAACTGCACCGACTTCCAGTCGCGCCGCCTGGGTATCCGCACTCGCGTCCCCGACAAGAAGGGGACGCAGTTCGTTCACACGCTCAACGGGACGGCGGTCGCCTGCACGCGGGCGATGATCGCCGTGATCGAGAACCATCAACAAGCCGACGGCAGCGTCGTGGTGCCGCCGGTGCTACGGAAGTGGATGGGAATGGACCGCATCACAGCGTAGCCACGTTCGCCAGAACGTGGGGGACCGGAACCGGCGTTCGAACGCCGGTTTAGACTTCCGAAGTCTCCGAAGACTTCGGAAGTCTGTGGGCACTGAGGATGCTTCTGTACCCCGAAAGGGGTTACGGCGAGTAGCCCAGGGTTGGCGACCGAAGGGAGCCTACCCTGGGTAAAGGTGAAAGTGGGGATCGAACCCTGAAGGGCAACGCCGTGAAGGATTTCCGCAAGGCGTTTTCCAAGGTTCTGCCCCCTCTCCCCCACACTCGGCGCTGCTTTCGGGGTGGACTCCACTGGGGGGGAGAGGGCCGGGGTAGCCTGGTGAAACGACCGAAATCTGGGGGGATTGGGTTTGTGGGGAATGGGGAAATCTGTTGCGCTCCCCCGTGTCAGTTT
>JAYWFM010000038.1:0-14722 GCA_043778825.1 Planctomycetota bacterium | reverse complement strand
CAGAGTCCGGGGGCTGACGCCGCCCGGCTCGCCTATTCTGGGGGTCAGCTGAGCGCACCAGATTCGCTTTCTCCCCGCAAACCCAAGCCCCCAAACTTCCGCCCGTTTCACCAGGCCAGGGCTGGGGTGAGGGGGCCATATCACTCGCTCTGGGCCCCTCACCCCGGCCCTCTCCCCACAGCCATGTCCTCACAGAAAGTCACGCCGCCAGTGGGGAGAGGGGGCAGAGAAGGTCAGGCTGCCGACTTTTCTGATGCACACACTGTAGAGATCATTTTCGTCACGTCTGCATCGCTGATCGGGGGGACTCGATAGAATGCGGTACATCGAGCCAGTTCGACGGCTCACTCGCCTCTCCAACCACCGGACCGATTGCTGATGTCTGCCCCCACATCCACCTATGACTATGACGTGGTCGTCATCGGGGCGGGGCATGCCGGGATTGAGGCAGCCTTGGCCTCCGCTCGCATGGGGTGCCGGACGGCGCTGCTGACAATGAGTGTCGACATGGTCGGGGCGATGAGCTGTAACCCGGCGATTGGCGGGGTGGCCAAGGGGCAAATCGTGCGCGAGATCGATGCCCTCGGCGGCGAGATGGGGCGCTGCATCGACGAGACCGGGATTCAGTTCCGCATGCTGAACATGGGCAAGGGGGCCGCCATGCACAGCCCCCGCGCCCAGGCCGATAAGAAGGCGTACCAATTCCGGATGAAGCGGATCGTCGAGGAGACGCCGGGGCTGTCGCTGCGGCAGGAGGTGGTGGAGGGGATCGAGACGAGAGACGAGAGACGAGAGACGAGAGCCAGCCAGCACCAAGAAGAGAGTCCCTCTGGCTCTTATCTCTCGTCTCTCCTCTCTCCTCTTCTGGTTCGCGTGCGAGGCGGTGCCCTCTACCGTGCCCAAGCGGTGATCGTCACCACGGGCACGTTCCTGCAAGCCATCATGCACACCGGCGAGGCCAAGACGCCGGGCGGACGCGCGGGCGAGGGGACGACGGGGACACTCTCGGACGATCTGCGGCGGCTCGGGTTCGAGTTGCAGCGGTTCAAGACCGGGACGCCGTGCCGGATCAATGGGCGGACGATCGACTTCAGCCAGCTGCTCGAACAACCGGGCGATGCCGATCCGGTGCCGTTCTCGTTCCTGACCTCAAAGATCACCGAGCCGCAGATGCCTTGCTGGCTGACCGAGACCAATCATGAGATGCACGAGCTGATCCGCCAGAACCTGCATCGCGCTCCGATGTACAGCGGGCAGATCCAATCGACCGGGCCGCGTTACTGCCCGAGCATCGAGGACAAAGTGGTGCGGTTCGCGGACAAGACCTCGCATCAGATTTTCCTGGAACCCGAGGGCCGGAACACCCACGAGTTCTACTGCAACGGCATCTCGACCAGCCTCCCCCGCGATGTCCAGGACCAGATGGTCCGCTCGATCAAGGGCCTCGAACGGGCCGAGATCATGCGCTACGGGTACGCCGTCGAGTACGACTTCGCCCCCCCGACTCAGCTCTACCCGACCCTCGAAACCAAGCGGATCGCGGGCCTGTACTTCGCGGGGCAGATCAACGGCACCACCGGGTACGAGGAGGCTGCGGGGCAGGGGCTGCTGGCTGGGATCAATGCCGCCCTCAAGATCAAGGGCGAGGAGCCGCTCATTCTGGATCGCAGCCAGGCGTACCTCGGCGTGCTGATGGATGACCTCGTGACCAAGGGGGTCGACGAGCCGTACCGGATGTTTACCTCGCGGGCCGAGTTCCGGTTGCTGTTGCGACACGACAATGCCGACCGGCGGCTGACTCCGATTGGGGAGCGGGTCGGCCTGGCCAGTGCGGAGCGTTGCCGTCTGCATGCCGAGTACGAGGGGGAACTCGCGCGCGGCCTGGCGCCGCTCAGCAAGCTGCGGCATGAGGGACAAACACTCGAAGAGTGGCTGCGGCGACCGGAGATGACGATTGAGTCGGTGACCCGCCTCTCCTCCGAATTTGCGGAACTGACGCTCTCCCCGCGTGCGAAGCAGCAGATCGAGATCGAGGTCAAATACGCGGGCTATATCAACCGCCAGCAGAAGGAGATCAACCGCCAGGACAAGATCCAAGCCGTCCGCATCCCAGAAACATTCGACTTCCGCGCCGCTCCGCAGTTGCGGCACGAAGCCCGCGAGAAATTCCACAAGGTCCGCCCGCGCGACCTCGGCCAAGCCAGCCGCATCAGTGGGATCACCCCCGCGGACTTGGCGGTACTGCTGATGTACATCAAGGAGCCGGGGCGGTTGACGCCGACCGTGGGCTGAATGTTGGAGTCCAGCCTTTAGGCTGCGCTGTGCGTCCTAACGCAGCCTAAAGGCTGAACTCCAACCAGGATATCCAACCGTGACTTCGCACCTGATCGGTGAGAATTGATGCAATTCGGAAAGCCGATCCCGAGTAGTCCAATTCTTCCCAATTTGTTCCCTGCCTACATTTTGTGGCGGACGATTCCTGAGAATGCAGCGTCTCTGTCCTATCGGAAGGTGGCATTCGGGAGGCCGTTGGCTTACGATTTTGATTCGTCACTCTCGCGAGCGTCTCCTCGGGCTTTGAGTGGGATCGCAACCGGGAATAGGAAAGGTGCCCCATGGCGCTATTGATCGTTCGTCTGCTTTACGCCTTTGTGTGCATTGGCGCGACTGCGGCATTTTGCTTCAGTGAGAACTCAGCCGCTCCGCAAATTGTGGAGGCTCATCAGGTTCCCGCGTTTTTCATCATTACGTTGGGGGCTCTCTCGATCCTGCTGATCGATGTCCTGCTGCCCAAGAAGCGGGTCGACACGATCTCGACGATCTACTTCGGATTGTTGATCGGCATTCTGCTGGCTCACTTGCTGAATCTGGCCCTGGGTCCGCTGTTCGCGAGTCTGGGGAACGAAGGCAATAACTTCCAGGCCGGGATCACGATGCTGACCCTGCTGATCCTGCCGTACCTGTGCATCACGTTCATGATGCAGACCAAGGACCAGTTCCGGTTTGTGATCCCGTATGTGGAGTTTGAGCGAGAACTCAAGGGGGGCCGCCCGCTGGTCCTCGACAGCAGCGCCCTGATCGATGGTCGCATTGCTGACATTATCGAGACCCACGTCATCGACGCCCAACTGGTCGTCCCGCAGTTCATCCTGCAAGAGATCCAGGACATCGCCGACAGCCACGACAAGGTCCGCCGCACCCGTGGTCGTCGCGGGCTGGATATCCTCAAGAAACTCCAGCAAGACCCCAAGGTCGAAGTCAAGGTCATCGAGACCGATCCGGCCAAGGGCAAGTCGGTCGACCAGCGGCTGATCGAGTCCTGCAAGTCGTTCAACGGTCGGCTGGTGACGAACGATCTGAACCTCAACAAGCTGGCCACGATTCAGGGGATTCAGGTCGTCAATCTGAACGATGTGGCGAACGCCCTCAAGCCCCGCTTCATCCCCGGCGAAGCCGTGCGGATCAAGGTCATCAAGGAAGGTGAAGGGTACAATCAGGGGGTCGGGTATCTCGACGACGGCACGATGGTGATCGTCGAAGCCGGGTCGAAAGAGATCGGCAACGAAGTGGATACGGTCGTGACCAGCGTCCTGCAAAACAGCGCGGGCCGAATGCTGTTCACCCGCCTGGCCGAGCCCCGACCGTAGGCGATGTCGCTCCGCGGATCGCACTCGTCGGGTCTTGCGTGGGATCAAAGTCGCCGGACTCTCCGAGTCCGGTGGGCCGGGTTGTGTCCGCCGGGGATGCTCACCCTGAACGAAAGACCCAGGAGATTGGAACACTCACCTCCGCTCATCGACACTAATCCTGATCTGATTAGCGTATATTAGTGGGAATTAGTGTTCCTCAATCTGAAGTTGTTCTCAATCGAGAATTCCAAACTGGCTGCGAGCGGATTCACCGGACTCGGAGAGTCCGGCGACTTGGGGGTAGTGCCGCGTGAGCCTTGATCGAGCCCGACTTCAGCGAGCCACAGACCGAGCGATCAAGCATCTGCTCGCCCAGCGGAACGCCGCAGGCCACTGGGTCGGCGAACTCTCGACCTCCGCGCTGTCGACCGCCACAGCCATGATGGCGCTCTTTCAGTTCTCCCAGCGAGCCGCAGATGTCCGTCTGCCGACTACACGACAGGCTCACGCCTGCCGCGCGCTGATCGAGCGCGGCATCGGCTGGCTGCTGACGAACCAAAACTCAGACGGCGGCTGGGGCGATACGTCGCAGAGTTTCAGTAATATCTCGACCACGATGCTGTGTCATGCCACACTCTTCGCCACACGAGATTTCGGAGCCGACGCGAGCTTTACCACGCTCGTTCAGAACCAACTGGTGACTCGCGAAGACGCGATCCCCCGTGCTGCCGCGTACATCGACCAGGCGGGCGGCATCCCGGCGCTCATCGCCCGCTATGGCAAGGACAAGACGTTCTCAGTCCCGATCCTCACGCACTGCGCCCTCGCCGGACTGGTCCCGTGGACGAGGGTGCCGCGACTCCCGTTCGAACTCGCCTGCATTCCCGCGAGTTGGTATGCAGCTGCGAAGTTCCCGGTGGTGAGCTACGCCCTTCCGGCCCTGATCGCGATCGGGCAGGTCCGCCACTTCCACGGGCCGACCTGGAACCCGATCACACGCGGCCTCCGCTGGCTGGCCCGCGACCGCTCTCTGAAGGTGCTGGAGAGGATCCAACCGCCCAACGGCGGGTTCCTCGAAGCCGCTCCGCTGACGAGCTTCGTCTGCATGAGCCTCGCCGCGATGGGGCTGACCAATCACCCGGTCGTGCAGCGCGGGATCGACTTCCTCATCAAGTCGGTGCGGCCCGATGGGAGCTGGCCGATCGATACGAATCTGGCGACGTGGGTGACGACGCTGGCGGTGAATGCCCTCGGTGACGATCTGCCGGAGTCAGATCGACCGTCGGTTTTGCAGTGGCTCCTCGATCAGCAATACAAGGTGACGCACCCGTATACCAACGCCGCTCCCGGTGGGTGGGCCTGGACTGATCTGCCGGGCGGCGTCCCCGATGCGGACGACACGCCGGGGGCGATTCTGGCTATTGCGAGACTAGAGAGAAGAGACGAGAGAGCAGAGCCAGAGCAGCGAGCCCCCGACGTAAGTCGGGGGTGCCCGGGTGACATGGATCACCACGGAGACACAGAGGCACGGAGAGAGAACCGTCAGCCGTCACCTCCCACCAGTCAAACTGCTGAAGTGAGCGGCACGGCGCTAGCCGCCGGTTCTGTAGGCGTGTGTCATCCCGAAGAACCGGCGGCTAGCGCCGTGCCGCTCACAATTCCGACCGCTCCTTACCTCCGTGCCTCCGTGGTGAATGTCGCCTGCAATGAGTCTGCGGAGAATGGCATCTTCTGGTTGCTGGCACTGCAAAACCGCGATGGTGGGTTCCCGACGTTCTGCCGAGGCTGGGGAACGTTGCCGTTTGATCGCAGCTCTGCGGATATCACCGCTCATTGCCTGCGGGCGATCTGGCCCTACCAGATCAGCCTTGAGAGGCAAATTGGCGATCGACCACAGATGAAGGTCGATGTCGATATCATGTGTTACCAAGATGCGTTGAAGGTCACTGATCGCGGATTCGCCTTCCTCGAACGTGTCCAGCGCCCCAACGGCAGCTGGCTGCCACTGTGGTTCGGGAACCAGCACGTCCCGAACGACGAGAACCCGGTCTACGGCACCTCGCGCGTGCTGCGAGCCTTTCGAGATTGCGACCGCTGGAACGATCACGCTCGCCGGGGAGCGGAATGGCTGCGGTCGATCCAGAACCCGGACGGCGGCTGGGGCGGGGATGCCGGGGCTCCGTCGACGGTGGAAGAGACGGCTCTCGCCCTGGACGCCCTGCTCGACGCGCCACAGACCCTCACCCCCAGCCCCTCTCCCCGGGGGAGAGGGGAGCCAGAGGGCCCTCCCCTCAACGCTCAACCCTCAACCCTCAACGATCCCCTCGCGCGCGGCGTCGAGTGGCTCATCGCACGGGTCGAAGACGGCACCTGGACCACTCCCTCCCCAATCGGGTTCTACTTCGCCAAGCTCTGGTATTACGAAACGCTGTACCCGGTGGCCTGGACCGTGGCCGCCCTGCGCAAGGCCGCTCAGCGACCGTAGTGGTCGTCACGAGTGGAAGTTCAAGTGGGAGTTCAGGCTTTAGCCTGCTCCGGAGCAGGCTACACAGCCGAAGACTGATTCTTGCGCGTGGTCTCCCATCCCGGAGGGATGCCAGAAATTAGCCGGTGGTTGAGCGAAGCGACACCACCGGAACATGGTCCCCGCCCCCTTTCGCATCCCGGAGGGATGCTAGAAGTGTGGATCGCGGGTGGGGTTCTCGCGTCGGTCAACACCGGGCGATCTCTGCCATCCCTCCGGGATGGGACAGCGTGAGGCTGATCTCGTCCGGTGGTGTCGCTGCGCTCAACCACCGGCTAATGTCTGTGACCCCTGCCGGGGTCGGACATGTCGGCACCCGGAGCCACCCACGTGCGGATCTGGGTGATGCACCATGTGCAGTCTGAAGCTGTGTCGCCTGGACTCCAACCCGAAATCCTGCCTGTGATACATCCACCCTATCCCATCGCTCCCCGACCTTGGTGTCCGCCTCCCGGCTGCGGTACAGTGTCGGCACCATGAAGAAGACCAGCCGACGCGACACGGGCAGCTCAATCGAACTCGAATCGACACCTCGGCGGCGATACCTCGCCCGCTTTGATCCCAAGCGCGTGCCGCACCGGTTCGCGGATGTCCTCATCATCGGATCGGGGATCGCGGGGGTGCGGGCCGCTCTGGAGATCGACCCGACGCTGCGGGTCGTGGTGGTGACCAAGGACCGGTTGGAACTCTCCAACAGTGCCTGGGCCCAGGGCGGCATCGCGGGGGTACTCGACCCCAGCGACACGGTCAGCAATCACGCCGAGGATACGCTCACTGCCGGGGCCGGGCTGTGCGACCGCCAGGTGGTCGAGGGGGTCGTGAACTCGGCTCCAGACCTGATTCGCGAGCTGGTCCGATTCGGGGCGCACTTCGATGAACGCGACGGGGCCATCGACCTGACCACCGAAGGCGGCCACAGCCACCCGCGCGTGGTCCACGCTCTGGGTGACGCGACGGGGAAGGAGGTCATGCGGGCTCTCATCGACCGCATGCGCGAGCAGAAGGCGTGCGAGATCTGGGAGAAGACGTTCACGATTGATCTGCTGACCCACGATCAGAAATGTGAGGGGGCGCTGGTCTGGAACCCCGGACACGGCAAGACGTTCATCTGGGCCAAGCAGACGATCCTCTGCACCGGCGGAGCGGGCCAGCTGTATCGCGAAACGACGAACCCCGGCATCGCGACCGCCGATGGGCACGCGGTCGCCTTCCGGGCGGGGGCCACGGTGCGGGACATGGAGATGATGCAGTTCCACCCGACGGTGCTGTACATCGCCGGGGGCTCGCGGCATCTGATCTCGGAGGCGGTGCGCGGCGAGGGGGCGCATCTGATCGATAGTCGCGGGTATCGCTTCATGCCTGACTATCACCCGTCGCTGGAGCTGGCCCCGCGCGACATTGTGAGCCGCGCGATCACCGACCAGATGGAGAAGACGCGGCACGCCTGCGTCTATCTCGATCTGCGGCACCTGCCCGAGTCGAAGGTCATCGAACGCTTCCCGCACATTCGCAAGGTGTGCCAGGAGTTCGGCCTCGACCTCGCCAAAGATCCCATCCCGGTCCGGCCTGGGGCTCACTACATGATCGGCGGATTGACCGTCGATCTCGAAGGCCGGACCTCGTTGCCGAACTTGTGGGCAGCCGGTGAAGTGACGAGTACCGGTTTGCACGGGGCGAACCGGCTGGCCTCGAACAGCTTGCTCGAGGGGCTGTACTACGGGTTGCGTTGCGGACGCGGAGCGAGTGCGGCGGCCCTCTCGATCCCGGATGACTTCTGCATCACGCCGCTGGTGTCGGAGGGCCCGACCTCGGCCAACCTGCCGTCCGACGAGCTGAACCTCGTCGACTTGCGGAACTCGCTCGCCAGTCTGATGGGCCGCCATGTCGGCATCCGCCGCGACGAAGAGGGTCTCGCGGCCGCAGCCGAGCAAGTCGAGTTCTGGGATCGCTATGTGTCGCTGCGAGAGTTCCACACGGTCGAGGGGTGGGAGCTGCAGAACATGCTGCTGGTGGCGAAGCTGATGATCCAATCGGCGCGTGCTCGGAAGGAAAGCCGAGGCGTCCACTTCCGCAGCGACTTCCCGCAGCAAGTCTACGAGCCGCAGACGCACGTGGTGACGCATCGCGGGGCGATGTGAGCGGGTCGTCGCAGCGGGGCGCAGGCGAGCCGGGCGGCGTCAGCCCCCGGACTCTGGCGGCCCTCGATGGAGTCCGGGGGCTGACGCCCACCGGCTCGCCCCGGACATCTTATACTTGATCGTATGGAGTCATTCCGTCCGCCTGCGGGCTCTTAGCATGCGCGGTTGTTGCCCGAGATCGGAGACCACGGCGACCTGATCGAATGTGGACCCTGCCTGATTGAACAGTGCCAACACGGCGTCCGCCTGTTCCGGGCTGAACTCGATCAGCACCCAGCCGCCGGGTCGCACGCAGGCCGGAGCCTCCGCGGCGATCCGCCGGATGAAGTCGAGGCCATCGGCTCCGCCATCGAGAGCCCGGTGCGGCTCGTGGTTTCGCACGTTGGGGGCCAGCGTTTGGATCTCGGCAGTGGGGATATAGGGCGGGTTGCTGACGAGGACATCAAACTGCTCGCCCTGCTTCAGTGGACCGAAGAGGTCGCCCAGTCGGAGTTCGACCCGGTCGGCGACCTTGTGGCGTTCGAGGTTGCGTTGAGCCACCTGCATCGTGGACGGGTGGAGTTCCACGCCGACCACGCGGGCCGATTTGTGATTGACGGCGATGGCCGTACTAATGCACCCGGAGCCGACGCCCAGCTCTAGAATGGTCGGGGCGGAGATGTCTTTCACCAGCCGCAGCGTCTCCATGACCAGCAGTTCGGTATCCGGGCGAGGGATCAGAACGTCGCGGGTCACCTCGAACGCCAGGCTGTAAAACTCCTTGGTTCCGACGAGGTAAGCCACCGGTTCGGCATTCACCCGCCGCTTGACGAGATCGCGCATCTTCTGGCGGGCCGCCTCGGGGAGGATCTCGTCATACGCCGTATACAACTGAATGCGAGAGCAGCCGCGAGCAAAAGCTAACAGCACCTCGGCATCGAGCCGGGCGGTGTCGCTGCCATGCTTCTTGAGGTGCCCGATCGTCCATTCCAGGACGCGACGAACAGTCCATTCCTCGGCGGGGGGCGGAGCATCAGCAGACACGGGAACATCCTTGAAACGGGTGACTGACCGTCCGTCATCAATCGGTCTCACGTAGTGGGCTGACTGGCACTCGCCCACGCTCTGGCGAGCGTAGCGACGACCACCTCACGCCGCAACGAAAAACGGGTCGGTGACTCGTCGGCCACAGACCCGCGCAGGCTCATCGACCAGAACGTGGCTCGGGCGTCCCGCCCGAGTTCTTCACCGCCACCAAAGACAGGGGCACCAAAGACAGAAGCACCACAGGCATGGGCGAGGACGCCCATGCCACGGAGTGACTATTTCGGAGCCAGGACGGCGGTAATCGCGCGTCCTTCCATGGAAGGTGCCTTCTCGATCTTGGCGATGTCTTCCAGCTTGGCGATCATCCCCATCAAGACATCGCGACCCAGATCCTGGTGCGCATTCTCGCGGCCCCGGAAGACGACGGTCAGCTTGACCTTGTCTTTCTCCGTCAGGAATTCGCGGGCGTGCTTGGTCTTGAAATCGATGTCGTGGTCACCGATTTTCGGACGCAGGCGAATCTCTTTGAGTTCGACCTGATGCACCTTGTTGTTCTTGTGCAGCTTGCGCTTCTGTTCGTACTTGAACTTGCCGTAGTCCATGATTCGGCAGACCGGCGGGCGCTCGGTCGGAGCGACTTCCACCAGATCCATCCCCGCGTCGAATGCCAGTCGGAGTGCGTCGACTGTCGGCACCACCCCCACCATTTCTCCCAAGTGATTGACTACCCGAACCTGTGGGATTCGGATCTGATCGTTGATCCTGTGCGTTTCGATTGCTTTCCTTCCCTCTGATGCGTGATGCAGGCTGCCCGTGGAATGGAACTCCCCACTCCCGACACCTGATCCATCCAATCCTTTTAATATCGGCAGAAAACGGCGTCAAGTCGCGACGGGGCTGGGAAATCGGGAAATTGTGTGAGCGGTCGATGAGATTGCCCCCAGTTGATCGGCGAGAGTTGAGGCGGACTCTCGTTCCCGACTCCGTGTGCATTCGCCAAATGCCGATACCCAGGATCAGTCACCCGACGCGTCTGCGAGGCCGAGCGCAGCGAAGGGGGCGTCCAGTAGCGTCCAGCAACGGGCTGATTGACTGGGTCTGCTTCTGCGGGCCGAGCTCTCGGAGGACATCGAGTGCCGTGAGTCCTCGCTCACGCGTCGGATTACTGAATGAGGAGACCGCCCATGGGCGAATCCCCCCCCCCCCTACTCCCATTCGGCACACTTCCCGTTGACCTCATATCCATAACCGGCGTAGATTGCCGGTCGGGAGGAAGACTCCCGCTGCCGGACAGGGATTGTCTGGCAACCGGCCGGTCATGACCCAGGGAGGGGGAGAGATGGGAATCCATCGCATTCGGCAATCTGCACTCGCTCTGGGTCTGCTGGCTTTCTTGGGAATGGGTCGAGTCGGCCATTGTCAGACCGCGACTGGCGATGAAGTATTTTCGATCGATACGCCCGCCATGGAGTCGCCGCGACCCGGTCGCCCGATCCCGTTCTACGATGCCGACGATCCGGTCGTGGCCCCGCGCGAGACGCATGCGCAGCGGATTCCGTCACAGGCGGTTGAGACACCAGCGACGACACCGACCACCCGCAAACTGCCCGAGACTGGCGAGTTCAGCGGTCGGGTTGAATCCCTCGGCAGCGAAAAAACGCCGCTCCCCGAGACCGATTTCACCGACGGGACCGCGCCCACGCCCGCAGCGCGAGGCCGCGCCGGATTCGGTTCCAGTGTCGCGTGGGCCATGGGCATCCTGGCGGTCGGGTGGCTCGCGCGGCAGTTCCTGAAATCGGGCGGGCCGCTGTCGATCGCGGCACCATCCGCCATCGAACTGCTCTCTCGACAATCGATCGGACCGCAGCAGCAACTCGCCCTGGTCCGGTTCGGTCGACGCATTCTGCTGGTCGGGACCACGCCGTCGGGCATGTCGACACTCGCCACCGTGGATGACCCGGCCGAGGTGCAGGCGATCGTGACCGAGCTGCGTCCCTTGACCACACAAGTCGGCCCGACGTTGCTCGACCTGTTCCGCAGCAGGCGGTCCGAGCCGACTCGCGACTCCGCCCCAGCCTCCGTCTCACTCTCCACCCCCAGCCGATCCGCCAGCAGCGACCGACGCACTTCGCCCCCCGTGAATCGTGAGGTGGCCGATGTCTGATTGGACAGCTTGGCTCCCCGCCAGTTGGCTCGGGCAGAACGGACTGGGCCCCTCAGTGCAGGTCATGCTGGCGATCAGCATCATCGGTTTGGTGCCGTCGATCTTCCTGCTCTCGACGTGTTGGATTCGATTCGTGGTGGTACTCGGTCTTCTGCGGCAGGCGATCGGCGGGGCTCAGATTCTGCCGAATCAAGTCATTACCGGGCTGAGCCTGATGCTGACAATTGCGGTCATGGCCCCCGTGTGGGAGGCGGCTTACTCCGAGGGGATCGAGCCGTACCAGAACGCCAAGTTCGAGACCGAGGCCGACCAGCGCCGCGCCCTCCGCGAGGCAGCCCAGCGCACACTCGCCCCGCTCCGCCGGTTCATGGTCGCCCAGATTCAGGCCGCCGGAAACGAGAACACTGTCTCGCTGTTCCTCCTCGCCCGAGAACGCTCGGATCGTTCCACGACAGCCGACAGCCCGCGCTACTACGAAGACCTGCCGCTCAGCGTGCTGCTCCCGGCGTTCGTCCTCAGCGAACTCAAGGTGGCGTTCCTGATTGGGTTGCAGGTGATCCTGCCGTTCCTGGTGATCGACCTCGTCACCTCGTCGCTGCTCACCGGATTGGGGCTGGCGTCGCTGCCTCCCTTGTGGGTGTCGCTGCCGCTCAAGCTGTTGGTGTTCGTGTCGATCGATGGCTGGTTCCTGACCGTCGAGATGCTCCTGCACAGTGTGAGTACCGCCTGATGTCGGCTGAGTTCGGACTGGAATCGATGCTCGCAGGGCTGTGGGAGACTCTCGCGGTCGCGGGGCCCGTGTTGGCCTGCCTCCTCGCAGCCGCCTTAGTCATCAACCTGTTGCAGGCCACGACCCAGCTGCAAGACCCCTCGCTGGCGATCATTCCGCGGCTGCTGATCGGAGGGGTAGCGCTGCTGTACCTGCTGCCGTGGATGGTGGATCGTCTCGGCGAGTTCACGCGCGAGACGATCCAGCGCGTGGCCAGCGGCGTGGGATAGGCTTCCAGCCTGTCATCCGTCGGCCGGAAATGCTCCGCTGCGCAAAGCCTTCGCGTCGCAGCTAACCGGGGCGTTCTCGAATTCGCGAACGTAGCGACCAACCTCATGCCGCCATTCCCGCTCGACCTGCTCTCCCTCTCCCCCGGCGAACTCGTCGCCGCCGGGCTAGCTGCACTCCGCATCGGCGGAGTTGTCTCCGTCCTGCCCGTGCTGGCCACCGTCCCCCTCCGAGCCCGCATCGCGATCGTCATCGTCCTGGGAGTCGCCCTCGGCGGCATGCACGCCGACTCGGTTCCCATCTGGTCCATCGCCGGGGCCTTCAGCGAAATCGTGACCGGCATCACCCTCGGCATCGGACTGCGAGTCACCCTCTCCGCCCTCCAGACCGCTGGAACCTGGATCGACGAACAGACCTCCACCGGCTTGTCAGCTGAGCCCGTCCTCCCGGACACGGACGACAACACCTCGGGCAGTGCCCAGGTGCTGACCTGGATTGGGGCCTGGCTGATCCTCACCACCCCTCCGTGGGGAGCCGATCTGGTTGTCATGCAGCGGGCCATCGACTCACTCACGGTCATCCCGCTCGGCACAATCGTCTCCCCGTCACACATCCCCGAATGGACCATCGGACTGCTGCGCGGTTGGAGCGAACTCGCCATCGGGGTCGCGCTGCCGGTCTGTCTGGTCGCGGGACTGGTCCCCGCGGGACTGGCCATGCTCGGTCGCGGCCTGGGCGTCGGCATCGGGCTGGCGATGTCCCCCATCCGCGCCGCGCTCACCTGCGTGCTGCTGGTCATCGTCCTCCCGTGGCAGGCTGAGCGCATCGACGATCATCTCCAGAGGGCCGCGATTCCCCCTCTGGCCACCTGCCACCCGCCATCCGCCATCAGCCACCCCCAGGAGCCTCAACGATGAGCGGCTCCTCGCAACCTGCACCGATCAGCCAGCACCGGCTCCGCGAGGCCCGCCGTCTCGGCATCACCCCCCGCAGCCCCGAACTCACCGCCGGGATCATGTTGCTCACTGCCGCCTGGGTCAGTCATGCGTGCCTGCCGCAACTGGTGCTGGCACTGCAAGCACTCGCCGCCAGTGGGTTTGAAGGCCCCCATCTCTCTGCCTTTAATGCGTCCACAGAGTTCAGCCCCGGGTGCCTGCGCGTCGCCCAAGAGATCCTCCGTATCTGGGGGGCCTGCTGGGCGGCTGCACTCTTGACCGACCTCGCCCAGGTCGGTTTCGTGTGGAGCCCGATCACGCTGCTGCCTCACGAGGAGCGAGTCTCCCCCGCCTCCGGATTCGCCCGCCTGCTGGGCTGGCCGACTCTGGAGCGGTCGGGCCTGCTCTCGGTCAAACTGGTTTGCGGCGTATTCGCCATCGCCGGACTCAGCGAGTTCGCCCTGCGTCAGGTGTTTGCCGCCACCGAGCCCTCCACGCTCCTCTCGCAAGCCACCACCTGGACCTCCCTCACGCTCGCCTGTGCCGGAGCCAGCTGCTTACTCTCCGGCCTCCTCGACGCCTGGCTCCGCCAAACCCGCTGGCGTCTCTCGCTGGAACAATCGGAAGACGAACGCCGCCAACGCGAGTAGTGCCCTCGCCACGCGAAGAACTGGGGTTGGTGCATGGCGAGATATCGGGGAGACTTCCGGCCACAAGGAGGTGCTCCTGAACAAGAAGTACATTGTCCGGTTGTCGGACGAAGAACGTGCGGTGTGTCAGGATGTGGTCAAGCGGCTGAAGGGGACATCGCAGAAAGTGAGGCGGGCACAGATGCTGCTGAAGGCGGACGCCGATGGTCCGGCGTGGCCGGACGCGAAGATTGTCGATGCCTTTGGTGGCCGGGGGCAGACGGTCGAGAAGTTGCGTCAGCGGCTGGTGACGGAGGGCTTTGAGGCGGCACTGCAGCGCAAGCGGCGGGAGACTCCGCCGACGCCGCGCCAGCTCGACGGAGTGGCCGAGACGAAGTTGATCGCGATGCGGCTGGGCCCACCTCCGGCGGGTTATGGACGGTGGTCGTTGCAGTTGTTGGCCGACGAGTGGGTGGTGTTGGAAGTCGTGGACTCGATCTGTCCGGAGACGGTCCGTAAGACGCTCAAAAAAAGACACTCCGCGCGGAAGCCGACAGGCCAGGGCCTCCAAGGCGTGACATTCAGCAAATATCGACACGCAAACAACCTTCGCCTCAGCTGCAACTCCTCTTTGTCCCGCCAGGGACTCCCGATCATCGCCCACCGATTCATCGGTGGGT
>JAYWFM010000037.1:0-14748 GCA_043778825.1 Planctomycetota bacterium | reverse complement strand
TTCTGGGGGTCAGCTGAGCGCACCAGATTCGCTTTCTCCCCGCAAACCCAAGTCCCCCAACTTCCGCCTGTTTCACCAGGCCACCCCCACCCTCTCCCGCAACACGCACAGGGCAAAAGCACATCAATCGCGGGGGAGAGGGGGCCGGAAACGTGCTGGCTACCTTGTCGATGTGATCCGCGAGAAATCCTTCACGGCGTTGCCTGCCGGGGTGGGGAGTTGACCCTGGGCTGACATCGGCCCCCCCCTTCGATGTGGAGGACCGAGACTGCGTAAGATGGCGACCACACTTCTTTGGAAGACTTCGGCGGTGTTCGGACGCGGGTTCCGGCTGCCCGCGTTCTGGCGAACGCAGTTACGCGGCGATGCGCTCGGTCGTCTCTCGCCCCAGCAGCTTCAGCACCGTCTCAGCGGCCTTCGTCACGCCGCCGGTTTGCACGATCTCCCGCCGCAGGGCATCCATGTCGCGGGAGACGGCCTGCATCTCCTGCGGATCTCGCAACCAGCGATCAAGTACGGCGTGCATGCGGGCGGCGTGTTTCGGGACGTTGTAGACATACAGAAACTCGGGCAGCATCTCCCGGTCGACCATCAGATTCGTCAGCGACATGTACTTGATCTGCACCACCGCCTTGCCGAACAGATAGGTCGTCAGGTTGGGCCGGTAGGTGACAGCAGCGGGCTTCCCGCGCGCGAGGATTTCCAGACTCACCGACCCCGACACCATCAGGCAGCAATCCATCGTGGCGATGATCTCCGAGGTCCGACCGACAAAGAAATCCAGCGGCAGCGAGTTGTCGAACTTTTTCATCTCCGCCACGCAGTAGTCCCGCTGAGACTCCTTGTAGCAGGCGACCGGAAACCGCACCTCGGGATGATCGCGGTGAATCCGGCGGGCGACTTCCAGCATCGCCGGGAAGTTGCGAGTCACCTCGTGGCGACGCGAACCCGGCAGGAAGCCGACCAGCTGCGGACTCGAAGCCCGCAGGGTGCGACAGAACGACTCGTCGAGCTGCTTCTCGGCGACCTCATCGAAGAATGGATGGCCGACGTACTCCACGCGGACTCCCCGGTTGCGGTACCACTCGGCCTCGAATGGCAACACCGACAGGACGCAGTCCACGTACTTCCGCACCTTCTTGATCCGCCATGCGGCCCAGGCCCACAATTGAGGCGGGCAGTAGTAGTAGACGGGGATGCCGAGCTGCTTGGCGTACTTGGCGATGTGCCAGTTGAACCCGGGAAAGTCGACCAGCACCACCGCATCGGGCCGCTGCTCCACAAGAAAGCGGCGACCCATTTGAGCGACTTGGTAGAACTTCCGGAGCAGTGGCAAGACTTCTGTGATCCCCATCACCGCCATGTCGGTCAGCGGGTAGAGCACCTCAGCCCCGGCCTGTTCCAGGTGGACCCCGCCGAACCCGGAGAAGCGGGCATTCGGGACGCGACTCCGCAGGGCTTGCAGCAAATGGGCGGCATGCTGGTCGCCGCTGGGTTCCCCCGCAGAAAAGAAAACGTGCATCCTCGCCCCCCCCTCGTCAGTCCGTTGATCCGGGACGGTATGCGGGGGCGGGACAGGGGGTCAAGAGCAACGTCGGCGATGTCGCTCCACGGAGTGCGAGACGCACTTTGCGCCCTCGGGGGGGTGAGATGTAGAACATTCGCTGGGGCGGCCTGGGAGGTTGTTCGTGGAAGTGCATGGGTGATCGGGACTTATCGAGAGAAGGGAGGCCAGGGATGTCTTTTCAACGGGCGGGGATTGATGCGGAGGTGCAGGGGGGGGGCGGGAGACGGCGGTGCAGATGCGTCAGAAGTTGTATGGCGAGGCGGGGGGCGGAGTGTGTAGCCCCGCCGGGCGGACGCTGAACCACCGGACTCGGAGAGTCCGGCGACTTTGTCAGCTTCAGCGAGAAGTGTCACAAACAGCTACTTCATATCCGGCGGCAGCAGCGGCGGCGAGATTCTCGCCTTGGCCTTGCGGGCCTGCTCCTCGTCCAGGTGGTAAACCATGACGGAATAACCAATTCGGTCGACCGGCTCCAGCTCCCGCAGGTAGGCGTACCGCTGATCGGCACTATGCAGATTGTTCACGCACACGATGTGCCACCCCTCGAACGACGAATCCGGGTGCGGTCCCACCTGTCCCCCCTCTCGGTTCGGTGGATTCGGAGTCAGTGGCAGGTTCAAACCGGCCAGTTCCGGGTCAAAGATGTCGTTCCAGCTCAGCGTCAGCGGGCGGGCTTCGGGGTGCCGCTCGACCCAATCCCTCACAAAATAGAGGTCTTGCCCCCAATCGAGGTTCGAGTCAAACAGGTACTCGTGGCCCCTCCCCGGCCCGCCGATGAGTTCATTGAAGTAACTGAACGAGAACGGCAGGCACCACACGCTGGTGCTGACGATCCAGGCCAGCGTGACCCCCACGCCGTAGCGGGCCAGCTTCGAGCCTTGGTCGACCCAGCGACCGACGCCTGCCAGAAGCACGAGTGCGAACGGCAGTGCGGGTAACACATACCGCACAAAGGTCGTGAACCCCTGCTCCCGGGACACGAACCCAATGATGGCCATGATCGGCAACACGATCGCCAGCACCGGTCGGCGGAGTGTCGGCTCGCCCCGCCACACGACTCCCAGCGCCGCCAGCAACAATACCCCATACCCCAGCGGCGACTTAATCGCGATGGCCGCCAAATAGAAGTACCACCAGCCGCCCCACTTCCAGCGTCCCGCCAGAAACGTCCAGCGTCCAAATTCAAAGTCCTTCTTCTGCATGTCGAGCCCCAGGACGAACTCGCGCGGCACCGGGATTGGTAACTCCCCGAGTTGGGTCTCTCGAAACTTGTTCGACGAGACCTGCCCCGCACGCCGTTCCCCGCCCAAGGCATAGGATACAAACTCGAAGTCCTTGAGCCGCGTCCCCGTGCCCTTGAATCCGTACCCCAGATTCAGCACGTAACAACTGAGGAGGAGGGCGAACATGAGTTGCAGTCCCTCGCCGCCCCATGAGTGTCGTCTTTCGCTCCGCGAAAGAATGTCCTTTCGCGGAGCGAAAGGCGACAATACCGGCGGAGCGAAAGGCGACAATACCCACAACACGACCCACAACGGCCCAAACACCAGCAGCGTGGCCTTGCTCAGCAAGGCCAACCCCAAGCCCAGCCCCGCCCGCTCCCAACTCGCCCACTCGAGCCACTTCCAGAACAGATACCCCGCCACCAGCCCCATCGCACTCCCGCCCACATCCGGGGCCAGCAGACACCCATTCCCCAGCAGGTTCGGGTCGAACGTCCACAGCACCAGAGCAATCCACCCCGAGGTCGCCCCGAACACCTCCCGCGCCCATTGAAAGGCCACCACGGCCCCGATCAAACTCAACGGGATACAAGCCCAGCGCGCGGTCGTCATCATCCAGTACCACGTGTCCGGATTCTCCGCCAGAAACACCCGCCCCGTACTGAACTCCGGGCGATAGCCGGGCGAGTCGATCACCCGTGCCCAGTCGGTCTTCGGCTGAAAGAAGAGCAGTGGCCACGCCGCCACGGTCTTCACCAGCGGCGGATTGACGATGTACAGATCGACCGATCCCGCGGTCCAGATCCGGTATCCCGCCGCCAGATGACCCGGCTCGTCATACGTCGGCGAATAGACAGCTGCCAACCAGCCGAGCAGGAGGCTGTGAATGGCGAGCAGGGCGAGGACGCCGGCCCAGGTTTGGCGGGTCCAGAGGATCGAGGGCCGGGGGTGCGAGTCTGGGGAGGGCGAGGCTCCTGCCGAGCCGCTCGGGCCAGACGACGCCTCCCCTGGCTCGCGGCGCGGCAGGAGCCTCGCCCTCCCGAACCAGCGCGCCCATCTGAAGAGGGGACTGCGACACAGCCGGTCGCCTCCGAGATCAGCGCTAAGCGGTTCGCTCATGCTCCCCCTCGATCCACTCGACGACACACTCGGCCACATCCATCCCGGTCGTCCGCGCAAAGGCCCGCCAGCCGGGCACGGCGTTCACCTCAATCACATACAACTCGCCGTGCTGGTCATACAGCAGATCCACGCCCGCAAAGGTCGCTCCGGTACAGACGACCGCCCGCTGCGCGAAATCGATTTCTGTCAGGGTCGGCGTGTGGACCTCGGTCCGCGCATCGCGCGAGACGTTGGTGCGGAAGTCCGTCTCGCTGATCCGCTTCATGCAGCCCAGCACCTTCCCCCCCAGGATCAGCACGCGAATATCGTAGCCGGGATGCCGCACGAACCTCTGCAAGTACAACACCGAGTCGATCCGCTCCAGCGTCCGAAACACCCGGTGCGCCAGGTCGGGATCGGAGACCCGCACGATCCCCCGCCCTTCGGACCCGAACAGCGGCTTCACCACCACATCGCCGCCGAGCGTGTGAAACGCCGCCAGAGCCTCTTCGAACCCTTCGCAGACAATCGTCTCCGGCACCGGCAACCCCGCTCGGGCCATGCGAGCCGTGGTCAAATACTTGTCGACCGCACATTCCAGCGACCGCGGAGGGTTCAGCACCTGCACCCCCGCCTCGACCAACTGATGCAGCAGGTCCATGCGAAACACCACCTGCTCCAGCGACCCCGGCGGCATCGTGCGGACAATCACCGCATCGTAACCCAGGAGGTCCTCCTCCCCCTGCCGAGCCGTGGCCAGCACTCCCCCCGCAGCTCCGACGAGCCGAGAAAACTCCAGTCGCTCACAGACATGACCGCGCGCGTGGGCCACCCGCTGCAGGTCCGCGACATACCAGCTCTCCGAATTTCCCAACACACCCAGCCGCATCACGCTTCATCCGCTCCATGAGAGTCCACGAAAGTGGTCCCAGTGTAGCACGACACTTCACGTCGTGAATCTCGGGGCGAAACGTCACACCACATTCGAGGTGGGGCACGATTCCAACGACGAAGGAAACCCGACGGCGGCCAAGAAGCTTGGAAGTCAGAAAACTCGCCAACCGCCGCTCCGGTTGAACCGCTTGTTGGGCATTCTTCTTGTCTTCTCTGTTTTGCCTGATGACCCAGTGTGGTTTTCATTCCGCACTGGCGGCCCAAAGCTGCTGCCAGTGTCACCCGGGGCCGCGACAGCCGCACCGGGTGAGGCGCTGCGTGACTACGAGAGGACGAGAACCGATTCGTATGGGGCTGCGTCGAGTGCCTGAATCTCCGGCTCGTGAGTCGTGATGAGCTGAACGAGTTGTTGTCTGGTGCAGTTTCCGATGCGCAGCCAGATGATTTTCGGGGGATGGCCGTACAGCAGACTGCGCTGCTGAAAGTCGGAGTCCTTCGAGACGATGGTGAAGCCGTTGGCCCGCGCTGAGTCCCAAACATCTTCGTCGCTCTGTCCGAGCAGGCCGCACTCGCGAACGTGTGCGCTGCCAGGAAAGAACGTCGCCAGCAAGCGGGGCAGCTTGGGCGACAGGTTTTCATCAAAGAGCAGCTTCATGGGGGACGACGTTCAGTCGGCGGTCACGGTCTGCGGCGAACGCAAAGCACGCCTGAATGTCGTCGGCAGTGAGGTCCGGAAAATCGTCGAGCACCTCGGGAATCGACATCCCACCACCGAGATAATCGAACACATCAGCCACGGCAATCCGCGTGCCGCGGATGCAGGGCTTGCCGCTGCGAATGCGCGGGTCGATGGTGATGCGATCACGGTAGTTCATCGATTGAGGGTAGATTTTCAGGTCTTTCGAGTCAAGGGAATCGCAGAATCGCCCAACAGTCGTATTGAGCAGCGTGCAGCCTAACGTCGGCTCGGCACTGGAAGCTGCTCATCCCCGTTGGCGTTCAGTTTCGCACAAAAATCACCGGTTGCCAGACATTTCCATCGAGAAATGCGAAACTGGCGGTCGCGTGTTAGGCAGCGTGCAGCCTCACTCCAATCGCACTGCGTGCAGCCTATCACGATATCCTGGCAGAGGAGGGCGACAAGCATGGTAAGCCTGGCAAACGGGGAAGTCACCCAGACTGGAGGTCAGGACTCTGAAATAGGAGTTGGAGTTCAGGCTTTAGCCTGCACCGGAGCAGCCTAAAGGCTGGACTCCAACCCCGCAATCAACCTTTGACAAGGCCGCAGGCGTTACTTCACTTCGAGGCTCTCGGCGTCGGCGGTGGCGGGGGGGGTCCCGGCGGGGGGCGCGGGAGGCTCGGCGGGCTTCACGTATCCGATCAGATCGATTTCGTACACGAGCGTCGAGTTCGGGGGGACGATCTCTTTGAACCCCTTGGCTCCATAGGCCAGGTTCGCGGGCACGATCAGTCGACGCTTGCCGCCGACTTTCATGCCGGGGATGCCTTCCCGCCAACCGGGGATGACATCCTTCAGAGGCACGGTGGCGGGCTTGCCTTTTTCGAGGCTGTTGGCGAAGCGTTTGCCGGTACTCAAGAATCCCACGTAGTGGACAGTCACCGTGGCTCCCGCCGGGACGGGATCGCCAGTGCCGACCCGCAGGTCGAGCCAGCGGACGCCGGATGTCATCGCCTGCGTCAGGTCTGAGATGTGGACGTTGCGGAAATCGACCCGTGTCGAGTGGCTCTGGAGCGCGACCGATCCCATCGGGCTACGCACCCGGGCCGGCCTCGGGGGTTTCGCGTCCGTCTTCGAGGACAACTGACCGAGGTCGATCTCATTCACCCGTTGATCGTTGATCGTCACTTGCAACTGATCGCCGACGCAGCGGAAGAGGCACTGATTCCATTCCCCGGCCGCACGGGCCGCATCGCGAACCTGGGGGGCCGTGATGAAGTACAGGCTGCCGGTGGCTTGTTGAGCCTGGATGCTCTTGTACTTGTCGGCCCGGTCATCGAGCAACTGGATCTCCAGCCCTTCGAGCGACGGGTTCCCCTGACCGGGGAAGCGAAGGCAAACTCCCGAGTTGCCCCCCGAAGAGAGCCGGTACTCGAACCGCAACTCGAAGTCGCAATACTGCTCCAGCGATTGCAACCAGCCACCGCCGGGGGCGACACAGCTGATCTGGCCGTCCTTGAACTGCCACGACTCCGGCTTGCCATCGTAGACTTCCCAGCCGGTGAGGTCTTTGTTGTTGAACAGGGCGGTGAAGCCCGTGGGGGGGGCTGGGATCGTCTGGCTGATCGAGATGGGCGAGACGGGAGTCCCCGGTGTCCTCGTTGAACTGGCCAGGGGATGCGGCTTGCTGCCGGGAGGTGTCGGGAGCGATGGCGTCATGACCTGCGGGTCGACCGACGCCAGCGATGCGTCGTTGACTGGAGTTTCCGGTTTCACAGCGGCTGGCCCGGGCTTGAGCGGAGACAGCAGGGCGGCATCGGCCGAGGGGGAGGGCGGGAGGATGACGGCGGGTGACGGACTGCTGGGCTGTGGCGTGCCGGTCGCAACGACGGGAGGCGTGGCCAGAGGTGTCTTGGGGCGGGGCGAGATGAGGATCAGGGCCTTGGGCCTGACCGCTTCGAGTGGCTTGGGCTCAAGAGGCTTGGACTGGGGATTCGTCGCGAGCGGGGTGGGGGCCGCACTGCCCGAGTCGGCGGGCGTCGGCTCGGGACTCAATGGCAGCGATGCGGGAGCGGAGAACTCTGGCTCCGGAGTCGGGTCGGTCGAACTCAATCCCCCGGGGATCAGACTGGGCGAGGAGGTGACAGCGGCCAGTCTGGGTTCGACTGATGTCGGTTCGGCGAGTGTGGGCTCCGCCAGAGTCGGTTCGAGTTGCGGTTCAGGACTCGGGGTGGGGGCTGCGATCCAGCCGTCTGGATCGGGAGCCTCGGACGCGACCGGTGTCGGTTCGGCCAGGCGGGGCTCCAGCGGAACGGGAGCGATGCTAGTGAATGGGACCGGAGCGGAAGGAGTGGCAGAGGTCGCAGGTTCCGGCGCGTCGACGCATCCGACACACAGCGCGAGCGATGTCGAGCCCAGCCAGACGGCTGCCCGAGTCATCCCCTGTTGTTGTCGACGTGGGTAGATTGGAGACACGGGACGACCTTCCCTGATCGATGAGAACGAACGACTTTCGCGAACGTGAGAGAGCCTCTCACGGACAGCACATGATGCGGATACCGGGGTGTTGTAAATCAAGAGGTGCAAAAGTGCGGAGTCGATTCGATCTCCACCGGACTCGGGTGGCGAGAATTGCCGGGGCGGTCCCCGTTCAGCGACTCTCACCGGCAGGTTCTGCCTTTGGATCTGTTCGAAGCTCGAAATCCGAGATCCGAATTTCTCCCGGAGAGTCGGCCCAGGCCCTCAGGCTGCGCTGCTCTACGGCAGGATGACTTTCTGATATTTCGGATTGATCGGTCGCTCGTCGGCGTTCAGACCCTCGTGCTCGACGCGGCATTTCGCCACCGGTTTCACCCACTTGCCCCCATAGGGCGAAGTTACCGCGGCACTGTTGGCCCGGTACGGTTTGAGTTGCTCGGTGATCTGGGCGAGCTGTTTGGAACTGAACCCCTCGATTCCCAACTTCTGCGAGAACCGCAGTTTCCCAGTGTCCCCGATGGTCGCCAGCAGCAGCGACCGGAGTTCTCCGTTGGGGTTCGTGGTGTAGCCGTAGATCCAGTAGTCGTAGGTGCCCTTGAGTTTGGAATCGGTGGGCTTGGCATCCTCGGGGGGCGGGGTGGCGTCCGAGGGAGTGGACGTGCCCGCAGACTTGGAGACGGACTTCGTGACAACGGCTGAACTACTCGATCCGCCAGAGGTTCCGCCGGAGCCTCCCGAGGAACCCCCGTCTGTCAACATGCTTGCGGTGCCGCCCAGATCACCGTTGGCACTTTCGAGACCTCCCTCCCCGCCCCCTCCCCCCGACATCTGCCCCGTCACATTGATCAGGCTCCCGAAGGCCGACATCGCCAGATTCTTCTTCTGGCCTCCGAACGCCTTCGAGGTCATCTTGGTCATGGCCCCCACGATATCGGCGAACGTGACCTTCGGGTTGTTCTTGACCTCTTCGCGAATTGCCTCGGCCACGATGTCCACATCGAGCCCGATCAAAAACGACGACCCCATCCCGGAAAAACTGCAACCCAACAAGAGAATCAAGCTTCGAGTGGACGGCATCCTGGTCAACACGCTGGCCCACGTCTCCCCCGGATTGACGAAAGCCATCCAGCTTTTTCCCGTCTTCATGGCGAGGAAAGACGCTCGGCTGTGAACCGCGAACGCCATCGCCGTGAAGACCAGCAACTGAGTGATGGCCACCAGCGAGCGTTGCAACGGATCGTGAAAGACGAATCGCGTGACGACCGAACTGATGAAGATGGCGATCACCCCCACGAGCGTTGGCAACACCCAGGCCGGAATCACTGAGAGCAGAGTCGGCGGCGGGCCGTTATCTTCTTCGACAACCCCGGTGCCTGCAAAGCCCGCCTTGGGGAAGTAACCACAATCCGGGCACCAGCTGGAGCGTCCCCAGGGGGTGTCCGAGCCGCACTGGGGACAGTCCTCCCCGGCAGCCGGTGGAGCCCCGGTGAGCTTGACCGCCACTGCCTGGGCTGCCGGTGCGCGGGGGGGCGAGACCGTCGCCACCGCCGTGGCCGCAGCGACCACCGGCGGTTCGCGACGCGGTGGCGGGGCCTCTTTGCCCGCTGATCGCAGCATCTCGAGCAGTTGCTCTTGAACACGAACAACATCGTGGGGTGCGTCGCTGGTGATATCCCGTGACATGACCTGAGTTCCGACGGAATGCTGTGTGCTGGCAATGGAGGGGACCGACCACATCCTGTCCCGAAGCGTAGTTCACGTTTTTGAGGGAGGCGCGATGTTTCTAAAAAGCCACAGGGGGGGAGAGGTTTATCGTTTATGGTTTATGGTTTATCGACAGAGAGAGTGGATTGTTGAGAGAGGCTCACTTTCGCTCAACGCTCAACCCTCAACGGCTCCTACGGAGCCACGGCTCCCACGTAGCTCTTCGCCCCGCCCGCGGGGTTGCCGACCTTGACCTCGATGATCGGCTTCAAATAATTCGGCGAGTCCGCGGCGTTCGAGGCAAAATTCGTCGTCGCGCCCCGCTGGCCATCTCCCGTAAACAGATCCACCCCCTGGATGTCCGCCTCTTTCCGGTCCGTCCGGTTGTGGCGGCGACCGTCCTGACCTGCCAACAGCTTGTCGGTCAAACCGGCCACATCCCCAGTCTCCAGAACAGCATCCGATTGGGTGTTCCCGCTGAACAGCGTGTGCAGCACCTTAAGGTTGCGGCTTTCCGCAGCCGGCAGCTTCGTGAACACCATTCCCCGCCCATTCTTGGCCAGTGTGTTATTGATGAGCGACACTTCGTCGAGCAGTCCGCCCTCGAACCGGATGCCCACGGAGCATCCGGCGATCACGCTCTCGGACAGCTGGGACTTGGTGAAAGCCCCGGAAATTTCGATGCCGGACTTCAGCGGTCCCACAATCCGCAGATTCTTCAGTTGCGTGAACACCGTGTTCTTGCCCGTTCCCGCGTGCCAGCGGATGCCGATGGCCTCCGGGGCCTGGGCCTGAATCCGCAGTCCCTCGATCTGGAAGTCTTCGCCCATCTGGGATGACACATCCTCCAGGAGGACTCCCGTCTTCTTGAAGTTCTGAATTTGGAGGGACTTCAGCAGCACGCTCGGTGAGAATCCGTTTACCCGCACGGCCGTCTCAGCTCCCTGGGCGTCGATCACAAATCCCTCGATCGTCAGCGACTCCGCATCCTGAATGTTGAACACCGGCTGGGTGCCATTGCCTTGGATGATGGCCGGGGTGGAGCCCACCGAGCGGAGGGTGACGTTTCTTGGAAAGCGACTTTGCCCGTTGCTGACGATGCTGATTGTGTCGCGGTAGATCGCGCCCCCCGCGACCTGGATCGTGCGAATTTCAAAGGTACTGAAAGGCCGGAAGCTCTTGCGCAGGAAAGCCACTGCCTCTTGGATCGTCGCGAAGTGTCCCGTCGGCCCGACCTCGATCACTTCCAGGTCCGCAGCGGGCCAGGGCTTCATCGACCCTGGCACCGGGCGGGAATCATGGGCGACCGGGTTCGAATCCCCACCGAAGAGGTACCACAGGCCCAGCACCAGCACCAGCACCAACACGCCCCCCCCGCCCACGGCCCACCACTGCGGCTTGATCTTCGACAGATCGGGGATCGCGAACTTCGGGACGGCGGACTTGGAGGGAGAGGATTTGGGCTTGCTGATCCCGTTGGATGGCGTCGGTTGCGGAGCGGTCGCGTGGAAGTCTGACAGGATGTCGAGCGAGCCGAATGAGTCTGGAGCCGCAGACGCACCCGTCTCCAGCCCCCCCACATCGAGCCGGGACGGATCGAACGCCTGGTCCAGTTGTTCCATCAACCCGAAATCGAGAGCGACTTCCTCCTCCGGCTCATCCGGCGGTGGAGCCGAGACGACCTCGGTTTGCGAGTCACTGAGTTCCGCCGACTCTACTGCCGCCTGGGCCAGCTTCATGGATGAGCTGCGCGAGGTCTGGGAGTCGCTGGCGGTGGGAGTGTCGAGGGCGGAGAAATCGAAGTCCAAAGGTTCGGCGAGATCGGCGGGACCGGGGACATCCGCGGGACCAAACAAGTCCGTCGGATGCGAGACTTCAGCGGGACTCGGGAGGTCCACGCCGCTCGACATTCCCGCAAGGAAATCCCCCAGCAGGTCGGCATCGCTCCCACCGGAGATGTCCAGCGCCGCCTCGCGCGGGGCCGGGGCTCCTTTCCCGACGCGAGCCACTCCGGAGCCGGTCGACTTCTTGGGGGCCGAGGCGGCCTTGGCCGGGCCGCGAGTCGCGGACGGACTGGCGGTCGGCTTGGTCTTCACCGCGGGAGCCTTGGCCACCGGGGTCGCTGGTTTGACAGGAGCCGCCGCGGAAGAGATCGCCGCAGGTTTGGCAGCCACAGCCACGGGCGTCGCCGACTGGACCGGCACCGCCGCCGCGACGGGAACCGCCGGAGTCGCGGAGGGCTTCTGCCAGATCGCAATCGCGTCGGCCACCTCCTGTGCCGTCTGATACCGATCCGCCGCCTTCTTGGCCATCATCTTTTCCAGGATGGCGACCAGCTCAACGGGAACGTCCGGTCTCTCGTTCGTGATCGGTGGCGCGGGCTTCGTCTGATGCGCCATCAGACGCTGCGCCAGCGACCCGCTGTTAAATGGAGGGTGCCCCGTGAGCAGGAAATACAGGGTACATCCGAGACTGTAAATATCGGTGCGACGGTCGACCTTGTGGCTGTCGATGGCCTGTTCCGGCGAGATGTAGTCGGCAGTGCCCAGGACTTTTTCGTCGTGCTGGACCGTCAGCGAGTGATCTCCGTCGTCGAAGAATCGGGCCAGCCCCAGGTCGAGAACCTTGATGACTCCGGTGGGGGTCACGAGCAGGTTGCCCGGCTTCACATCGCGATGCACCAGGCCCGCCTGGTGGGCATGATCCAGGCCGTGTGCCGACTGCCGCACGTATTCGGCAGCGTCCGCGACCGGCACGGGCCCCTTCTCCTGGACCACTTCGAGCAGGTTCTTCCCCTTGACGAACTCCATCGCCAGAAAGTGAATGTCGATCCCGGCATCGGCTGCCATGTCGACATCGTAAGCCCGCACAATGTTCGGATGGTCGAGGGCGGCCACGGCCTGGGCCTCGCGATGGAACCGTCCGAGGTAGCTCGCGTCATGCACCCGCTTGGCGGGCAACACCTTCAGAGCGCAGAACCGCTTCATCACCGTATGCTCGGCCAGGAACACCGAACTCATCCCCCCCTTACCCAGCAGAGACAACAGCCGATACCGCCCCAGAAAGAATCCCTTGTGCTTGCCCTGGAGGACCTTTTCCGCCTGCCACACCGTCAATATCTTCTGGCGGACCAGGAACTCGGCGAACGTTTTGGCGTCGGTGTTGGCCTCCGGGGAAGCGCGGAACTTCTCCAGCGCCGAGTTCAACTGCTCTTCCGAGAGCAGGTTACTCCGCTTGATGACAGCCAGAAATGAGTCCAGGGTAATCTTGATCGCCATCGACGGCTCGACGTACGGCACTCGTCAACTGGGGGCATCGCTTCAGAAAGCGGATTAAACCCCCACCGCCTCACCCTATCATGCCCCCGCGAGCGATTCCAGCCATGTCCGTTATCTGGAGGCATTCCCGCATGCACAGGGTAAGGGTTGTCGCGAAAGCACCACAGGTCCGGTGGGCTGTTGAAATCGGCGAACCCGACAAAATCGCGGAACTTGATACGAACCTGACAACCCGACCGTAGCTCACGTCGCTCCGCGACTGAGATTCTGCCGCCAGAACTCGTTGCCGGAGCCAAGCGAACCTCTCGAAGTAAGTCATTCGGCGGGCGAATGCGAGTCGCGGAACGACATCGCCTACGAAGTCGGATGGGCCCATTGGCCCGTCCCCGATCGGCTCCCGCATACCACAGCGGGTGACATGGGTCGGGGTAATCGGTTTCCCAACGGGGCGGTTTCTGGTGGCAGGACATCGCGCGGGGGACGGGCCAATGGGCCCATCCTACGGACAACCCGTCCGCAGCTCACGTCGCTCTTTCGCGGAGCGAAAGGCGACACTGCCCATTACATCCCGACAAATCGCGAGTACACGCTCCGCGCGATCCCCGGGTCTTCCGTTCCCTGCACGATCGCGCGACCGTCGCGGAACACCGTCAGCACATACCCCGACTCCGCCGCTTCCAGCTTCACCAGGAACGGATTGCGAGTCACCCGCCCGCTGGCTGCGAAGCGCGTGGCTAGTTCTTCCAGGCTGATCTGCATCGCCAGCGGCGGCGTAATCTGCACCGCATTCCGCCCGCACAGCACTGCCGACCGGGCCGACTGCGTCCCGTGCAACCACGGTCGCTCCCCGCTCAGGCACCCGGCACACCGTCCCGCCTCGCGCGGCTCCCCGACCTTCAGGCGGCGAAACGTCCCCTCCCACAGATCAACCACCGTGAGTACGGGCTCGATGGTCTCCGCTAAGCCGGCCAGAATCTTGATCGCATCGAGAGCCTGCAACGAGGCGATCACATTCACCGCCGGTCCCAACACGCCCGCTGTGTCACACGTCTCGCCACTCCCCGGTTCCGGCACGCCCCCCATCAGGCAGCGAAAGCAAATCGTCTTCCCCGGTCGGAACGTCATCACCTGGCCATGACACCCCACGCACCCGCCATGCACCCACGGGACGCCGCTCTCGAACGCGAAGTCATTCACCAGGAACCGCGTCTCGAAGTTGTCGGTCCCGTCCACAATCACCTGCATCCCCTCGGCCAGCGCGCGGATGTTCTCACTCGTCAGGTCCGCCACCACCGGCTCGACCACCACCTCACTGTTCATGATCCGCAGCTTGCGAGCGGCTGCCTCGGCCTTGGGGAGTTGCTCGGCCACATCCCGCTCGTCGTACAGCACCTGCCGCTGGAGATTGGACAACTCGACAAAGTCGCGGTCCACAATCCGCACCAACCCCACCCCCGCCCGCACCAGACTTTCCGCGATCACCGACCCCAACGCCCCACAGCCGACCACCAAGGCACTCCCGGCGCACAAGCGCAGCTGCCCCGCTTCCCCGAGGGGGGCAAAGAGCGTCTGCTTGCGGTAACGGTCGAGGGGAGGCATGCAGAGGGTCCGTCAGTGAGTGGGGCGTTGTCGGCTCTCGGGCATGGTATATCAGACGAGGTATCCAAAAGGGATCGGACCGCGCGGCGGGAAGGCGAGTGGGTCGGGAGGCCGAGGCCAGTGCTATGAACACGATAGAGGTCGATCGGATCGGCGTGGGGCACGTTTCCTACGTGCCCGTCCCCAGCGCAGCGCCGGGCGTGTCTTCCCTCGTCGCTCATGTCG
>JAYWFM010000036.1:0-2578 GCA_043778825.1 Planctomycetota bacterium | reverse complement strand
GGCACGTTTTCGATGTGCTCGTGGCCCGTAGCTCACGTCGCTCCGCGACTGAGATTCCTCACGCCAGACACCGTCCGGACCTCGGGACACCCCGCGTGAGTCGGTCTTCCCTCAGGCGGAATGCGAGTCGCGGAGCGACATCGCCTACGAGGTCGATTTCGGAGAAATCGACGACATTCAGGCTGTGCCTGCGCCGCAATCGTGTTCACAGCACTGGGGCGAAGCTCCTGCTGAGCCGCAAGCCAGGGGACGCGCGAACTGGCCGCAGTGGCTCGGCAGGAGCCTCGCCCTCCCGGCGGGCGTGAACCCCAAGATTCAGCGTGGACGGGGCACTACTGCGGACGAATCAGCGTCCGAATCCGTGCGTTCGCCTTTTGAAGATCCAATTTCATGTCATCTTGATTAGCCCTGTCGGAGCGATCGACGACCAGCTGACTCAGACCATGCGGGGTGATGTCGAGCATTCCCGCGGCATTGGACGAGACAAACTGGGACAGGGCCGACTCCAGATCGAGGGTGGGCTTGTCGGGACTTCGCTCCCGGTCCTCCAGCGAGAGTTGATTTACCGCACCGTCTTCTTCGCCGCTGGCCGGACGAAACGCTCCACGCACCACCGTCGCGCTGACAACCGGCCTCTGCGTGGCAGACAGATCTCCGTTGACATGCAACACGGGGGGCTTGTGGACGATGAAACCATCGTCGCGCCCCACCTCATCCAGCAGGGTGGGACTGATGTCTCCGGTGTCATATCCCTTGCCATTTCGCGAAAGCAGCGACCGGGTCACCAGTTGATCGGATCGCGAGCGTCCCTCCC
The DNA here is from genome assembly GCA_043778825.1 of Planctomycetota bacterium. Classification (GTDB taxonomy): domain Bacteria; phylum Planctomycetota; class Planctomycetia; order Planctomycetales; family Planctomycetaceae; genus TH-plancto1. Next base: position 1,764 of record JAYWFM010000036.1, on the reverse strand, counting down.
ACAAGTCCAACTCGCGGGCGGAGACGATCACCAAGTCCTCCCGCTTCAGGGAGAACTCCCCTTCGAACTCTCCAAAGGACTCCCCGGGCCGTACTTTCACCAACCGCAGTACCCCGATCGGAACCAGCTTGCCTTCGCTGCGACGCAACACGCCGACTTCCTGCTCCGGCTGCAATCCGTGGGCATACCCCAGGTTGATCGTTCCGGCCCGACTGGCGGAGGAGCTGACTTCTCCATAGACATAATGGCGGTAGCTCAGGCGCTTCCCCCGAAAATACACCGCGGGCTCCGCTTGCACGGGCAGGTGCATCACAAGGCAGACCAAGCCAGAGAGCAGAATGCGGGGAAACATGCGGAACAGAATGCGGGGAAACATGCAGCAGTTCCAGGACAGAACACGGAAGGCGAAGTCGGAGGCCCCATCATATCTAGCGTGCGGCGGGGACGCCTCGCAACTCTAATCTGTCAAATCGGCCCGTGTCGTCAAACGAACCGATTCCCACCTCGCCCCAGGCAAATTTCGTGTCCCGCGCCGTCATGGCCGGAGTCTTCAGATCGTCGAAGTAGACCCGCGTCTCGCCCGACTCGACCTGCCTCTGGATGCGCACATGGTGCCACTTCTCGTCCCAGGGTGTCCCGGTCGTCGAGGTCTTCGAGATCTTCAATCGGGGAGCGCCATCCACAATGAATATCTGGTTCGCGTGGTCGTCCGCTGCCTGACCCAGATGCACGTAATAAAAGTGCGAAGGGTCTTGATACCCGAAGAACAGACACAAGCTGCGATGCGGGTAGTCCCGCGTCGTCGACTGCACCTCGACATCCAGCTGGAAGTCAGCCACGGAAACCCCGCGAACCACCGCCCGGTTGAACGGACAGCGGACCGGCGTGGCGACCTGGCTCTGGCGGAACTGATGCAACACCTGCGACCCGTTTTCGGTCTCGATCTTCCAGGCGGTCGGATCGGTCGCCGACCAGCGGGAGAGGTTCCCGGACTCGAAATCCTCGGAGAACACCAGCGGGAGCTCGTCCGCTCGGAGCGCAGCTGTCGCGGAGAACACGAGGAGCAGTGTCAGTCCCAGAATACGGATGTGCATGGAGTTTGCCTTGGCCGGGATCCGTCTGGATCGGCATCGAACCCTGTTCCCGACTTCCGGGAGACACACGGCATCGGCTCGAAGTCGACTGTGGGAGTTCAGACGTGAGTCTGCCCCGGAGTGCGAGATGGCGATCGCCTGAACCCCGGCGATCATATGCGAACCAGGGGGAGGATTTGTACACGGATTTCCCGGCGCTGCCTGGGGCTGCATCCCCATCGGGTCACGGTCCGCCGCCAGTCAGCAGGTACAAGCAGTGAAGGTGCGTGGATCACAAAAGTAGGCAGCGGCAGAAATTCACGACGGAGGCACGGAGAAATCCAGACATTCGAGTGGAGATGCGAGCCTCACCGATCAGTGGTTTTGACAGGATGGACAGGATTCACAGGATGACTTCCGACTTCAGCACAGCGTGTCTGCATCCTGTTCATCCTGTTCATCCTGTTGATCCTGTCGATCCTGTCGACTCTTCCTCAACCTCTGGCAAAGCCTGTGGATGCCCCCTGAGAGAATTCCCACTCCGTGCCTCCGTAGTGAATGTTGTGCCTACTTTTATGACGCACACACCGAGGGGAGGGCGAGGCCAGTGCTGTGAACACGATTGAGGCGCAGGCACAGCCTGCATGTCGGCGATTTCTCCGAAATCGACCTCGTAGGCGATGTCGCTCCG
>JAYWFM010000035.1:0-14795 GCA_043778825.1 Planctomycetota bacterium | reverse complement strand
CGGTGGTGACGCTGCGCTCACCACCGGCTATTGGCTGAAATCCCTTCGGGATAGATCGGGCTGATGAACGGAGCGACGGGAGGCAGTTTGCGGAGGCTGGAGCCTCCCGAGCGGGGCTGAGGACGAGAACCTTGCGTAGGATCGCGACCACACTCCTTCCGAAGTCTCGGAAGACTTCGGAAGTCTTTGCCTGTCACATCATCCCGGGCTGACCGACTTTTGGGACGCATATGTGAATGGGGGGGCATTCGCCGATTGGGGGTACTTCGCGGAATGCGAGTCGCGGAGCGACATCGCCTACGGGGACTGTTAGAATACCATGCGTGTCAGTTCTGCGGGGCGTAAGGCTCGCCCGGCGGTGTGACCCTGAAGGAATCATGATGCGCATTCTGCTGGCCAGTCCCCGGGGTTTCTGTGCGGGGGTAAACATGGCGATCGAGTGCCTCGAAGAGTGCATTCGGGTCTTTGGCAATTCGATCTACGTCTATCACGAGATCGTCCACAATCGCTACGTCGTCGACCGCTTTACCCGCGAGGGGGTGACGTTCGTCAACGAGGTCGATGAAGTGCCGGTCGGCGGCGTCCTGCTCTACAGCGCGCACGGGGTCTCGCCCGCCATCCGTGCCCAGGCCAGATCGCGACAGCTGCGGACGATCGATGCGACGTGTCCGCTGGTGACGAAGGTCCACCTGGAAGCGGTGAAGTACGCCAGCGAGGGATACCATATCCTCCTCATCGGGCACGAGGGTCACGACGAGGTGATCGGCACCATGGGAGAGGCTCCGCGCAGCATCACGCTGGTCGAGTCGCCCGCGCATGTGGCCTTACTGGAGTTTCCCGACGGGGCGAAGCTGGCTTACCTGACGCAAACGACGCTCTCGGTCGAAGAGGCCGCCGCCGTGATTCAGGGGCTGGAGCAACGCTTCCCGCACATCGAGCATCCCCCCAAGGAAGACATCTGCTACGCCACGACCAACCGCCAGTTCGCCGTCCATCAGATGATCGAGCAGGTCGACCTGCTCCTGGTCCTGGGTAGCCAGAACAGCTCCAACAGCCGCCGACTGGAAGAGATTGGCATGGCCTCGGGCAAGCGGGCGTACCTGATCGACGGAGCGCATGAACTGCAAGACGAGTGGTTCGAAGGGGTCGAGACCATCGGGATTACGGCCGGAGCCAGTGCTCCGGAGGTGGTCGTCGAGGAGACGATCGAGACGATCCGCACTCGCTATGGAGCGACCGTCGAGGAGTTCAAGACCCGCGAGGAAAACGTCCACTTTCCCCTTCCGCGCGAGCTGCGGGTGCTCAGTGCCGCGAAGTGAGAACCGGGGAGTCCACGGAGTGAATGGAATGACGATGTCCCTGCGAGTTCGCTGGCTGGTTCCGATGATCGTGGCCTGCCTCGGGATGGGGGGCCTGACCGGTTTGGCATTGGCTGCGGAGCCGATGGCTCCGGACGCGGATCGTGCATTCGGATACCTGCAACAAGTCTGCGCCCTCGGTCCCCGCATCAGTGGCACCGACGGCATGGCCCGGCAGCAGGCACTGCTGAGCCAGCACTTCACCGGCCTCGGGGCCCTCGTCTCATTTCAGGAATGGGACACTCCGCACCCGCTGACCGGTCAGCCCGTGCGACTCAAGAACATGATCGTCAGTTGGCACCCCGAGACGAAGGAGCGGGTGCTGCTCTGCTGCCACTACGACACGCGACCGAAGCCGGATGAGGAGCAACTGCCGCGCTATCGCGAAAGCCCGTTCATCGGAGCCAATGACGGCGGCAGCGGGGTGGCGCTGCTGATGGAACTGGGGCACTTCATGCAGGGACTGCCGGTGAAGACGGGGGTCGACTTTGTGTTCTTCGATGCCGAAGAGTTGATCTATCAGAAGCCGGGCAAGTTCTTCCTCGGCTCGGAGTATTTCGCGACGCAATACCGCGATGCACCGCCGCCGTATCGGTATCGCTGCGGCGTGTTGCTCGACATGGTGGGGGACAAAGACCTCAAGATCTGGCAGGAGGTCAACAGCACCCGGTTGGCGGGGTTCGTGACCCACAGCGTGTGGGCCTCCGCCAAGGCCACGGGGGTCAAGGAGTTCATTGCCAAACGCAAGCACACCGTGAACGACGACCATATGGCCCTCAATCAGATCGCCGCCATTCCGACGTGCGATGTGATCGACTTCGACTACCCGCACTGGCACAAACGGAACGATCTTCCCGCAGCCTGTTCCGGCGAATCGCTGGCCAAGGTGGCCACCGTGATGCGGCACTGGTTGCAGAATGTTCCGGCGAAGCCCGCGCCGCGGTGACTTTTCCGAAAGCCCTGGGGTGGCAACCCCTGGGCTTTGAGGGACCAGATCCACATGACCTCAGTGGCCCCCCGATGAGTCGCTACCGCTTTCTCCTCCTGGCCGCTCTCGTGCAAGGCGGCGTGCTGTTGCTCGCGATTCTGGGGGGATATTTACTCGGGCTCTCCCCCGCCCAGCTGGTGCGATGGAGTCCTCGCGATCTGATTGGCGGGCTGCTGGCGGTGCTGCCGATGCTGCTGGTGTATCGCTTCAGTCCGGATCTTCGAAAGCAGGCGACCGACACCTTGGGGGAGTCGCTGAGCCGCTGCCGGTGGTACGACCTCGTGGGGCTGGCGGCGCTGGCGGGGATCGGCGAGGAGCTGCTGTTTCGCGGCGTGCTGTATGAGGGGCTGGTCCCGTTCAATCCGTGGCTGGCCCTGATTGTTTCCAATGTGGCGTTCGGGCTGCTGCATGCGTTGTCGTGGAATTATTTGCTGACCGCCACCTGCATCGGTTTCTCGCTGCATGCCTTGGCCGGAATCTCCGAACCGCGCAACCTGCTGGCTCCGATCGTCGCGCACAGCGTGTACGATCTGGTGGCGTTTATTCTATTGAGACGCGAGCAGCGTTCGCTGGGTCATGAGTCAACTGCGTCATGAGTCGCCCCGGAGACGCACGCGGCGACGAACTCAGAAGCCGGGAACGCCGGGCTGGGGTTTGACGGGGATGGTGGGCTTCGGACCGCTGCTGGCTGGGGCGACACGTGGGGGACCGACCTGCGCGATGACCGCTCCCAGTCCCTGCCCGGTCGGACCGGCCAGGGCGGCGGCGCAGTCCGCGTGCAACTGGAACGATTCAGGAGTGACATCCGCCAGAACGGAGGGATGTTTGGACAGCAGCGTACTATTGGCCCCAAAGATGGGCAGCAGTTCGTGCCCCTCGCCCCAGTGCTGAACCCAGTCCAAGGTGAAGTTCTGGGAACCGGTGGGGCTCTTCGTCAGCAGGAACGACTTCATGCCCGTGGCAAACGCATTCTCAAAGCCCCACCACTCGACGGATGAGGCGTCCGTCTCCAGGGACAGCACCCCACCGCCTTGAAAGACCGTGGCGCGCGAGAACAACTGGACGGGTTCGCCCGCTCCGATCGGGAGCACCTGATACACCGATTTCGCCGCCGACACCGTCGAACCGTTGAGCGAACACTGCGAACCGGCGGACCCGGCATCGAGCGTCACCACGAATCCCATGCTGGAGGAGAGGACCGAACCCCGCAGTTCAATCAACGACTCCGCTGCTCCGACGCGCACGAGCGACTTGACCCCGGCGATCAGTGACTTGTCGATCAAGAGTTGCGGCGGGGCGTGTCCAGCGGAGGGGAGTGTGTCGATGATCGGCCAGGCGGCGTCGACCCCTTCGACGCGGCACTGGCGGACGGCCGCCAGCCCCCCCGTCAATTGCAGGAACCGCTCGGGATAGCTCCGCGTCTTGTGGCTCGACATCCGGAACGTTCCGTTGCGGAGTGTCAGTTGGCCGTCCTCGACGGAGAACCACGCTGCCGGACTGGTGGCATTGGGTTCAGTCTTGTAGCCGGGTTGGAGGACGAGGGGCACCCCTTCCGTCTGCTCGAAGACAATCTGCACCCGTTTCTGATGCACGACAAACGGGTCAATCGTTCGCAGCCCCGCGCCGAAGGCCATCACGGTCGAGCCATCCGGGCATTCCGCCGAGTTGATGAACTTCCCGAGGGTGGGCTTCTTCAAGTCGAAGCGTAATGTGGTTCCCGGTTCGGGGGATTCCAAACTCGCCGCCAGTTGGGGTCGTTGTGCCACTGCGATTCCATGCGCCAGGATCGACTGGGGCGGCTCCGGCAACGCGGACCATTTCGGTCCTGCGTCCGCCAGTTGGGTCTTGAGCCCCGCCAGGCCGCTGAGAATCAGATCGCTGGAGGCCAGCGCCCCGGCTTCCATCACCACTCGCAGATCGGCCCCCTCGGGGATCAGGACACCGGTTGGCGTTTGTTGTCGCCAGAACGTCCGCCAGGCGGCCTCGTCGAGGACATCGACGGGGGCGGCTCCATCGCTGAACCCCAGTTGAGCCCAATGCGGCCAACCCACGAGAGCCGACTTTTCGAGGGTCCAGGTCACAAACGGAACCAGCGGCTGATCGAGCGCTTCGGAAGACTTGGGCCAGCCACGAAACAGCACGCCCACCGCTTCGGCGGAATGGCCGGGCAGGTAGGCCAGTATCGAATTCTGCAACTGGAACTGACACGTCGGCGGCTGTTTTCCCGTGTGGAAACAGGCCAGTCCCGACTGTCCCGACAGGCACGCCGTCGCCACGAGGGTCACGTGCCGCTTATCCGCGACCCCATCCTTCGAGTCGATCTGGATCGCACTGGCATTGCCCGCGAGCAGCAGCGACTGTCCCGCCACCAGTGCGGACCGCTCTCCCTGGAGCACCACGAGGCGGCAGGTGCCACAGCTGCGCAGCACCGAATCCTCCAGGAGCACATGGCCACTGGTCTCGACGGCGATGAGTTCCATGGCCGAGGGGCCGAGGTGAGTCAGCGTGGAACGGCGGATCGCCAGCGTGGCGGGACCGACACGAAACCCCGGACCGGTCCGGTCTGGCGGGAGGATGAGGTGTACCCCATCGAGTGACAATGTGCCTAGGGGGACGCTGATCGGGGTGTTCCCCGATGGCAGGATCAGAACCGGTTTGACGCCTTCCGCCCCGCAGAGTGTCCAGCGCCCGGTGTGCTTCAGGGAGAAGGCGGGGATGTCGTGGGGCCCCACATCCGCGAACTCGAACACGGCATCGCCCTGGACCTTGGCGAGTGCCGCTGCCAGATCGCGAAACTCGCCTTCGGCGGGCTGCCCGCGACGGATTTTCAGGGCTCGATCCGAGTTGACCTTCACGCGCGATTGCCAGACCCAGGCGGGCAGCGGTCCCGCTGCCGTCGGTGCAAACTCGATCAACCTACCGAAGGGAGTCCGGTCGAGATTCGCCGCAACCGGGCCGGGATTGGTCGCTCCCGGTGGGGTGGGTGGGGGCGATCCGGTTCCCGGCGTGGGGGGCTGGGGCGTGGCTGGGTTCTGTGGTTGGCCGGGCCGGGTCGGATCATTCGGAAGGAGAGGGGCCACCTCGGGAGGGACCACAGCCACCTCCCCACTGGCATAGGGATTGGCGGAAAGCGGACCACCGCCGGATGCGTCCCCAAAGCTCTTGATCGACCAAAAGATCCCCCCGACGGCCACGGCGATAATCAGCAGGAGCAATCCCAGCTTGATCTGATTGGGATCGAGAAATGTACCGGGTGTCTCCGACAGCAGAGGCTGGTCGATGCGACCGGGCAGCACTCGCTCGGCCTTGGTTCGCTTCCCCGAGCCGGATGACGTTTCGGGGGCATCCGAATTCCCGGTCGCCGCGCGGGCAGGGAGTGCCTCACGTCCGCTGGGCTTGGCAGATTTGCTCTTGGGTTTCTGCGGCGAGGCGGGGGGCTCGTCGGCGTACTCGTCGTCTTCCGATTCCTCGCGCTCGGGCCGGGCGGGGCGGGGACTGGTCCCGGCTCGCCCCGGCTTGGAGGGGGCGGGACGTTGTCGCGCGACGCCCGTGGGACTGGAGTCGTACTCGTCTTCTTCGTCCGGTTCGTCTCGATCGACTCGGGAGGAGCGGGCAGCGGGTGATTTCTCGGCTCGCCCTGGCTTGGACGGTGTGGGACGCTGGCGGGCGGCTCCCTTCGGAGTGGTGTCGTATTCCTCGTCGTCGTCGTCCGCTGCCGAGGCCCCCGAAGCGGCATGGGCGGATCCCAACATGTGCAACTGGTCCGCCGAAAAATCCCCGCGCAGGAGGGCCGGGGAACTCAGGTCCGCCAGCAGTTGAGCCGGGGTCTGGTAACGATCGTCCGGCTTCTTGGCCATCATCCGTTGCAGGACAGCCACGACTCCCGACGGGATGTTCTCGTTCAGGTTTCGGGGATCGGGAACGGGCTGGAGCGCGTGGGCCCGGAGCTTGTTCAACAAGTCTCCCTCGGGGTAGGGCGGCTTTCCAGCCAACAGGTGATACCACGTGCAGCCGAGGGAATAGATGTCGCTGCGGATATCCGCGGCCTTGCTGTTCTTCCCCTGCTCGGGGGACATGTAGTCGACGGTGCCGACGGTGGTTCCGGCCTTGGTGATGCCCGATTCCCCGTCGTCTTCGACGATGCGGGCCAGGCCCAGGTCGGCCAGTTTGACCAGTCCGTCCCGCTCTCGAATCATCAGATTGGACGGTTTGATATCCCGATGCACGATCTGTCGTTCGTGGGCGTGTTGCAGGGCGAGCGCGACCTGCTTGATGATTTCGAGGGAGCGTCTGACCGGGAGAACCCCGCGCTTGCGGAGCAGTTCGTAAGCGTCGACCCCCTCCACGAACTCCATGGCCAGATACAGGAACCCGTCGATCTCCCCCGATTCGTAGACGGCCACGATGTTCGGGTGCTCCATCTGGGCTCCGGCCTGCCCCTCCGCTTTGAAGCGCCGCACCAGGATTTGATTGGTGGCCTTGTCCTTGGGAAGAACCTTCAACGCGACCGTGCGTTTGAGCTGCTGGTCCACAGCCAGATAGACCGCTCCCATTCCTCCCGAACCGACCTTGCGCTGGATCTGATATTTCCCCAGCGAGGAGATCTGGTCGAAGTCATGTGAGGGGAGAGGCGGGGTGGAATCTTTCGCCATGAGAGAGGCTCAAAGGAATCGATCTCGCGTTGCGAGAACTCGGCGAGAAAATCGTCCCACGAGACTATACATCGACGAATCCAGTTCGGTCAAAGTGGACTGCCACTGCAACTTCGGAAGTCCGACAAATAAATGACACTCCGCGCTGAAGCCGACAACGTCGCCGGACTCTCCGAGTCCGGTGGAGCGACTTTCATCCCACCGGGCAACTTCCCGCCGACGTTCGACCACTTCCAGGCACCTGGGCGAGGGCGGGACAGCACCGGATTCGGAGAATCCGACGACTGGGGGCCACCGTCCGGCATCATGCTGTCGGCTTTCTCGCGGAGTGTCAAAAAAAGCCGCCCCGAGGTGTGTTCGGGGCGGCGGTCCGACATCATTCATTCCTCGATCGACAATCAGGGTTGCTGTCCGCGAGGTGACTGCCGACGCCCCCCTGGCGCGCCCATTCCCGAACCCGAACCCGATCCCATCCCCATTCCCGGCCCCATCGTGGAACCTCCCACGAGTGGGTTGCGGGCGCGTCCGCCCTTCCCCGAGCTTGCCTTGCCCGCCGAGTGGGCTGAGGCGTACGGGTCGGTCATGTCGCCCATTTCCGTCGTCTCAGGCAGGACCAATCCCTTCAGCGATGCGAAATGTTCGGCCTGCTTCTTCTGATTGTCCTCCAGGCGTCTCTGTTCAGCCCCCTGGCGAATCGGGTCCAGGATCGCCAACTCCCCGGTGTTCGACTGCACGACCAGCACTTCCTCGGGGAGCAACACGTCCCCCTTGGAACCGCCCGGCAGCTTCAGATCCTTGTGCAGGGTGCGATCCAGCGACACATCCGCGTTGGTGTCCACATACACATCGGACGACGTGAACGTGTACGGCTCGTCTTCCTTGTAGGTCGACTTGGCCGGATTGATGACGCTGGTCTTGACCGCACCGGCGATGTGCTGACCGGGATACAAATCGAGATCGGCGTTGACCGTGGTCCCCAGTTTCGTATCCCACTGGTAGAGCGTGACCTTCGATTTGTTGCTCCGGGAATCGACATCCTTCACGAAGTAGTAGATGTCCCGTTCGATCGTGGCGGGCTCGGTCACGTTGCTCCATTCGGTCGTGCGGGTTTCGCCTTGCACCACCAGAGCGTCTCCGTTCGCTTCCGACGCCAGATGCCCGTAGTTCGGATTGTTGAGCACCAGACGCACCCGGTAGCGATACGTCTTTCCCGATTCCACCGTGAAGTCCATGTACCGGAACAGCAGCAACTCTCCATTGGCGGTCACCCGTTCTTTGATGTATTCCGCCAGAGCCTTGCTGATCTCGCCTTTGTCTTTGGTTTCGAGCAGCTTCTTCATCACAGCGTCCGGGCTGGATGCCCCCCGATTCGCGGCTGCGGGGGACTGACGTCCCGATCCCCGCGACCCCGCCGGGTTGGCGTTGAAGGAACCCATGGCCGAGGAACTCCCGTATTGGGAGGTGTCGAAGACCTGCGCCTGGACCGCGCGGGAATCCCCGATGATGGGGGAGAACCCTCCGGGCTGCTTGCGAAGGGGCTTCGCTGCCGACTTCGTCTGGCTCTCCCGCATCAATTCCAGCATTCTCGACTGGAACTCGATTTCCATTTCCACCTGTTCATCGGTGAGCACAAAGTTGTCAATTTTCGGGTGCGAGCCATATTTGCGCCAGTTCCCGTAGATGCGAGGCGGGAGCGGCATCGTGATCACATTGTTGGTCACCATTCCCGAAACGATGTCCGGTTCTGGAGGCATCGACTGGCCCAAGACATCGAGGGCGGACTGCGTGTCGACCGGCTGCCATTCCGACCAGTTCTTGGTTTGGCCGATCAGTTCCTGGCGCTCGAGGTTGAAGTCGATGACCTCGAAGGCAAACGCGGCCTGGTCCATGGACTTGGCGTGGATCGCGTCCTGGAACTTGCGAATCTGATCTCCGACGCGGAACACGGCCCGCACGCTGGTGAAGTAGTAGCCCTGGGCCTCACGAATGGGGCCGGACACCATCGGGACAACCACCCCGCCATAGGCCGGATAGGCACTGAGTGCCCCGTGTGCCCCGTGTGCCCCGGGGATCGCGGCATGGGAGGGGGGAGCGGTGGCGTGGGCGGGAGCAGCCATCGGCGGAGCTGAGCCTGGACCGGCCTGGCCCGCCAGACCCTCTGACGACGCAGGATCGGGCGCGAAATCGCCATCAGGATCCGGTGTCACAGGCAGGGCCGCAAGGTCTGGATCTGTCTTGCCGCTGCCTGGTTTTTTGGGATCCGGTTCGATCTCTGCTTCAATCTTGTTGGGGTCAAACGGACGCTCGATGAGAACCTTGCCCGGCGTGACAAGCGCCTCTTCCAGGGCCAGCAGCACGGGCTCGCGCAGCGGCTCCTTACCCTGCCAGGGGGACGAGATGAACCGCGTCGACATCTCGTACTGACTCACCGCGATCGGATTCCGCAGGTTGTCGTGCACCACCTGCTTCGGCGTGCGCTTCTGCGTCATGGCGAACAGCTGTTGCTGATCCTCCGGCCAGGGGTGGTCCAAGGCGGCCCGGCTCTGGGACACATTCGTCTTGATGTCGTCCGGTGTTCCCTTGTACGAGGACCATTGCGATCCCAACAGGAACACCAGAACCATCAGGCCCGCCGCCCCCAGAACGAGTTTTTCGGTGTGATTGACCAGGAACGCTTTCGCGTCAAAACCTTTGCCAGCCATGAGACACCTCTTCGGAAATTCTGTGGGGGTTTGAATGCGTGTGGACTGAGATGTGTGTTGTTGTCACGAGAGTGGGACGCGGCAGGGAACCGTTTGGTTCCCGCCATCTAGGGTTTCGGCGGGGCTTCCGCTGGAGGAGTGGCCTCGGCAGCCGCTGGAACCTCCGCGGCGGGAGCCGGGACCGTTCCGCTCGTGGGTGCAGCGGGTGTCCCTGCGGCGGGAGCGGGAGTCCCCGTCGCCGGAGCGGGAGTCCCCGGTGTGGCCGGAGTCGCGGGGGCAGCACCTGGGCTTCCGGCCTCCGCAGCGGGTGTGGCAGCGGGAGGTGTTCCCACAGCCGGTGCCGCTGGATCAGCCGGTGTCACCGCAGCCGGGTCAGCGGGATGTACGCGGGGACGTACGCGATTCCCATTGAGTGCTGGATCAGCCGGTGTCACCGCAGCCGGGTCAGCGGGGGCTTCCGCCGAGGTGGCGTCTGGAGCGGGAGTCGTCCCAGCCGCTGCGGCCTCCAGGGCGGCGATCTCCTCCTTGGGCTGACGATACATGGTGATCACACCCAGCAGGTCGAGCTGGATGAGGTCCGGCTGTTGCAAGGCATCCAGGGGGTAGACTTCGGGGGCTCCGGGTGTCAATCCACTGCCAGCTGGCCCGGTAAATCCACTACTACTGTACGCCGGGTTGGTGAAGGGCGTCGCGCCCGGGGAACCCGAACCGAACCCACCTTTCCCGCCCTGCATCATCATGCTCGAACCCATGTTCGAGCCCGTTCCCCCGGTCGCCCCGGCCAGGGTGAAGAGATCGACGGTGAACGGATTCTTGCCAAAGTGGAAACGGACCACGCGGACCGGCCATTCCGAATTCGACAGGGCCACCAGGAAATCGACCAGCTTGTTCTGGTTGATGATCACGCTCAGGGCGAAGCCCCGCTCCACGTAGGGAGCCTCGGGAGTGTCTTTCACATAGCGCAGCGGCCCGACGGGGCCGGTCGGTGCGGCGGTGGGATCTCCCGTGGGGGCGGCCATACTCCCCATGTTATTCATCCCGGCTCCGGCAGCCAGGGGATCGCCGCCGATGCCAAACTCTTCGACCGGGTTGATCGCGATGGAGGAGTTGGACCCGCCTCCGCCCCCCGGCATGGCCGGGGCATAGCTCGAAGGAGCAGCCCCATGCACCATGACAGAGGGGTCCACGGAACCGCCGCCGCCCCCTTCGCCGGGAGCCGCGCCTTCCCCTTTGGGCACTCCGTCACCACCGAGCAACTGGTAGGCCAGAACCCGGCGAATCACGGCACTGTTGACCGAGTCCGCATCTTTGTTCATCAGCCGGATGGCATCCAGGATGAACTGCGTCACCCAGATGTCTTCCTGGGCCTCCCACATCTGCTTGGAATCGATGGTCAGGGTGCCGATCTTCATCCGGGGGATGAGTTCCACCGGAAAGTCGACCTTGGGGGTCCAGGTGATCCCGCGATTGTTGGCGACGAACGGCTCCACACTTTCGTGAAGCCGTTGCATCACCTCGGGGTAGTCCTGTTGATAGGTGAAGCGGACCTGGTTGCTTTTGATCTCCGACAGATACACCTTCGGGATGTTGGGGGTCACGCGCGGGGGCCAGACCATGCGAGTCTGCTGTTTCTTCCAGAGGTCGAGCAACTCCTCGTTGACAAACCCCTCCAGGGCATCGTTCCGCTTCTGGAGTTCGGCCGAGTAGGTCTCATTGGGGTCGGTGGAGCCGGCGGGGATGCCGCTCTTCACCTTGTCCAGCGTCTCGACCCGCGATTTGGTCGCCGCCTTGAGCGCCCCATTGGCGGAGAAATACCCCCACAGGTTCATGCAGAGCAGTGGCACCAGAAGAATCCAGAAACGATTCTTCAGGAGAGGTTCGAGTTTGTCCATGAGATCACTCCCAATGTGTGGAGAGTTGAGTGTGTGTGTGAGGAGCAAGGAGTGCGAACGTGGCGGCTAATCGCCCTTGGCGGGTGCGGCAGGCGGTGTGACGGGGGCTGCGGGGGCTGCGGGTGTAGAGCCCTCCGCCGGAGCCTCTGCTCCCGTGGCCCCGGTACCCTCCACAACTGAGGTCAGTGAGGCCCGCGACTCGACTGGAGTCGGCTTGTAGGCCAACTGAATCGTGAATCGCAACAGCGGCATCCGTGTGGAATTCGGATTGGCACCGGGGACGCCGGGGCCGGGGGGATACACGGGAATGGCTGTGGGGTCCGGCGGAATGTTGGAGGTGACCGAGCCGGGGAGCGTGGAACCGGGAAGCGTCGATCCCGGGAGTGTTCCCGGACCACCGAAGAGATTCCGGGGGGCACTCTTGTCGATCTTGCCACCCTCCGGATCGTAGTAGAAGAAGCTCGGCGTGACACTCACCAGGGTCGCGTGTGAGATTCCCAGTCGACGCACATCTCGAGTCGGGAATCCCTCAATCCGGGGCGTCTGCTGCTGCTGAAGATTCTTCAGGAACGTGTTCATCACATACAAGTGACCCTGCTCGCCCGTGTCCGCCGGATTGTTGTGCCAGTGCAGGCCACGCACCGTGAACACATAACCCTCACCCGTGGGGGCCGTCGCCCTCTCGTCCTCCGCGACCATTTCCTTGTTCGTCGGAGCCAGTTTGGCGTACCAGCCCGCGTCCAGATCGGTCAGCCTCCGGGCGCTGATCTCCTCGATGCTCATCTGGTGTCGCAGCTGAATCTCCTTGGATTCCGCCGCATCCCCTTCTTCGCGAGGCAGACAGTCGTTGATCGAGTTGTAGATCTCCAACCACGCCAGTCCCCGCCGGTCCTTGACCGAGGCGTTCAGCTTGGCATATTGAGCGTCGTTGCGGGCCTTCTCTGTGTCGTATTTGGTTTTGAGGGCGTTCACCTCGCCCCCGAACGTCGTGGCCTCGGCTTCCGCCTTCGTGAAGTCCTCGGTGTGGACCTTCATATACGGAAAGGCGTTCCCCATCGTCGCGACCGCAGTCCCGAGCAGCAGCGTCGCCGCCGTCGCCACCGCCCACGGCTTCTTGCGACGGATGACTCGCTCGCGCGTGATCTCGGGCGGCAGCAGCGTGGTCTTCATCGCCGTCTGGCCGACCAGCTGCAACGCCAGTCCATAAGGCACCGCGAAGCTCAGCACATTGTCGGCGAACAGCGGCGAGTTGATCACCGCATCCCCCGCCAGTGCCTTGTAGACATCGGGACGTTCGACATCGTATTGCAGGTTCTGTTGCAGGAATTTCTGCAACCCGGCCAGCTTGAACCCGTTACCCAATCCGATCACCTTGGCGATCTTCGACTGGCGATTGACGCTGGAGAAGAACCCGATCGACCGCTGGATTTCCGACACGAAGTCGTTGAACACCGGACGCAGAGCCTGGAACACCGCCCGCGGGTCTTCCGACTTGGTGGCGTTGCACTTGAGCAGTTCGGCCTTGGCGAAGCTGAGCTTCATTTCCTTGGTCAGGGCCCGCGTAAAGTGGTTGCCGCCGATCGGCACGTTACGCACCCAGATCTTCTTCCCGTTCGACACCATCAGCGTCGTGTTGTCGCACCCCATGTCGAGGACAATCACAAAGTCGTTGTCACCCTCGGGCACTCCGGGACGGTGTCCCATCTCGTCGTAGCAGAGCACGTTGTACAGCGCCAGCGGGGCAATCTGGATCAGTTCCAGTTCCACCTTGTGCTGCACGTAGGGCCGCATCGCCTGCGACAGCGCATCCCGCTTCATCGCGAACAGGCCGACTTCCGCATCGAGCAGGAAGCCCCCCTCTTCAATCCCGCCGCCCAGCCGCTGGTAGTCCCACACCACATCTTCGAGAGCAAACGGAATCTGCTGCCGCGCTTCGTACTGGACGATCTGGTGGACCTTCTTGGCCTCCACCGGTGGCAACTGGATGAACCGCGTCAGCGAGGTCTGGCCCGGCACCGACATGGCGACCATCTCGCCCTGAAGATTGTTCCGCGACAGGAACGTCTTCATCGCGTCGTGGATGATCTCTTCCGGCACAGCGTCCGGCTGGGTCAGGATCTTGGGGTACTGGATGTAATCGAACGCAGCCGCCATCACCTGGCCGGTCGACTCCACATATTGGAGTTTGACCGCCTTGAGAGCGGATTGCCCGATGTCGATGCCCCACGCGGAGGAATTGGCCATGTGAAATACTCCGAACGCGATGGTGACGGCACCAGCGGTCGACAAGAACCTGTGTGTTGAGTGGGAAGTCCACCGACGGACCACCGGACTGTTCCCAGCCCGGAAAGTGAAGAGGGAAGGATGTGACGGAATTCCCCCAAGGTACACTATCGTTGAGATTTACGTCCGGTCAACCGAAAACCTCTACGACTCGTCAGAATCGGACTTGGCCGGAACGCCACGCCCACCTGGAGGATTGTCCCGAACCTCCCGGTTGCCGGTCGAATGACGAATCTCCCGATTCGCCCACTCCAGCTGCATCCCTCTGAAGTGTTGGATGCCAGGCCAGCCACCGAAGTTCCCGGTTCTTCCCCCGATTCGGAAGGAATCGAAACCCGCGAGCCAGACTCCCGTTCCTCACCGATCATTCACATCCCCCCAATTCGTACCCGCCCGCCTGTGCGATCCCCAAATACAACAGCCGCCGAACACCCAGTATCGTCATGATCGCCCCTCAGCCGTGGGACGGGCACACCTGCCCGTCCTTCCCGTAGGACGGGCTTTCCAGCCTCAGTCTTACCCCCATTTCCCCAACATGGCATCCGCGCCGCGGGCCATCAAGAGGAAGGTTTCGTAGCCGCGCCAGATGTGTGTGCATCAGAAAAGTAGGCAGAGAATCACCACGGAGCGACTGTGTCGCTTGTCAAGTTGAGAGTGCCGCGACCGGGGTTTGAATTTTGAGGTTTTTCAGGAGGGTGTTGAGACGGATGAGGAGTTTTCTGGCGACGGCGATGAGGGCGAGGTTGTAGGGTTTGTTGGCAGCGCGGAGTTTGTCATAGAACGGGGCCAGGTGCGGGCAGTGTTGGGCGGCGGATTTGGCGGCCATGTAGAGGGCCGTGCGGACGGCTTTGCGGCCGCCGTAGATGCGTCGTTTGCCGGTCCATTTTCCGGACTCTTGGGGGTGAGGGGCAAGTCCGGCG
>JAYWFM010000034.1:0-34385 GCA_043778825.1 Planctomycetota bacterium | reverse complement strand
GCAGCGGCCGCGCCGCTCGCCCCTCTACTCGAGGTAGTCCTTGAGCTTGCGGCTGCGGGACGGGTGGCGGAGCTTGCGGAGGGCCTTGGCCTCGATCTGGCGGATGCGCTCACGGGTGACGTTGAACTCCTTGCCCACCTCCTCGAGGGTGCGGGCGCGCCCGTCCTCGAGGCCGAACCGCAACTGCAACACGCGCCGCTCTCGCCCGGTCAGTGAGTCCAGGACCGCCTCGACCTGCTCCTTGAGGAGCTGGTGCGACGCCGCCTCGGCCGGGGCAAGGGCACCACGATCCTCGATGAAGTCGCCGAGGTGCGAATCCTCTTCCTCGCCGATCGGCGTCTCGAGGGACACGGGCTCCTGCGAGACCTTGATGATCTCGCGGACCTTCTCCGGCGTGACCTGGACCTCCTGACCCTTGGACATTGCCTCGGCGATCTCCTCGACCGTGGGTTCACGGCCAAGCTCCTGGAGCAGCTGTCGCGAAACGCGAATCAGCCGGTTGATCGTCTCGACCATGTGGACCGGGATCCGGATGGTCCGGGCCTGGTCGGCGATGGCGCGGGTGATCGCCTGCCGAATCCACCAGGTGGCGTAGGTCGAGAACTTGTAGCCCCGGCGGTATTCGTACTTGTCGACCGCCCGCATCAGTCCGGTGTTCCCCTCTTGAATGAGGTCGAGAAAGCTCAGGCCGCGATTCCGATACTTCTTGGCGATCGACACCACCAGCCGCAGGTTCCCGCCCGAGAGGTCGCGCGTCGACCGCTCGTAGGACGTATATCGCAGTTGGATCTCTTCCGCCCGCTTCTTTCCCGATTCGGGAGTCTCCAGCGTCAGCTCCATCAGCTCATTGAGTTCCTTCAGTGCGGCTTCGGCGGACTCGGCGCTCCCCTTGTGGACCTTCAACTGGTCGCGCAGCTGGACCATGCGCGTGGTGATCTGCTGGAAGCGGTCCATCAGCGGATGGATGCGGGCGGTGCGGACGCCCATCTCCTCGATCAGCTTGGCGATCTTGCGGCGGTTCTTATTGAGCCGCTCTTCCGTCTGCTTGCGGACCACGGTCTTGGTCGCGGGGTCGATGATGATCTGGAAGTCGGCGAGGTTCCGCGATTGCAGGTGGCGGATCGTCTGCAGATTCATCGGCATGCGACCGAGGATCTGGTCCTTCTCCAACCCTTCGGTGAGCGAGACCTTGATCGTGCGGTCGAACGGCAGTTGGCCATCACTGACGCGCTGCAAGACTTCGACCGTCTGCTGGGCGACGTAGTCATTTTCGAGCAGGTGGTGACGATACCGGCGGCGGGTGACTTCGATCGTCTTGGCGAGGGAGATTTCCTCCTCGCGGGTCAGCAGTGGCAGTTCGCCCATCTGGGTCAGGTAGATGCGGACCGGGTCTTCGATCTGCTTCGAGTCGTCGAGTTCGACGGAACCTCGCTTGGGCTTGGCGGGCTCCGTGACCTTCGTGGCCGTCTTCTTCTTGGCAGCGGCCTGGCTCACGCGCCGCAGCTTCAGGTCATCGCGCACACTCAGCCCCAACTCCTCCAGGAGCATCAACACTTCTTCGAGCTTCTCCGGGCTGACCGCTTCGTTCGGCAGATACGAGTTGATCTGCGTGAATGTTAGGAACCGCTGCTGGCGGGCGAGGTCAATCAGTTGGCACAGGGCTTCGTCATGCTGGTACATGCTGGGGTTTCCTCCGGGGTTGAACGAGGGGTGACACAGCCGGGGGTACGGCTGACTTACGCAGTCGTTCTCTTGGTGGCGCGTCTCTGGTGAAACTGGTATGCCTGGCGCAGCTGGTCGGCGTCGTCAGGTGGAGGCGTTCCCTCGCCGAGGCTGGGGGACGTCAGTGCCCCCCGTTGAAGTTGAGACTGTTCTTCCTGGCGCCATTTGAGGTTGTCGATGGTCGCACGAAGGAAAAGAGGACAAGTCTCGTCGGCATCGGCTCCGGTCTCCCGGAGTTTCTTGGCCAGGTCTTTCGCCCGGGCCTGATCGTCGAGCCAGACGGCTAGACGCTTCAACTCGGAATCTTCGAGGGCCCCGAGAAGGCTCTTGAAGTTCCAGGGTTGGGACTCGCCGTGATACAGCATCTCGGCGAGCAACACTTGCAACTGCGGGTGCCGGATCGAGTCGGGTTCGATCTCGCGAACGACGAACCGAAGCAGTCCGGGAGCAGTTAGCAACACTTCCAGCAATTCGCATTCCAATCGGTCACTCATGGTGAGCCGACCAGCGTACAAACGGGCTGTTTCAATGGGCCGAGACTCGGGTCGAACCTCGGGCCGAGGCTCAGTTCGGCCCTCCTCCGGGGGGAATGTGTCGTCCTGTCGAGGAGTTCGGCGGGCGGCTTGGCTTCGTACTTCTTGCAAACGCTCTCGCACTTGTTCCTCTCGCAGGCCCAGCCGTTCGGCAAGAGCTGCGAGTAGCAGACCTTCGCGGACGTGTTGGGTCAGGCGTGGGGCGGCGGCGAGAACTGCGAGCATCTCTTCGAGGATCCGCTGCCGCGCATCGAGCGTCTTCGCGGGGTACTTGGCTTGCAGGCAGCGGAGCTTGAAGTCGAGGGCTTCCGGGGCGTTCTCCAGAAGTACTCGCAGGGCATCGGCCCCCTGAGCGGCCAGGAACTCGTCCGGGTCTTGGCCACCGGGCAGTGTCAGAATCCGCAGGTCGACATCCTGAACGATGAACCGATCGAGAACGCGCTCCGCTGCGGCCATTCCGGCGGCATCGCCGTCATAGACGAGGACGACCTTACAGGCAAAACGCTTGAGGATCGTGACATGCTGGTCGGTCAACGCGGTTCCCAGCGTGGCGACCGCATTCTTCACGCCATACTGGTGACAGGCGATGACATCGGTATAGCCTTCGCAGATCAGCGCGGTCTCGGTCTTGCGGATCTCGTCGCGGGCGGCGTCGAGGGCGAAGACGAGCTTGCTCTTCTGGAAGACCACGCTTTCCGGGCTGTTCCAATACTTGGCCGGATGGGTCGAGCCGGGGAGGATGCGTCCCCCGAACCCGACCGCTTGGGCACGTTCGTTGCGAATCGGGAACAGCACGCGGTCGACAAAGTAGTCGTAAAAGCCGGGACCGTTGTTTCGCTCGCCAATCAGTCGGGCGGCCACGAGTTGCTCCGGCTTGAACTTGCCACGGGCCTGAACTTGCAGCCAGTCCCAATTGTTCGGGTGGTAGCCGATGCGGAACTGCTTGACCATCTCCGGCGTCATGCCTCGACTGCGGATGTAGTCGCGAGCCAGCTCGGCGGAGGGGTCGGAGAGGAAGGTGCGGTGGAAGAGTTCCTGCGCCCAGAGAAGAGCTTCGTAGATGGCCGTACGGTTGTCGTCGTCACCGCGTTTGCCCGCATACTCCGGGAGCTTGATGTTGGCCCGCTTGGCCAGGATTTCGAGGGCCTCGCGGAAGCCGATCTTTTCCCGCTCCATCACAAACGTGAAGCAGTCGCCGCCCGCATTGCAGACCCAGCAGCGATAGCTCTGCCGGTCGGCATAGACCCGCATTGAGGGGTTATGGTCATCGTGGAACGGGCAGAGACAGACATGCTCGCGACCGCCACGCTGCGGAGTGAGAGCGACCGCTTCTCCGATGAGAGCGACAATGTCCGTCTGGGCACGGACCTGTTCTTTGATGTCGCTCGAAAGGTCCACAAGCACCCCGTCCATGTGACAATGAGGGACGAACCCCAGCCGAGAGACTCAAAGTTAGGACGTATCTTTCGCATCGCCGAAAGATTCAGCCCAACCCCCAAAGCCACCCCACCGAGTCACCACAACCATGCAACAGGGACCGGACAAGTGTACAAGCGTTCGTGAGAGATCCGCCCTTCCGACCGTCCCGTTGCGTTAAGATTCTACCCGCAGAGTCTGCCGTGGTCAAATTACGACTCCGCGAGATCACGAAGTGCCGTGTGTCGTAACTGCATGATCCGCAGGATGTTGAATCCCGGGACGACCGCCCGCCTCCCCCCAGTGCGTCGCCCTTTCGCAACCCACAAACTCCCCCACTGGAGGGTCTTTGGACAACCGGCCCGGAATTGGCCCAAAATTTCTGGACAGTTGGGTTTTAAGAGTCCTCTCGAATGGGAGGACGTTGAGGGTTGAGGTTCGCAGGGCAGAGGGGCAAGGGATGGTGTTTGACTCATCTCAACTCAATGGGGAGCTGCGCGCTTCCTCACTCCCCTCGAAGACCGCCAATTCCTCATTCAGGCGGGCGATCAGTTTCCGAATGCCCGCCTTCGTGAAACCCTTCTCACCCAGGGGATGATCTTTCTGCAGCCGTTCGAGGCGATCCTGCAGATCCCGGAGTTCCTGCTGGATCTGTTCGTATTCGATGGGGGTCGTGATCACAGTTCCACCTCCACAAGTCCTTTCCGAATCCCGTCAGGTTCTCGCGTCCGACTGAAGAATTCTAACCACTCCTCCCAGTCACGCCGATCTTCGGCGGCAAAGATTTCCTCGGGACGCCGAGTCAGCAGCATCATTTCGAGTTCGATGGCCGCCGGATGGCCACGACTGACTTGGGTGGAAAAATTGTCAGGCAACCAAATCACGGCATCCACATCCAGGGGAACGGCTTTGGCGGTGACGAAACTGCCATCGACACAGAGCCGCCTAGCTTGAACGCTCCTCGCGAGTTCGATCCACCGTCTGAGCCGCAGAATCAGTCGTCGCCTTTGGCTGGTTGCTCCCCCAAACCGAAATGTGATCTCGGCATCGGTTGCCAAATGCAGCCCTTCCGGCAGATATCCGTCCTCGCGAAACTCAGGAATCATCGCGTCCTCTGCCTTTCACTCAACCCTCTACGCTCTTCCAATGCCGCCACGCCAGATACCCACTCACCGGCAACGACCAGCATCCCACCACGAGGACATAGGCCGAGGCCATTCCCATGACCCCGAAGCGTCGCCCCGCTTCCCAGGCCAGGACCGCGATCGCCAACGACGCGATCGAATTCGGGATCAGAAACGGATCGCGTTTGTAAAGCCGGACTGAGGTCTGGAACAGCCCGGCCACCAGCACCAGTGCCAGTCCCGCGATCAGCAGGCCGGTCTCGGGCAATGCCAGAAAACTCTCCGCTTGCTTCACGCCCACCTGGCGCAGTGCGTATACCACAGCCGAAAAGGCCCCGGCCCCCAATAGAAACACTGTCAGCGAAATCAGGCCGGTCTTGATCAACCGTCGCCGCAGTTGGGCATGCTCACCCCGCGCGGCCATCGCCCCAAACTCCGGTGAGCGAGTGAGTACCCAGGACTGACTCGCCGCGAAGAGAGTCATCAGGATCGTCCATGTCATCCCAAACCGTCCGGCCTCCACAACGCCCTGAAAGTTGAACACCACGCGCGTGAAGTAGTAGGAGCTGAAGTAGCTGCCGATGGTCTGGATGGCCATTCGCCAAAAGAGTGGCCGGATCTCGCGGAACCAGGCTGTGGGCACGGGTTCATGATGCTCTCGCAACGAAGCGAACGTCTCGCGGTAGCGGACCTGGACCAGGTAGAACTCCCACGCCCAGCGGACCAGGCTGGAGGCCACCAAGGCCCACAACCCACCTCCTGCGAGTAGTGAGGCCCACACCACTAGAGTCCCCGTCACGGCCTGAAGCAGCCGATAAAAGTTGATCGTCCCGACCTGCTGGCAACCTTCCAGAATCGACAACTTCGGCACGTAGAGCAGCGCTGCCGCATTGACCGCCACCAGCGCCAACCACGGGGAGAGCCAATCGACCTGGGGCTTCTCGGCCCCGATCTCAAAGTACCCGTCCAGCGAGACGCCACACAGGAAGACGATCGCGCACGCGGCAAACCATCGCGACACAAACCGGTGCAGACTCGACAGCCGCCCCAGCGCGACCAAGTCCCCCTCGACCCGCCCGACCGCACTCAACCGCAGCCGGGACCACTCGTGACTCGTCATCAGGACCACGATCCCCGGCAGTCCCAACTCCACAAACATCTGCATCGCGACCAGACTGCCAAACAACTGATAGACCCCGCGTTGGCTGCCATTGAGACAGCGGGTGAGCAAGATGACCGTGAACACCCCGGAGACAAACTGCCATCCCCGCGACAGAAGCAGATACGCCACCGCCCGGTTGACCTCCAGTCGCTGGAGCAGTTTGAGGAGTGCGGGGGGGATGAAGTCCAAGGTGAGGGAGTCTCGCGAGCCACGTAGGGGGGCCTCGCGACTGTACCGCAGCTGACTAGGGGCGACAACGCGAGCCTCTGAACTCGCCGTAGCTGCGTTCGCCAGAACGCGGGGAGTCCGCTCTGGAGCATTCCACGATTCGATATGTGCCCTCGTAGCCTGGACCCCCAGGTCCGGGCGGAACGGACATAGGGGGTCCGTTCTACTCCTCGTCGCACAAGCAATCGTGGAATGCTCTGGCGAATGCAGTCACCTGACAAGCCACCCGCGTTCTGGCGAACGCAGCTACGGGCCGAGTGGTCCCACCCAATTTCCCAATCCCCAACCCGCGAATCTGGAGGTTCTGACCCGAACTCGATAGAAAGGAGTCTCTGGATGCGATGTTTCGATCGCATCCCGGAATCACTGTCTCACTCCCAGGAGCCTCTCATGTTGCGTCGCGTGTTGTTCGGGCTGGTGGCCACCAGCTGCTTGTGTGCGTTGGTGTTGGCGGAGGACAAGGCTCCGTCGCGGATGCTGTTCATTACTCAGAGCGTGGGTTTCAAGCACAGCTCGGTGTCTCGCAAGGAGGGGCAACTGGCTCCTGCCGAGATCGCCATCAAGACCCTCGGGGAGACCTCGAAACTGTTCACAGCTGACCTGACGCAAGACGTGAAGTCGGACGTGACAAAGGCGAACCTGGCGAAGTATGACATCGTGGCCTTCTACACGACCGGGACGCTGCCGATCGTCGATGCGGACCGCGACTACCTGTTCAATGAATGGGCCAAGCAGAAGGGCCACGGGATCCTGGGCTTTCATTCGGCGGGCGATACGTACCACGATTACGAGCCGTACTGGGACTTGATGGGCGGCACGTTCATCGGCCATCCGTGGGGTTCGGGGACCGACGTGACGATGACCGTCCACGAGCAGAACGCCCTCACCAAGCCGTTCGGCACCGAATTCAAGATCAAGGACGAGATCTACATGTACCGCCACTGGCAGCCTGCCAAGTGCCGGGTGCTGTTGAGCCTCGACTACTCGAAGAGCCCCGTCGGCGGCACGATCAACACCGAGCACGGCTACCACGTCCCGGTGTGCTGGATCAAGAACAACGGCGAGGGGAAGCTGTACTACAACAACATCGGCCACAACGAGGGATCGTGGGTCAACCCGGCGTACCTCGATTCGATCACGCAGGCTGTGAAGTGGATTCGCGGCGAAATCGAAGTCGACGCGACGCCGAACCCCGAGGTCTCGAAGGCCCAGGAAGAGAAGGCCCAGAAGGACTTCGTGGCCGGCGGATTCAAGGCGAACGAGAAGAAGTAATGTGGCCGCCCGCTCAAAGCCCACCGGTTGCAACCGGGGGGCTTGACTCGCTCTCAACCCTCAACCCTCAACGATCTCTCAAGAAAGACAATCACCCATGAAACACACACTGCTGGGACTGCTCGGAGCTTTGGCTCTGGGCCTCGGAATGCTGAACGCCCATGCCGCCGACGAAGAGGGCTTCCAGGTCATCTTCGACGGCAAGTCACTCGACGGCTGGAAGGCCAGCACCGAACATCCGGAATCGTGGAAGCTCGTCGATGGCACGCTGGTTGCCAAAGGCGAACGCAGCCACATGTTCTACGTTGGTGCCGACAAGCCATTCGTGAACTTCGAACTCAAGGTCGACTGCAAGGCCACCAAGGGCAGCAATGGCGGCATCTACGTCCACACCAAGTATCAGGAAACCGGATGGCCCAAGTTCGGCCAGGAATGCCAGGTCAACAACACCCACAGCGACCCCAAGAAGAGCGGCAGCCTGTACGGCATCGTCGACGTGAAGGAGATTCACATCGCCGACGATACGTGGTGGACCGAGACCGTGATCGTCAAGGGCAAGCACATCACGATCAAGCTCGATGACAAGGTCGTCGTCGACCACGAAGAGCCCGCCGACCAGAAGGCGGCCAGCGCCGACTTCGAACGTCGCCTGAGCACCGAAGGCGGAATCTTCGCCCTGCAATCGCACGACCCGGGCAGCACGGTGGCCTACAAGAACATCCGCGTCAAGCGGCTGCCGTAGGGGGAGCTGTCAGCGATCAGCTGTCAGCATTCAGCCAGAGAGTTTCTTGAGGCGGCGGGGTTCGAAGTCATTCGAGCCCGCCGCCTCTTTTTTTATGACACTCCGCGCTGAACCCGACAGAGCCAGGGCTTCCAAGGTAAGAATTACTTACGAAAGCACCCTCTTTGTCCCGTCAGGGACTTCCGAAACTAGCCCACCGTTTCAACGGTGGGAGAGCGCCCCGGACGATCCGACGAGTCCCGCCAGGGACGGCAGACGCTGACGATCACTGTCGTGACGAGTGATCGGCATCGGGCCACGTTGCGAGATTCTGTCGCCCCTGCCGGGGCTGCCGACCGCCAGAGGTTCGTGGACCCACCGATGAATCGGTGGGCTATTATCGGGTGTCCCTGCCGGGACACAGAGGAACTGGCGGTTGAAGCGAATGCCTGTTGCATGTGGATATTCGCGTAGTCCGAACATCCTTGTCCGGACTGAGAGAGCGGACGAGGATGTCCGTTCTACGGGGGAAGCCGCCTCGCAAAACCCTATCTTAGAGCAGTTACAGAATTAGTGTTCACCAAACGAGCCAATGGAAATGACGATTTTGGAACACTAATCTTCGCTAATCAACACTGATCCGAATCTGGATTAGCGTCGATCAGTGGAGATTAGTGTTCTAGACTTTTAAGTGAACACGATTTCTGAAACTGCTCTAAGTTGTGTCGCCTGCTCCGGAGCAGCCTAAAGGCTGGACTCCAACCTCCAATCAAGCGTCAGTGCATGCCGCTGCCCGTGGAAGGGCTCTCCCGCTCCTCCCACCATAACCAAGTCACCAGCGCCCCGATCAGCGGCAGGCAGCCCGCCAGGGCCAGCCCGGCATCGAACGGCCCGATCCATGGCGTCTGGCCCGCTGCCTCCAACTGGGCGTTGTAGCCCTTAGTCCAGTCGATCAACTGGCCATAGAACCTGTGCATCGGAGCGGTGACGAGCCAGGCGATCGTACCCAGCATCCCGGTCACTTTGCCCTGATGACTGCGGGACAAGTCCTGACTCCAGGTGTAGTAGCACGGGAACAGCCCGAGCAGGCCGCCCGCAATCACCAGCAGCACTCCCAGCAACAGCGGCCCCTTCGGCAGCCACGGGATCAGCAGCGAGGTCGCACAGCAAGCCGCACACCCCGTGAACACGATCCGCCGCGCGCGGCTAATGGACTCTCCTCGGCCTTGCAACCACACTGTGGCGATTCCGGCCAGAAGGCACCCGACATCGGTGGCTCCATTGAACACGGACGTAAAGGCCAGCCGCTGCGGCTCCGTATAACCCCGCCCCTGTTCCAGGAACTTCGGCAGCCAGGCCCGGAACAGGTGCCACGCCACGTTGATGGAGATGACCACGCCGATCAGCACTAGAAACCGCCGCACAAACGTCCTGTCCGTCCACCAGCCCGTAGCATCGCGGTCAACGGCATCGTGAGCCTCGGGGGACAGAGGAACGTGGTGTGACACCGCGAACCACGCCACCACCCAGACGAACCCCAGGACTCCGATAACGAGAAACGGATCTCTCCAGTCAGTCTTACTGTGACGAAGCATGTACAGAATGATCAGCGGCGTGATGATCGCCCCGATCGATGTCCCGCTTTGCAGCAAGCTGTTCCCCAGCGTGCGCTCACTCGGAGCGAGCAGCCGTTGCGTGGTCTTGAGCGCACACGGCCAGTGCGCCGCCTCGAAGAACCCCAGCAGCACCCGGCAATACATTAACTCCTCATAAGAGCGAGAATACGCCGTCACCGCCCCCGCCGCCGACCACAACAGAATCATCAGAGGATACAACCAACGGACGTTGACCAGATCGGCGGTGATCCCGAACACAATCGCCCCCGCCGCAAAGGCCAGCCCGAATCCCAGTTCCAGATTGCCGTACTGTTTGTTGTTGAGGCCGAACTCCTTCTCGACCCGCGTCTGAACATTGCCCAGCGTCTGCCGGTCCATGTAGTTCAGCGTGCTGGCCAGCAATAGCACAATGCACACTCCCCAGGTCGCAGCTGTCCATCGGGAACCTTCCGGCTGGGCGTACATGTTGGGGCCTCAAACAGGGGAACGGGGATCCGCCGTTATCGACAATCGTTGATGGAAAGGGAAGCGAGGAGGGGAGCCGTCAGCGATCAGCAATCAGCCTTCAGCCAGAATGTTGAATTCTCTGGCTGACGGCTGACGGCTGACTGCTGATCGCTGAAAGCTCTCCCCCCGTTTGACTTCCCGCCCGCCAGCGGATATCCTGCCCGGTCCGCCTCCCACATCCATTGGGGTTGTCGCAGGCGAGTCCGTCCGAAGTGAGTAGTGTGACTGACCATGGGTCGAATCGAACGTCAGCGTGAATTGGCTCGCCAGCGGACTCGCAAGGTGAAGATCAAGAAGCTGCGCCTGCTGTATGCCGGTGCCAAGACCGATGCCGACAAGAAGGTCATCGCGGAAAAGATGTTCCGCACCAGCCCGTTCGCGCCGCTCGTGCTTGAGTAGTTCGACTGTTGGAGTTCAGGCTTTAGCCTGTCTTCGGTCTGGCAGTACCCGATCACCGAACGTGGGCGGAGCAGCCTAAAGGCTGAACTCCAACGGTCGCGGTTCGTAGAACGGAATTTATTCCGTTCTTGCGGGACTCTGATCAAGTCGCCGGATTCTCCGAATCCGGTGTCGGCACTTCTTCGCAATAATCACTCGTAATCACGCGAAGCAGATTCTCTTTGGCTTCGAACGCGGCCCGCCTGGGTGGAAATCACTGCCACCGGACTCGGAGAGTCCGGCGACTTGGAACGGAATGAATTCCGTGCTACTTCCCGCGACCCAACCCGTTGTAGATCGCCGCTTCCGTTACGACCTTGTCCATGAAGATGTCGTGATCCTGCATCGGGATCTCCGGGAACAGCTGGCATTCAAAGGCCAGCGCGATCAGCGGAGTCTTGGGCAGGGCATGCTCCAGGAGCTTGTCGTAGTACCCCTTGCCGTGTCCGGTGCGGCCTCCCCGGCGGTCGAAAGCGACACCCGGAACCATCACCAAGTCGAGTTCCTCGACTGGTGTCATCTTGGCGGGGATGCCGCGCAGTTCGGCTTTCGGCTCCAGGATGCGGTACATCCCGAGTTCCAGTTCGTCCATCGACTCCAGATGGAACAACTCCAGTTCGCCGTCCACGCAGTACGGGATCACGATCCGCTTGCCGCTGGCCAGGGCTGCGGGGAGGGCCTGCCGCGTGCGGACTTCGGTCCGGACATCGACGTAGAACATGACCGTTTGAGCCTGCTGATATTCCGGCAGTTGCATGAACCGGTCGACGATGGTCTGGCTGACCTCGTCTTTATTGAGCTGGGCCAGCCGGGCGGCGTGGGCTTGTTCGCGAATGGTTTTTTTGAGTGCGGACGAATCAGTCACGGTCGACATCTTGAACCTCCCTGATCGCGATCCATCGAGCCCCGGCCCGGACGAAGCGACCGGGCGATTTTACGCCTTGCCGAGCCGTTGGCTATCTGGCGAGGAGAGAATTCCCGCGATTGAGGGGGGGATCGTTGAGGGTTGAGGGCCTCCAGACTTCGGAAGTCTTTGCGGGGAGTGAGGGTTGGGCTCGGCAACTCACTGTTGCCCGGCTTCCGCCCTTGGCGGCGGCGGCGGGATCGTTTCGCTCGCGGGGACCGGGGCGGGCGCGGGAGGCTGCGGCTCCGTGGGAGTGGACCCCGGCGATGGGCCCAACTCCCGTAGACGGCGAGCCAGCAGCTTCCTGCGGTTCAGGTTGGGGCCAGGGCCGATGCCCTCCAGGATCTGAGCGGCGGGGCCATACTCTTGAGACTTCATCAGGCAGGCGGACAGACGCATGGCGGCGGCTTCCCCCATCTCGCCCAAGGGAAAGTTCTTCGCGTAGCTCTGCAGAGTCCCCACACAGGCCGTGAGTTTGTTGCCTTCATACTGAGTGGCGGCCATCCAGTACGTGGCCCGGTCCGCCACACGGCGATTCTGGTCCAGCGCGGCCTGAACCTCGGCATTGACGATGGATGGCGACGCCAGATGAACCTTCAGCAGGGGGAGATAGCCGGCAACGGCCTGAATCTGATGGCCGAGAAGATGCTGCACGCGAGCCTGCTGCAACGAGAGTTTCGAGCGCTGCAAGACGACCGAGATCTTTCCCGTCTGGGGGTCGGAAGTTTCCGCGAATGATGTCGGGCCCGACATCACAGCCACCAGCGGAACCATGTGCGGTGCCGCTTCGGAATTCAGCGAGTCATACAGCGCACACTGCCGCTCGGGATACTCCCAGACTTGAATCCGCTCGCCGATGTCGCCGAGCGGGCCCAGCACTTCGCGGACGCGCTCGACCAGTCCCCGCTTCCGGTCGGAACTCGGTCCCAGTCCGTCGTAGATCACACACATCTGGGCGGTGGGCCATTGAAACTGCAACTCCGCCAAACGCGGAGCCCAGGTATTACTGGTCCCCACCAGCCCCACGCGAGCGGCCCGCAGCCGCTCGGCAGTCCAGGGACAGGGCAGCCCCTCCAGGTCCAACTGACGCAGAATCGAGTCATCCGCCAGGACCGCTTTCAGCGTCGCCGGTTCGCGATACAAGCTCTTCCGCTGACTCTCGCCCGCCGCCGGGACCGGCAACCCCGTGAGCGGTTCAAACAGGTAAACCTCGCTCTCGATCACGACCCCCACCAGCGGCGGAATGGCGGCATCGTCTGCGATGAACACCACGGAATCGAGATGCAATTGACGCACAATCTCCGCAAAGATCCACGCGCGATCCGACGGCGTGCCCTGCCCGAGCAGCAGGCTCTCGAACGGCGTCAGCGGATGAACGGTGGACGACTCCGCAGGCAGGGGCTCGACCTGTTGCGAGACCAGCACCAGCGCCGCCAGCGCCCGATCGAGGTCGGTCTTCTGGGCTGCACCGATCCGGGTCGCCATCCGGCTCAGCAGCAGCGACTGCCGGATGTGTTCGACATCCCGGCGACCAAAGCTGGGGGACAGTACACGCTCGCGGTAGTCTCCCTGGACGGCCGCTTCGATCGGCTTCAGATCACTGACGATCGGTTCGCCCCCCGTCGAGCCGCAGGTGGTCCAGTAGCGATTCAGTTCCGGGATCCGGCTTTCAATATCGGTGTTGAACTGCAAGCGTTCGGGGTCAACGCTGACGATCCACTTGACCAGCTTGCTCTCGCACAGGCTGCTGTTCGGCTTCTCGCTGGTTCCGAGGTCCACGACCGGTCCCGCGGATCCCCCCGGTTGATTCGGAAGCGAGATATAAATGACATCGAAGGCCGCAGCCATGCCCATGACCCACCAGAACAGGCGGGCATTCAGCCAATGACGACGAGGAGGAGTCGAGGAAGACATGGAACGCAACGACTTCGGATCAACGAGGATGAAACGCCAGACGGGAGCACAGTCTCGCAGGCCACACGTGGCAAAATCTCGCCACAGAACGAGCCTCTCATCATGATGACCGTCGCGGCAAACCGCAAACGCACACCGGCGGGCCGTAGAACGGAATTGATTCCGTTCTGATGGACACACGGAACGGAATCAATTCCGTTCTACGCTCTGTCCGCTCGCCCGCTACTCGTGATGCGGCTTCCAGTCGCCAGCGTCTTCGAGGACCGGCAGTGGGGCAGCCTCGGGGGCGGGGGAAGCTGCGGAGAGTTCCTCCTCCGCCATCCAGTCTTGCTCCGGAAGTGAGACCTGCACATCCTCGGGAGCCTCCGCATCCGAGCAAGCGATGACCTCCAGGGACGCCGTGACGATTGGACTGGCTGAACGCGGCTGGAGCGTCCCCTCGACCGTGGGTGCCCCGAAATCGGCCCATGCGAAGGGGTTGTCGACCTGGGGAGGCGTGCTGACGGGTGTTTCAGCGGGCGTTTCGACATGACCGACTTGCACGATCGGGGCCGGGGCAATGGAGACTGCCGCGATGCCCGACGGTCGAGCTGCAGCGTGGGTCGGAACGGTCCCGACCGGGGCGGGGGTCGCATGCCGCTCCAGTGCCGGAACTCCCGGTTCGAGGTCCAGTTCGGCGAACACCTCTTTCTGGAACTGCTCACCCACTCCGTACCGCTGCGGGGCATTCTGATAGACCGACATCGCACGCGGAACGATCTCGTTCAGCTTGGCCGTGCGCGTGTCATGGAGCGGGTGCTTCGACAGCAGGTCCGGACCTGCGGGGTCGGTCCCTGATGGGAAGCGATCCCAGAACCGTGGAGCCTCCTGCGGGTCGTAACCGGCACGGGCCATGAGCAGCAGCCCGATGGAGTCGGCCTCGTCCTCCTGAGTCCGACTGAACGGCACATACGATGAGTCCTTTTTTCTCAGACCATAGATGCTCTTCATCATCTCGATCCGCTCCGAATCGCGTCCCACCTGGATTCGAGCAAATGCCGCATCACCCTCGATCGCACGAATCTTTCCGCTCATCCGCTCACTCCCGTGTTGGGAGAGAATGTGCGCGATCTCGTGCGACATCACCACGGCCAGTCCCGCCTCGTTGGCACACACCGGCAGGAGTCCTTCGTACACCACCACCTTGCCCCCGGGCAGGCAGAACGCATCCCGCTTCGGGCCGCTGAGCAGTGTGAATTCCCACTGATAATCCGGGCGATCGGAGGCGGCTGCGATGCGCTGCCCGACGCGGTCCAGCATCTGCGAGAGCTGGACGTCCTGGGACTTCGGCTCGGTGGCCAGAATCTCTTGATAGACCTTGGCCCCGAGTTCCACCTCCTGCTTCTCGTGCCAGTTTTCGTGCGGCTGGAAGCGGGTCGTGAGGAATACCGACTGGCAGCCGGTCAGCCCCATGAACAGGGAGGAGGCGACCAGGATCCCCTGCCAGGAGCGGGCAGCGACGGATCGATCGAATGGGAGTGGAGATTGGGGCATGACCACGGCCTCAAAGAGGGAATGCGAGGACCGGTTCATCGGAGCAGAACGCGCCGACGATCAGGGTGGAGCCGCGAGCCTAAGCCAGGACGGCGATGTCCGACAAGAGAAACCGCCCCCAGCATCGGGTCCATCGGCAGGAATTGACGGTCCGGGCCGGACCTGGACGACCACAGCCCCGTCAGGGGCGACAGACATTGCCGCCCGACGCGGTGATCAACAACCTACCGCAGTTCGCCCTCTTCATGATTTTGTACTTCATGATTTTGTGAATTCTTCCCCTTCGGCTATCACGGGGATGTGCGAAACCGGGGAGCAGAGATTCACAAAATCATGAAGTACAAAATCATGAAGAGGCTTGTCCATCCGCCTCACAGTTTTAGTGGAGCGGGCAACTGTCGTCCCTTTCGGGACTGGACGGATTGTCGATCAGCGAGATCCCACCGTTAAAACGGTGGGCTAGTTTCGGGTGTCCCTGGCGGGACAAGGGACAGGAGTTTCCCTCGCGAACGACCACCTGGAAATCCCTGAATCAATATGCCCCAGCCAGGGTCACTCCCCGCAGTCGATGACGACTCGGCAACTCGGCAGGCTATCGAGGAACAGTCTGCCGTACCGCTTGGTGCGAATGCGGGGGTCGAGGATCACGACTTGGCCGTGGTCGGTGGCGGTACGGATCAGGCGGCCGAACCCCTGGCGAAGCTTGATCGCCGCTTCGGGAACCTGGTAGTCCATGAACGGGTTGCCGCCGTTCTCCTTGATCCGCTCGACGCGGGCTTCCAGCAGTGGGTGGTCCGGGACGCTGAACGGCAGCTTGGTGATGATCACGTTTTGCAGGGCATCGCCGGGGACATCGACCCCCTGCCAGAAGCTCTCCGTGCCGAACAGGACGGCCCGCTCTTCCTTCTTGAACCGGTCGAGCAGTTGCGTCCGGTTCACCCCGTCGCCCTGGCAGAGGAGCGTCATGTTCTGCTGCACGAACCAGCGAGTCAGGCGGTCGGCACACTGCTTGAGCGACCGGTAACTGGTGAACAGCACGAACGCCCGGCCCTGCGTTTCGAGGACGTGCTTCTGGATGCGCGGGATCAGGGCTTCGTCGTACTTGGCCGATTCCGTCGAAGGGTCCGGCATGTTGTCGGCCAGGACCAGCCGCACCTGCTCGCGGAAATTGAACGGGCTGCCCACCTTCAGTTCTGCGGACTGTGTGAGACCCAGCCGCGTCCGCAAGTAGCTGAAGTCGTCCTGCCCGACCGACAGCGTGGCACTCGTCAGGATGACCGTCGGCACCTTGGCAAACAGCTCGTCTCGCAGCACCGGGCCGACATCGATCGGCGAACTCATCAGCTTCAAACTGCGATCGCGCCCAGTCGTTTCAATCCAGTACACCGCGTCTTCGAGTTCCTGTTTGAGCCACGTTCGGAGCGTGATCGCCAGCCCGCTCAGCCGCTCCCCCGAGGCTCGTAGTTCCACCTTCTGCTCTTCCGAGGTCAGCGTCTCCGCATAGTTGCGGATGATCCGGGCCAGCTCGTTCAACTCCGGCGAGATCGTGTCCTCGATCGGCAGCGGGGTACGGACGCGGCCATTCGAATTCGCGTGTTCCTCCCGCCAAAACCGGACCGCATCGAAGAAGTCGCCGGTCACATACCGCAGCCTCTGCACCAGCTTCTGGGCGTCCTGCAACTGGTGATGCAGCAGAATGCCCTTCTGCGTTTTGTCGTTGTAGAGCTTGTTGTAGTTGTAGATCAGCTGGGAATAGGAGAGCGAGACCCCCAGGTGCGAGCTGGCCACCTCTTCGATGGTGTGGGCCTCGTCAAAGATGGCCACATCGTAGTCGGGCAGGACGCTGGCTCCTTCTCGCCGCAGCGCCAAATCCGAGAAGAACATGGCGTGGTTCACGACCAGGATGTCGGCATTCCAGACCCGTCGGCGGGCCCGGTAGTACAAGCAGTCGTTGTAGGTCGAACAGCGTTTGCCGAGGCAGTTGCCGCTCTCGCTCTGGACCTCGTCCCAGACTTCGGTCAACGGGCGGAAGCTGAGGCTGGCCAGG
Organism: Planctomycetota bacterium; assembly: GCA_043778825.1. Lineage (GTDB taxonomy): Bacteria > Planctomycetota > Planctomycetia > Planctomycetales > Planctomycetaceae > TH-plancto1. The sequence continues at coordinate 17,248 of JAYWFM010000034.1, read as the reverse complement.
CTGCCGTCCCCGGTCTCTTTGGCCCAGTTGCGGATCTGTTTGAGCTGGGAGTGAGCCTCGCTGTCGAATTGCGACCCGCCGCGCTCCAGGGCCCCCTGCATGCGGCGCAGGCTGATGTAGTTCGACCGCCCCTTGACCAGCACCGCCGAGAATTCGACCGGCAGGATCGCATTCAGGAACGGGATGTCCTTGGAGATCAACTGTTCTTGCAGGGCGATGGTGTGCGTGCTGATGACGATGCGGTGGCGTTCGCCATTGGCCTTGCGGGACTGCGTGGCCGCGAGGATGGCCGGGACGAGGTAGGCGAAGCTCTTGCCGACGCCGGTCCCGGCCTCCACGACGAGGTGCTGCTCGGACATCACGGCCCGGGCGACCGCATGGGCCATCGCCAGTTGCTGCGGTCGGCTCTCGTAGCCGGGCATGCGCTGGGCGATCAAGCCCGCGTCACCGAGAACTCCGTTGGGGGTGAGAATTTTTGTCGGTTGTTTTTCGGGGGCGTCACTCACTCCGGCGAATCCCGATCAAACAGAGATCGTCCCGAGTCGCGATGTCGGCGGTGAAGTTTTCGACCTCGGTCGTGATCTGCTTGAGAGTCTCTTCCACCGTGCGATTGGCCTCGGAGACGAGAGTCTCCAATCGCGACCGTCCGTAGATGTTCTTCTCGTGGTTCATGGCCTCGGTGGCTCCATCGGTGAAGGCCACGAGCGTGTCACCGGCAGCGATCTGGATCGACATCTCTTCGTACACGAGATCGGGGACGATGCCCAGCGGCAGGCTGGCCTGCTCCTTGCCAAAGGTGCTGATCGTCCCATCCTTCGAGCGCAGGATCGGCGTCAGATGACCCGCGTTCACCACACTCAATTTGTGCGTCTTCGGTTCCAGCACCATGCAGAGGAAGGTGATGAACCGGTGCCCCAGCCCGCTCGACGCGATCTCCGCATTCAAGCGACTGATCGCCGTCGCCGGATTCGGCGAGGTCAAGAGTTGCAGCCGTGTCGACGAATACAACCGCGCCATCAGCAGCGCGGCGGGCATCCCCTTGCCCGCCACATCCCCGATCGTGATCGCCAACCGACCATCCGGCAGCGGGATGTAGTCAAAGTAGTCGCCGCCGACGCTCTGCGCCGCTTCGTAGTAGTCGCCAAAGATGTAGCCCGATAGCTTGGGCCGGGACTTGGGGAGGAAGCCGAGCTGGACCTGCCTGGCGAAATCCATGTCGCGTTCCATGGCCCGGCGTTCCAGGGACTCTTCGTGCAGCCGGGCATTCTGGATGGCCAGACTGGCCTGCATCGACAGAATCTCCAGCAGATCAAGATCGTCGTCGTCGAACGAGTGGTCTTCGCTGCGGCTGACAATCTGGATCACGCCCAGCGGCTCTTCCTCCTCATCCAGAAGCGGCACGCACATCATCGAGCGGACCCCCATGCGGGCCAGGCTCGTACTCTTCTTGAACCGGGAATCTTCCGTAATGTTGGCGCTGAGGATCGACTCGCCAGTCTTCATCACATACCGCACCACGGTCATGCTGACCGCCACGGCGTCGGCCTTCCGTCCCCCGCGAGCCTGCGTCGCCTTGACCTTGAGCTTGTTCGAGTCGGAGTCCTTCAGCAGCACGAACCCCTGGTCCGCCAGCGGGAAGATATTGAACAGCGTCGCCAGCAACTTCGGCAGGACCGCGTCGACTTCGAGCTGGCCACCCAGCGCGCGGGCGATCTCCATGATGCCGCGCAGCTTGACCTCGGGACGGGCGATGGAGCGCGAGTCGTTGGACTTGGGGAGTTCGGCCTTGCGACGCACATGCGAAGCGGACTCGAACTCGGGCTCCACGTACGAGTCCGGCAGGATAAAGATCCGGCTTTCGTCGATCGAGTCAAACTCCACACCGGCGGGGCCATCGGCTCCCAGACGTGGGCTCTCACCCAGAGTCTGAATATTGATGCTCGAGGCCGAGGCGTTCAGATCGATCCGGATGGTCGCATCGCAGATGCGGATCAGATCCCCGTCTTTGAGTTCCTGCCGCCCCTCAATGAGTTCCTCGTTGAGGTAAGTGCCGTTGCGGCTGCGCATGTCTTCGAGAAAGTATGAGCCGTGGCTTTCGAGGATCTGGGCGTGCTGGCGGCTGATGGCGGCGTTATCGAGGACCAGTTCGCAGTCCGGATGCCGCCCCATGATCGTGCATTCCCGACTGATCGGGTATGCCGGAGTGCTGGTCTCACCACGAATGACTTGCAGAACCGCCACGGGGGAATGTTTCCGAAAGTACAGGGGGGACCGATGCGACTCCGCAGGAGCAGGGACAGTGTACCCCGCCGGAGGGAAAGGGGTCAAACGGCGGGTTTCGTGAAGGGTGAGGCTGGTGTGTGCATCAGAAAAGTAGGCAGCGGCAGAAATTCACCACGGAGGCACGGAGGCACGGAGACACGGAGAAATTCAGACGTTTCCACATGGCCGATTTGGACAGGATGTACAGGATTGACCGGATGAATCGCATCACATCAAAGTGGACTGTCTGCGATTCATCCTGTTGATCCTGTGAATCCTGTCTCCACCTCTTCGTCCGCAGCTTGTGTGAGGGAACCGAGCGACATTCTCCTCCGTTTCTCCGTGTCTCCGTGGTGAATCTCTGCCTACTTTTCTGATGCACACACTCGCTCGCTGCTGCGAATCGAGGGGCAGGGGTTCCACGTCCATCGAACCACTCACTCGATGTCACGTCTTCGGAGCGATGCTGCCGCTGAGCCTGAACTGCATCGGTGTCGATCTGGTCCTGATGTCGAACCCGCTGACCTCAAAGTAGACCGGAATTCATTCCGGTCTTGCGGGGACGCGGATCGTGTGGCAAAATGACACACACCAGAAGTTCTACCATAGACGGCGAACTGCCACATGTTCTTCCTCATCTGAGGAGCAGTCATCCATGACGACAACTGCCCGCATCAACGTCCGTATCTCCAGCGAACTCAAAGAAACCATTGAGGATGCAGCCGCTGCGCTGGGGCAGTCGGTGAGTGAGTTCACGATCTCGACCGTTGTCCGTGAGGCTCGGCTCGTGCTGCAGGAGTCGCAGGTCACACGTCTCTCGAATCGCGACCGCGACGTGTTCCTCCAGATGCTCGACGACGTGGATCGCAAGCCGAACGCCGCACTGAAGGCCGCTGCAAACCGTTATCGGAAACAGCATGGTTAATGCCGTTCCATCGCCTTGGTCGATCGAACCGTTCCACCGCCAGACGCATGATCGGGCGGGTTTCGATTGTGGTGTTCCAGAGCTGAATGAATGGCTCGCCACGAAAGCCAGCCAGTTTGAGAAGAAGGACTTGGCCCGCATCTACGTTCTGGTGGAGACCGGACAGACGACGGTCAAAGGGTATTACGCACTCTCCAATCACACCGTGGCTTACGAGGTCATGCCGCCGGATCAGGCGAAAGGATTACCTCGAATCGATCTGCCGGTCGTGTTGATTGGCAAACTCGCTGTGGATCGTTCCGTTCAGGGACAACGTCTGGGCGAACTCCTGTTGATGGATGCGTTGTGTCGGGCGGAATACCTGGCGACGAAGATCGGAATTCGAGCGGTCGAGGTCGACGCCATGGATGATTCCGCGAGGCAGTTCTATGAGCGGTACGGATTTCTGTCTCTGGCTGACGACAGGAGTCATCTGTTTCTGCCCCTGAGCGACATTCGCCAACTCAAGTTGCCGCCGCTGTAGATGCTCTTCTTCCCTCTTGCACCTTTTTGAGTTTCTTGCGGCCAAGTCTACTCCCCCATTTTCGAATTTCGACATTCGTACTTCATATTTCCCCTAATGTCCCCGGCCCCTGCTGCGTCACAATTCCAGAACATCTCACCAGCCCCCGTCAGGACTACGGATGGCTCAACCCGACAACCCGCCGCAACACTGGGTGGAAGAGGCTCTCGACCAGTTCGAGCAGCCGCTGCTGCGCTACGCGCTGCGGTTTGTCGGGAAGCCGGAACTCGCCCGCGAGGTGGTGCAGGAGACGTTCCTCAAGCTGTGCCAGTTGGACCGGTCGACGCTGGCGGTCGGGCTGGGGCCGTGGCTGTATGCCGTCTGTCGGAACCAGGCGATCGATGTCCGTCGTAAGGAGTCCCGCATGTCGACCGTGATCGATCCCACCACGTACGAGCCGTCCGGGAACGGCCACTCGCCGGAGCATTTCGCGGCCGCAAAAGACTCAGGCGACTGGGTCATGCGACAACTCGACTGCCTGCCGGAACAGCAGCAGGAGTGCCTGCGGCTGAAGTTCCAGCACGGGATGAAATACAGCGAGATCGCCTCGATCCTGGGCACGACCGCGAACCACGTCGGCGTGCAGGTGCATCTGGCGCTCAAGACGCTGAGAGAGAAACTCGCCCGGCATGCCGACAGCGAGCGATGAGTGTCGCCTTTCGCTCCGCGAAAGGGCGTCCTTTCGCGGAGCGAAACGCGACACTGCCGTAGGATGGGCAATCCTGCCCGTCCCCGTGCGACCCAGCATCTCGATCAAACTGAACGACAGCGAGCGGGGGACGTAAGTCCCCCGTGCCCGAACGACGCACTCAGTCATCCACGCGTGGTTCCCAATTCCACGCTCCCACAACACGGGGGGCTTACGCCCGCCCGCTCGCTGTCACTCTCCCTCGATAAACCATCAACCATAAACCATCACCCCTCTTCCGGAGGCCACCATGTCCGATCACCCGCAACTGACCGCCTATCTCCTCGGCGAACTCTCCCCAGTGGAGAGTGCCGCCCTTGAACAGCAACTCGCGGCGTCGCCCGTGTTGCAGCAGGAACTCGACGCACTGCGGCAGACGGTGGCTGCTCTGGAGTCGGCGTTCGCCCAGCACCTCGACACCCAGCTCGCGGTTCCGGCAATTGATCGTGAGAAGCTGCATTCGCTGCTCCGCTCGGCGGTCGTGGCTGGTGCCGTGACTCGTGACGTAGAACGGACGCCCACGTCCGTTCCGCCCGGACCTGGGGGTCCAGGCTACGGGGCGACGGGCTACGGGTCGACCGTCGCTGCCCCGGCTCTGCTGGCCTCAGCTCCAGCACGCGGCTCAAACAGCCGCAGCTGGCTGGTCGCCGGGACGGTGCTGGTCGTCGGCGGGTTGATCGGCCTGAGCCAGTGGGAGGTCGGCCCCCGGGAGCAAGGTCTGGCTCGGGTGCAGTCGGGTCCACGAGATCGAGAATCGCTGGAACTTCGGAACTTGGCCGTCAACAACGGTCGCGGCGCGCCGCCCGACCGTGCATTCGGCACACAGGCTACCGGGAGTATCACATCGCCGGACGCGCCGACGGGTGACTTTGCCCCTCTAGTCGCCCTCATCCAGCAGGAGACGACCGGGCCAATGGATGCAGAGGATGATGGACTCGGCGGGTCTATCACCAGTATGAATCGCGCTGTGGTGAGGTTGAGCGACGGGACGTCACCCGCTGGCGGGGGTGCCGTGGTCAGCAATCGAACCTCGTTGGCTCTCGACCTCTTCACCGTGAACGCCGGTATCACACCCCGGTACGCCGCTCCCACTCCGGGTGGGGCTGTCGACTCCTACTACGACACCCCCGGTGGCCCCACCGATTTCTACAAGAGAACCAAGGGGCTCGCCGAGCTGAATGGCTTCGTGCTGCCCGGCGACGCAGCCTTTGGGGGTCGAGGGACGAATCCGGTCCCACTCGGCGACACCGATGGAGAATCCCACTTCGGCTTCTCACCAGTCAATGTCTTCCTCGGGGCTGGATTGGTCAAGTACCCCGAATCACTCGGGGAGAGTCGGGCCAAGGTGCGGTCTCTCCAGTCGGGCGAGGGCATCGACAATCTGTCCACGGAATCATTGATGCTGGGTGAGCCGCAAGGCTTGTCTGTCGTCGACGGACGAAGGACAAGCTCTCGACGCAGGTTCTCACTGGACGTGTGGGGGGAACTCCCCGCGCTTACCGACTTCATCGAGATCGACGACTCGGTGCCACAACCTGGTCAACCGCTCAGCAGTGAATCAGCCCTCGCTGCGTCAGGAGAACTGTCCAAACAAGAGAAGGTATTGAAATCGCTTCGGTATGACAGATTTCTTGAGTCCCTCTCTGAAGGAGAGTCCGAACGAGGGCAACGATCGCTCAGGACCGACGTGCGACAGTCTCTCCCTCCTTCCCTGACCGTCACCGACTACGAGGAAGGCTTCGTCCAACTCGGTAAGGCGGTCGAGAACTGGGATCGCTTCACCCGCAGTGACCTGTCCCGCGGCTCCCTGCCCGCCCAGCCGAAGGAGCCCGCCCCCGCTGAACTCCATGAAGTCAGCGATCTCGAAACACTCGTCGCCAAACAGCAGACCGAGTTCAAGACCCTCCGCGAGAAGACCCCCGGCATCGAGGGCAAACCCCTCACCGAAGTCGCCCCCGAGGTCGCCAAGAACGCCCAACTGGCACTCCTCCGCGTCCGCCGCGAACTCGCCCACGAGCAGGCCGTCTGGTACTACCGCGAAGGCTACGTCCGCCAGCTCGAAGCCACGATCGCAGCTGCGGAGCAGTACGCCCACGTCCCCGAGAACGACTTCACCACCCCCCAGGCCCAGCCGCTGTCGACCTTCGGGATTGATGTCGACACAGCCTCGTACTCGAACGTGCGGCGGTTCGTCGAGGCAGGTCAACTCCCGCCGCCGGATGCGGTGCGGATCGAGGAGTTGATCAACTCGTTTCAGTACCAAGGCCCGAAAGTCGAAGGCGAAGCCCCACTGGCCGTCGCCGCCGAAGTCAGCGTCTGCCCCTGGCAGCCGCAGCACCATCTGTTGCGAGTGGCCCTGAAGGGGAAGTCGATCGACCTGCAACAGCGGCCCCCGGCCCGGCTGGTGTTCCTGGTTGATACCAGCGGATCGATGAGCGACGAGAACAAGCTGCCGCTGGTGAAGCAGTCGCTGCGGATTCTGGTGGAGCAGATGCGGGAGCAGGACCGGCTGTCGATCGTGACCTATAGCGACAACGCCGGGTTGCTGCTCGACAGCACCGGTGGTGACAAGCGAGAGGTGATCCTGAAGGCGATCGACTCGCTCGTCTCCGATGGCTCCACCAACGGCGAAGCGGGCCTCAAGCTGGCGTATGAAACAGCGGTCAAGCAGTTCGGGGAAGGGGCGACCAACCGCGTGATGCTCTGCACGGATGGCGACTTCAACGTCGGCGAAAGTGCCGACAGTGAACTGGTGAAGCTGATCGAGAAGGAGCGACAGACCGGCGTGTTCCTGAACATCTTCGGCTTCGGCTCGGGGAACTTGAAGGACGCCAAGCTCGAAGCGATCGCCGACAAGGGAAACGGGCAGTACATCTACATCGACGGGATCAAAGAGGCCCGCAAGACTCTGCTCAACGAGCTGACCGGCACGCTGTACACGATCGCCAAGGACGTGAAGCTGCAGATCGAGTTCAACCCGAATCTCGTCGGTTCGTACCGACTGGTCGGGTATGAGAACCGCGTGATGGCTGCCAAGGATTTCAATAACGACAAGGTCGACTCCGGCGACATGGGAGCTGGGCACTCGGTCGTGGCGTTGTATGAGATTGTGCCGCCGGGAGCTGTTCAGCCGGTGGCTCCGAAGGCGGAGGTCGAGCCGCTGAAGTATGGGAAGAGGGGTGCGGCGGCGGCTCCTGCGGCGGCCCTCACTCCCAACCCCCCTCCCGAGGTGAGAGGGAAGCAGGAAGTTGCACCGGCAGCGGAGGCCGCAGCTCAGGCTCCCGCTGACCCGCTGGCCACCGAACTCTGTACGATCCGTGTCCGCTATAAGCAGCCGACCTCGAATGAAAGCACCAAGATCGAGACGGTTGTGACTGACCCCAAGTCTTTGGAAAACTTTCTCGGACGGCTCCCTCAAATCTCCCGCGATCACGTCTGGGCCACAGCTGTCGCCGAGTTCGGGTTAGTGACCAAGCACTCCAGCTTCGTCGGGACCGGCAACTACTCACAGATCCTCGAACTGGCTCAATCCGCGATCGGCGATGACCCGACCGGGCAGCGACGCGAGTTTGTAACCCTCGTGCGGCAGACGCAGAGCCTGTCGTTCGAGCGAGAACACCAACTGGCCGAGATCTCCCGCCGAGCCGATGAACACCGCCGCGTGGTCGACGAGATCAAGACCGTCGAGAAGGCTCCCGATCTGATGACCAAGGCCAGCTGCTCCGGCAAGTACAAGACCCTACTCCGCCAGATCGAAGTCGCCGACGACCAGCCGACCTACGGTGACTTCAAGGACTTTGGCCGTTGGGAAGGGACCGCCTACAAGACCCACCAGAACCTGCCCAACGGCTACTGGGTCTACGTCGCCCCCCACTGGTACATCTGGGGCGAGTCGACGGAACAGGCGGCCGTGGAACGCTGAATGTTCCCGGCAGGGGCTCACGGGTGTTCGGTGTGGCCAGCGATCGTGAAGGAAACCTGAAAGAGTTTGGCCAATGCCTTAGAACGTCCTAAGTGATCGATCAGACTGGGGCTCGTGCTTTGGAACTGCGTCAGCACTTGCCCGAGTCGGTCCGCAATGAGTTGATTGATCTCGGTTGCCAACGGAGACAGAAACTGTTGGAGGTAGTAGACATGCTTGCGATCAATATCGAGTTCCTTCGGGCTGTCGATTCGTTGACCAAGAATTCGCTGCAACTTTCCAGCGTCCGACCGAGTCAAAGTCCCCAGGTTGTGGGCGATCGTGTGACGAACTTGGAACATCACCTTCAACGACTTGATTTCTCCGCGAAGCGATGGCGACTTCAGATCAACGTCAAACAACTTGAACTCATGCGGCTTCCCCGGTTTGATGATCTCCGAGTTGTCAGCCAAGACTTTCTTGAAGCGTTTTACCACGTCGTCAATATTGTGCCACAGTTGAGATTCGCAAAGTGCTCTACCAATCGTTTGATCGAGTACATGGGGGGCAGCATCTTCTCCGCGAATCGCAAATCCACTCAGCCGATCATCGGTGCAAAGTGGAGCGACTTCATCGACGCATATCGCAGCGAGTTCCTTCAACAGCCTCTCGAAGGCTGCCACAATCTGAAAGAACGCGAGCGAGGAAATGGCTTTCAGATGACGCTCGAATCCCTTGTCGTAAACCGGCGTCTTTTTCTTGAGTTCGATCAAGTAGTCGACAAACCGTATCGCGTGCGCGACATCTTTTTTGAAATGGCTGATCGGAATATCCGCCTTCTCAGCCTCGTCCCGATGTGGAATCTGTTGAATGTACTCTCCGTATTTCTGAGGCGTCGGCATACGACATTTCCGAAAAGAATCGTTGTCAATCTTTCCCCGTTGCACTCCGGGCCATCATTTCTTGTTCTGAAAGAACTCCTCAACTTCGCGGTTGGCCTCATTCACAAACTGGGTCTGCTCGACGAGCAACCAACCTTCGTCATGGTCACCGCCTTCGGCCTGGAGAGCGCGATCATATCCGTCGCCGCTCGCCGTAAAGAGTTGTTCGATCCCCGATGTTCCAGCGGCATCGTCAGACTCAGGCAGGATGACATTGACCTCCTCCCCAGGTTCGCAGTACTTGTCAATCGCATTTGCCAAGTCCTGCTCGCGAGCGGGCATCATCAACCGCCCCTCCAGACGGTAATCCCCGTCCACGACCCACCATGTCTCAGACTGTGTACGTAGCCATTCGGAAATCTTCGAGATCGGAATCGACTTGGTGGTCATCGCGGCTCCAAGACACTTGAAGGAACAGTAGGATTGTATCAGTCCTCCTGGAAATGTCGAATTCTCGTTTGACTGAACTCATGGAATCTCAACGAAGGAACTCATCATGAAACGAACCATCGCCATCCTGGCCGCCCTCACACTGTGTGCAGCCAGTTCAGTGTACGCCCTGTATTCGGTCGCCAACGAGGGCCTCTGGCCGAAAGACTGGCCGAAGGAATTGGAGCCGCTGCGCAAGCAGTCGCGCACCTTGGTGGGGCCGGAATTGGAATACCGGCACTACGCGATCCCGTTCACGAAGCGTGAGGAATTCGAAGCCGCCTGGCCGCACATTGTGTCGGTCAAGACGAAGGGTGCCCCGGTCGTCCTGCGGCGCGGGCCGAGCTTCTGGTTCGGCGACAAGGCTGTCGGGGTTTGTGTCCACACTCCTCCCGAGGGTCATGTGCCGAACTCCGACATCAAGGCCGTGAAGGGCAACTGGGAACAGACGATCTACATCGAACTGATCGTCGATGGTACGATCACCGACCTGAACCGCATCCCACTGCCAGCGGATACCCCGATCATCGACGAACGGTTCAAAGAAGCTGTGAAGTAGCGGCGGTGGGAGCCTCCGGCTCTGACATCACCAGACGACGACCGACAATCCACTCACGCCCTCGTTCACTCTTCCTCAGCGCGTCTTCATGAACCGCACCCATCGTTTGAAACTGGCTGCCGTCTGCGCAGTGGGCCTGGCCATTGCTTGGCTCGGCTCGACACTGGAGAGCGCGGATCCGAAAGGGGCAACGCTGATTGGCACCATCGTCGATTGGCGGTATCCCGACGCCGAGATTGACGGTAAGGGTCATACCAAGATGAGCGACGCAGCCACGATGCGTGGAGGAGTCCGCACACTGGTCTCCACGCGTAAGGAGACGATCATGACGACACCCGACTCCTTCGAGAAAGTGGTCGCCTTCTATACGGACAAGTTTGGGATCAGCGAGGACGATTCCAAGAGGGTGGACGCACCGAAAGGCAGCCAGTCAGTCTTCGCCCAGGATGATTCGAAGGACCGCCCATTTTCGCTCCGCGTGATCTCCGTCAACCGCGACGACACAGCCACGACGATGGTCATCAGTCGGGCCAAAGACGAGAGCCTCACGCATATCGCCTGGTCGCAGTATTGCTGGATGACCCGCGAGGAGTTGCAACGTCTCCAGGACGCCCCCCAAGACGGGGAGGACTAAAGTGAAGAGGTCCGTTCTGTCTTGGTCACGGCGGTATCGCGTGAGTCGCGTTTGCACTGGCACGGCGGACTTACGTCCGCCGCTCGCTGACAAACTGGGGAACCGAGTGATGGCCAGCGTGACGGGACTCGTTCTTGCAACTCTTTGGATGACCGTGGCGACGATTGCTGCTGCCGATGACTCTCCCGGCCCCGCACCGGTCGTGGGCAACGCCTCGCCGGTTCAGAATCTGGCGTGGGACTCGCACTATTCCACACTCTACACGACGGGGAAGTTCAACGGTCTGGGCCAGTGGATGTTTTCGATCCGCGGCAATACGGATCATGGCCAACTCGTCGGCTGTGAGTTGAATCAACTGGTGCGGATGCCGAACCACGCGAACTCGATGGCCGTCGGCGGACGACCGACGCTGATCGTCACCGGCACGAATGTCGGGACGGTTGAGCTGAGACAGGGCGACACGTTGCAGCCGAAGCAGACCTTCAAGGTCGGCCCGGAGTACAGCGTCTATGCCGTGGCGATCGACTCCCCGGGCCAGCAGGTCGCGGCATGTGGCACCGACGGCGCTGTCCTCGTGTGGAAGGTCGGCGAAGAGAAGCCTTGGCAGCATTTGAAGAAAGCCAGCCGCGAGGGTGAACGCATGGCAGCTCTGGCGTTCTCACCGGATGGCAAGTCGCTCGCCACATTGAGCCGCTATGGCTACCTCGTGCTGTGGAATCTGGCGAAGGGGGAGCCCATCGGCTCGGCGATCGATCACGCGGGCGGGGAACAATCGACGTTGCAGTTTACTCCCTCGGGAGACCGTCTCGTGGTGATCGATCGAGCGGTGATTCGGTTCTGGCACCCGCTGCTAGAACCGAAGCTGCGGGAGGTGCTTCCGCCGGAGGCTGTGTGCCCTCGCGATCCGGCGAAGGATGACAACCTTCCGGATGGTCGGGGGATCCGGCCAGACTTCGGCAACGGCATCCGCTTCGCGGGCGTGGCGGCTGTGTCCCCCGATGCGAAGCGTGTCGCGAGCATCACCGAGACGGGTGGCCTGACAATCTGGGACATCGAGACCTTGAAGGTGCTCGCCACGTTTCCACCACCTGCATTCGCCAAAGAGTGGGAGCATCCGGGGATGTATTTCGAGCGGATCGCCTTTTCTCCGGACGCCACATACGTGGCGGCATCGATCCACTCAGGAGCACTGGCGGTGTGGCAGGTGGAGTAGTCGAGGGAAGTCATCCGCCCACGGGCTGGCGAATCCGGGTGCCGGGGTCAGCGAAAACGGCTCTCTGGCGTCATCCCCTCTCCCATGATTTTGTTCTTCATCATTTTGTGAATCTCTTCTTCCCACCCGGCCATCCAGAGGGGACCAGAGGAGGATTGACAAAATCATGAAGAACAAAATCATGGGGGAATCTGGCGATGCGATCCCCTCACCCATTGTGACTCACGTGGATGACTGGAAGTGGCACTGGACAGATCGGCAGCGCTGGGAAAGCTGTACACGTACCCGCTTCCACTCCGAGGCAGGCTACAGCCTGAACTCCAACAGCCGCCTACCACGGCACTTCCATCAGTCCCACAATCTGCCGGGCCAGGTTATTCATCAGGTCTTGCGTCCCGGTCGCCAGCGACTGGCCCGTCTCGGGGGCAAAGGTCGTGTTTCCCAGGAGTTGGGCGGCGTTACCTGCCAGGGGGACTGTCTGCTGGTTAATCACCTGCCCCGTGCGGAGGTCTTCCCATTTGACTTCGATCCCGATCGACAGTTCCAACTCGCGCGGGTCGCGGTATGGGTTCAGGTTCGGAGCCCGCTTGCTGATGCTGACAATGCGACCCGTCAACCGCGTATCGGCTCCCGGTTCTTTCGCCAGACGATACGGCGTTCGCAATTGAATCTGTTTTTGAATGGCTTCCGTCAGTTGGAGTTCATACCCGCGACGGTAGTTGGAACACTGGAACGTCGGCACGTGGACGGTGCGGATGTCGGTGGCATAGGGTGCCCCGACGGTGTAGCCGCAGCCCGACCCGACCGACATCCCGGTCAGCGACAACAACCCGACGCCGAGTTGGCGCAAGGCCGACCGGCGTGACAGGTTGTCAGAGGACTGAGCGTGAGGCGTCACGGCAGTGGGGGCTACTCCAGGGTGGCTCGTCCGGCGGCGGGGCGGTCTGGGTCTGCCTCGGTCGCTGCTTCCGAGGGCATCTCTTCGGTCACTTCGGCGTCCGCTTCCAGAGGAGCTTCGTCTTCCGGAACGGGTCGCGTAGGCCACCACAGTTTGGGGAACCTCAGCGGGACTTTCTTCTCTTCGGCTTGCGGTTCCGCATCGCCCTCGGCGTGTTCTGTGGGCTGCGATTCGCGATCCCGCGTGGCCCATTGGGGCAGGCTCGTCCAACGGCTTCCGTGGCGAGGCTGGGCCTGAGCCTGTGCCGCCAGAATCTGTCGGGCGCGTTCCGCGTAGACCGTATCCGGGAATTGGTTGATCAGGATATTGCAGTACATGGCCACCGATTCCGGGGATTGCTTCGCCTGGAAATACTCGACGCGGTCCCAGATGCGGGCCACTTCGGCTTCGTGCATCTTTTGCAGCTCGCTGCCCAAGCGGTTCCGCTCGTCCTCGGTCAGATCGGGGAAGATGCGGAGTGCCGATTCCTTGAGGTCGATCGCCTCGTCCAGATTCTGGCCGTCGTAGTTCGACCCCTGGTAACTGGCCAGGGTGACGTGCGATCCCAGCAGGAACGCATCCCGGAAGTGCGGGCTCTCCGGGTATTGCTCCCGCAGCAACTTGTACAGCCGGGCCGACTCTTCGAAGTCCTTAGTCCGCAGATGAAAGCTCGCCGACACCATCAGGGCATCATCGGCCAGCGGACCCGTCGCATCATGCAGCCACACCGACCGCAACGCCTGCAAGGCCCGGCCGCGCGTATCGAAGGCGGGCCGTGTCTTGTCGAGGAAGTTCGGGATGATCGGAATGTAGAACGAGTCGACATTCTCAAAGTCCTGTGGCTCGTCGCTGGAGTCCGAGACCAACTCGACATCGCCCGAGTCCTGCACACCCTCCGGGAAACCCAGCCAGTAGCGGGCAATCTGGAAGTACCGCCGCGAGACCGAATCGAGATGGCGGGTCGAGGGATACCGAGTCAGCAGGGCGTCATAGCTGTCTTGAGCGGTGGCGTATTTCTTCTGATCGAACTGGCACTCGGCCTTCATGAACAGAGCGTCTTCCTCGATCGGGTCGCCAAAGTTGGTGTAGGTGTCGAGCGCGGCGGCGGACTTCACGCCCCACCAGCGTTCGAGCTTCATGTGGAACGATTCGTGACTGTTGCGACGGGCCTTGGCCAGCTGTTTGAAGGCTTTCTCGGCCTCGGGCAGTCGGCCATCCAGATAGAGTGACTCAGCGGCCTGGTACTCGTGGAGGCCCTCGATGGAGAACGCCTCCCCGCTGGCGACCGCATCGGCCTTCTTTCGCTCCCAGCGGGACCGCTTGAGGGCGCGTTCCATCGGTCCCATGTAGCCGGTGTCGGAATCGGAGTCCGCTTCGGATTGTGCGTCACGAGTCGAGTTGGCCACCAATTGGGCCGTGCCGCGCTGCGGGCTTTGAGAGCGCACCAGGGCCGCCCGATTCGCGCAGCCACTCCCCAGCAGCATCGCCGCAATGGCCATCACCCAGATCGCTGGGGTCGGTGAATGCCGAGAAGGGCAGGGGAAGGACATGACTGGCGAATCCATTCGCACGCGGGTGGCCCGTCCCGACCTGCGGCCACTCGGCGCGCCGGGAGACGAACTCAAGGGATTCTGCCACGAAGTGCCGTTTCGAGGATAGACGAGTTTTCCACGGAGCCACTTTCGATGCAATTTGTGCCGGAGTCGGATCGCCCGTCCGCCAGACTTCCGAAGTCTCCGAAGACTTCGGAAGTCTCCGACCGTGTACGAACGCTGGTTCCGGTTGCCCACGTTCTGGCGAACGTGGCTACGGAACAACTCCATGACGGATGCAATCGGCCCTCGACCTCGCTACAGTCAAGGGTTCGCTGGCGAGGCATTCCCGGATGGTCGGGGAAGTCTGGGCCCGCACTGGATTTGTGGGGACACGGGGCGTGAACGACCTCAAGCAAGTTTCCGTGGTGGCGGTGGTCCTGATCGTGGTCCTCCGGCTCTCGATCGGCTGGCAGTTCCTCTATGAGGGACTCTGGAAGTATGACACCCTCGACAGCCCTGCGCCGTGGTCAGCGGAAGGGTACTTGAAGGCCGCACAAGGGCCGTTTCGAGATCGCTTCCGAGCCATGACCGGCGATCCGGACGATCTGGGCTGGCTCGATCACGACCAGATGACGCAGCACTGGACCCAGTGGCGAACTCGCTTCACCTCGCACTACCAGCTCGACGCCGACCAGCAGAAGGCACTCGCGAAGCTGATCGACCCGCCCGGAGCAGTGGCGGTTTCTCTGGCGGCGTTGCCCGCCTCGGTAGACCCCGCCAAATTCCCCAAGGACGCAGCGAAGAAGCCGGTGATCCGCTATGACGCCGCGAAGAAGCAATTGGTGGCGTCGGGACCGCTGCTTCCGGTCGAAGTCGCCGCCCTCAAGGAGATGGTGGATGTCCTCGATCTGGGAGAGAACGTCTTTGCCAAACGCGATGGACAGGGGAATCCGCTGCGAGAAGGCGGCAATATCGCCGAGGCTCCGGCGGACGATGTCGCCTTCTACAAAGAGCTGGTCGCACTGGAGCAAAAGGTCGACGGCAACGCCAAGCAGGCTCAGCGTCTGGCCCAGTTGAAAGAGGCCACCGGCGTGCTGCCGATCAACGAGACGCTCTTTGCCCGCAAGGGTGACGACGGCAGTCCGCTGCTTGAGGGGGGCACCATCGTCCGCGCCGACCCCCAAGACCTCGCCTTCTACAAGGCCATCCTGTCCCTCGATAAGTTGGTCAACGAACTGAGCTATTCCCAACGGTTGACCGCTCTCCTCAAGGCCGACCCGGATCGCGTCGGCGTCGAGTGGAAGAACGACCCCAAACCGGAACTCGTCATGGGCACAGCCACCGCCGATTCCACCACCGACCACAACGTCCGCTACGGCGAGATCCAGGTCTACAAGGATCTGATCCAGGAATACGAGACCGCCCTCGCCAAGGCCCAGGTCGATTATCAACTCGAACACGCCAGCCGCATCGGCACGAAGCTCGCCGCCCAACGCGCCGTAGTCATCGGCCCGGTCAAGGCCCTCGACTCTCAATTGCAAGAGGCCGCGCGGAAGCTGCTCAAGCCGAGTCAGTATTCGCTCGGAGCACTGCCGCAAGAAGGCACGCCGGTGCAGCGGGCCAGCCAGCAGGCGATGTGGGGTCTGCTGATCCTCGGCACCCTACTACTGCTCGGGCTGGGCACACGCCCGGCAGCCATCGCCGGGGCGGTGATGCTGCTGAGCTTCTATCTGGTCGTGCCGCCCTGGCCAGGAGTCCCCCAGCCTCCGGGACCGGAGCACTCGTTCGTGGTCAACAAGAACCTGATCGAGGCGCTGGCTCTCATCGCCATCGCCGCCCTGCCGACCGGTTCCTGGTTCGGCCTGGATGGCCTGATCCGCAAACTGGTCAAGCGTGCCGCACCAGCCGTTCCCACTGCCAAGAAGTAGCCACGTTCGCCAGAACGTGGGATAGGCTTCCAGCCTGTCATCTTCAGTACACCGCGGGAACGACAGGCTGGAAGCCTATCCCACTTTCCCGAAAGACACGCCTCCATGCCGCTCTACGAGATCGAAACCAACGGGCACATCATGATCGGCTGGGCCGAGTCGCTCGAAACCGCGCGTGGTCTGGCCCAGGAACACTACCCCGAAGACGAGGTCGTGCGGATCAGCAAACGCCCTCACGATCTGTGGGTGATCTCCAAGCGGCTGCTCGGTCTGGAGACCAGCGACACGCCGCCGTGTGACATCGCCCGCGAGTGCCTCTCGCTCTCGAAAGGCGACAAGCTGCACGCCATCCGGCTCTACTGCCAGAAGACCGGCGTCGACCTGCACGAGGCGCAGAAGGCGATTGAGACGAACATGTCGCAGGGGTGGTGAAGCCCCGTAGGCGATGTCGCTCCGCGACTCGCATTCCGCCAGAGGGAGGACGTTCGTCACATGTTATCCCGAAGGGATTCCAGCCGTTTGGGATGCGGTGAAGTCCAAGGGCTGCAATCCCTTCGGGATAGGATGCAGCATCGGGGCAATAGTCTGGTGGTGTCGCTGCGCTCGACCACCAGCTATGGGCTACGACCCCGTCAGGCAACGCCGTGAAGGATTTCTCAGGGACCATGTGTACAAGGTTGCCAACACGTTTCCGGCCCCCTCTCCCCCGCGATCGATGTGGCTTTCGGAGGGTG
>JAYWFM010000033.1:0-2587 GCA_043778825.1 Planctomycetota bacterium | reverse complement strand
GGAGGTCGACCAGTGCGGCAAAGGGCATGTCGTGTTCGTCAGTGGGCAAGACCCCTGAGGCCCACTCGGCGGGAAACGCTGTCGGCTTTCTCGCGGAGTGTCTTAAATTCGCTGTCGATACGACTCGCTGAACCCGACAGTTCCCGCCGAGTGGGCCTCAGGGGTCTTGCCCACTGACGAACACGACATGCCCTTTGCCGCACTGGTCGACCTCCCCCATCCGTGCCTCGGCTCTGAATCCATCCGCACTCGCGGAACTCATGTCGTGACTCATGTCGCCAGATCTGTGCGAATGGTTCGGGAGGCGACTGCTGTCAGGGGCAGCGAGATGTGTTGCAATTTCAGCTGCGAAAGCCAGCGCTGTCCCGGAGATCGGGAAGTCGTTCTGGACCAATTGCTGAGGGGCCGACCCGTGGGAGTTCAGGCTTCAGCCTGCTCCCCGCACGCAGAGGCAGCCTAAAGGCTGGACTCCCACGGCAACACTGTCCCACATTCCACTGGCCCCCCGTCCGGTCTGGGCGTTACACTCACGTCAGAACGCATTGATGCCGGAGTGTCGCTCATGCTGTTGCCGCTTGGTGGATCGTTGCCGCACAACCGCCGGACGTTTCTTGTCGCGTCCGGGATGGGTGTCTGCGCGGGGACGGCGGTGATTGCAGCTCCGACTCCGCGCAAGACGGCCAAGTCGGTCATCATGATCTGGCTCAGCGGCGGGGCCTCGCACATCGATACCTGGGACATGAAGCCCAAGGCTCCGCTCGAATATCGCGGCACGTTCGAGCCGATCTCGACGACCAGCCCGGACATCCAACTGTGCGAGCATCTGCCGCTGACAGCGAGGCAGGCTCATCTGTTTTCGGTGGTGCGTTCGCTGGGCGATCACGGGCGCGGGACCGGCGACCACCATGCGGGGTACTATTACAACCTGACCGGGCATGCCCCCGACCCGACGTTTCATCGGCTGCTGAATGCGAGGACACCGTACGCGACCGACTGGCCATCGATGGCCTCGGTGGTGGCCGCCAAGAGGCCGCCGCATCCGTCGCTGCCTTCAGCGATCACGCTGCCTCAGAAAGAGGGAGCCCCCGAGTACACTCGCCCCGGCCAGTTCGCCGCGCGGCTCGGCATCGAGTACGACCCGGTGTTCATTGACGGCTCGCGCGAGAAGCCGATGAGCTTCCAGTCCCCCGCTCTCTCGCTGGATGGCGGCACCACGATCGAGCACCTGCTCCAGAGGAAGGAGCTGCTGGCCGCGATCGATCGGGCGGAGCGGCCCTTCGAGGCGACCGACACGCTCAGCAACTACAGCAAGCACCAGCAGAAGGCGTTCACGCTGCTCACCTCGCGCGAGACGAAGGCGGCGTTCGACTTACAGGCCGAACCGCTCACGGTCCGCGAGCGCTACGGCACCGGCATCATGGGGATGTCGTTCCTTTTGGCCCGGCGGCTGGTCGAGGCCAGCGTGCCGTTCATCACCGTCTTTTATAAAGCCAACAAGGAACTCAACACCCTCTGCAAGAGCGGCGGCGGCTGGGACACGCATGGGAATAACTTTGGGTGCCTGAAGGACAAGTTGTTGCCGGAGTTCGACCGGCCCTACGCGACGCTCCTGGCCGATCTGCACGAGCGCGGTCTGCTGGATGAGACGCTGGTGATCGTCTCCAGCGAGATGGGCCGCAAACCGAAGATCGGCGACCCGCGCTCCGGTGGCGTGGGCGGAGCGGGCCGCGACCACTGGACGAATTGTATGTCGGTGCTGCTGGCAGGTGGCGGAGTGCGCGGTGGCCAGGTCTACGGCAGCAGCGACAAACATGCCGAGTACCCCGCTGACAAACCGACCGCCCCCGAAGACATCGCCCGCACGGTGTTCCACGCGCTGGGCATCGACGACCTCACCGCCCACGACCGCGAGGGGCGACCGTTCCCGCTGATGGAGGCGGGATGGCCGTTGTACGAGTTGTTCGGATAGCCAATCCGTGTGACAGGGAGTACCGCCGATCGTGTGTGCGTCACGAAAACAGGCACACCCTGATGAACTCGTTCCGAGGCGACGATGTGGCCGATGTCGAAGCGGTTCGATGGCCGTTGGCGAATCCGTGGAATCCGACCGAGAGATTTCCTCTCCTGTTCTTGTGCCGGACCACTCACGTCAAGAATGTTCTCGCGCTTCGCAAATTCCTGGAGGCTGATCGGTCCGAGCATCCAGCTTTCCCCCTTTGCGTCTTGGCGTTGAAACCTTCTGTCCAACGGGATCAGAGTCGCAGGAAAAAACGACACTCCGCGCGGAAGCCGACAGGCCAGGGCCTCTATGGCGTGACACTCAGCAAATATCGACACGCAAACAACCTTCGCCTCCGCTGCGACTCCTCTTTGTCCCGCCAGGGACTCCCGATCATCGCCCACCGATTTATCGGTGGGTCCACGAGTCACTCGCGACCAGCAGCCCCGGCAGGGGCGACAGAAACCCGCGCCGTGACCCCACTCGCCTGCCCTCGTTACACCGGTTTTCGCAGGCTTCTGCCGTCCCTGACGGGACTGGATCGCGAGCCGTGGAAGCTCTCCCACCGTTGAAACGGTGGGCTATTAT
>JAYWFM010000032.1:0-6263 GCA_043778825.1 Planctomycetota bacterium | reverse complement strand
CGGGCGAGCTTCTGCGGATGACCCTGCCCCCACGTTCAACAAGGACGTGGCCCCGATCCTGTTCCAGAGCTGCTCGTCCTGCCACCGGCCCGATGAGGTCGGCCCGTTCTCGCTGCTCACCTACGAGGACGCCCGCAAGCGGGCCAAGCAGATCGCCCGTGTCACCGACAAGAAGATCATGCCGCCGTGGAAGCCGGTGGCGGGCCATGACGTGTTCAAGGATGCCCGGACGCTCACCGACGAGCAGATCGGCGTCTTCAAGGCGTGGGTCGAGGCCGGTTCCCCGGAAGGCGAGGCGAAGGACTTGCCCCCGCAGCCGAAGTTCCCCGAAGGCTGGCACGCTGGCGAACCGGACATGATCCTCAAGGTGGAGAAGCCGTTCACCATCCCCTCTGAGGGGCCGGACATCTACGTCCACTTCGTCCTTCCGCTCAATTTCGACAAGGACAAATACGTGAAGGCGGTGCAAATCCTGCCGACCAACCGGAAGGTGGCACACCACGGCGTCATTATCCTCGACGGCAGTGGGACAGCCCGCAAACTGGCCAAGAAGCATGGCGGCGACCACTACCCCAACTTCGGCGGTCCCGGCTTTCTCCCCCGAGGGTTCTTGCCCGGTTATGCTCCGGGCCAGACGACCAAGCTCGAAAAGTCGGACAAGGTGTCCATCCCGGTGGGGAAAGGAACGGACATCGTGTTGCAGATGCACTACCACCCAATCGGCAAGGAGGTCACTGACCAGCCGCAAATCGGGCTGTACTTCACGGACAAGAAGCCCGAACGAAACATCAACATCGTTGGGATGGCAAACAACGACGTATACATCCCCGCTGGAGAGAATGATTTCAAGCGGACTGACTCGTTCACCCTGCCCGTGGATTTCGAGGTCGGGAACATTTGGGGCCACATGCACATGATTGGCAGGGAGATGAAGGTGTGGGCCGAGTTGCCGGACGGCAAGCAGAAAGACATGCTCCTGATCTCGGATTGGGATTTCAACTGGCAGGATACTTACCACTACCAGAAGTCGTTCGTACTGCCGAAGGGAACCGTGGTGAAGGCCGAGTGGACGTGGGTGAACACTGCCGATAACCCCCGGAACCCGAACAGCCCGCCAAAGCTGATTCAGTGGGGTGAGGGCAGCACCGACGAGATGTCCGGGCTTATCATCGGCGGCATCACGGTCGATCCGAAGGACGAGGGGCCGATGTGGATTCCCGTCATCCTTCATTACCTGGAGATTGAACGAAAGGCCGTCGAAGCGGCGGAGAAGCGGAAGGCCATCGAAGCGAAAGAGCAGCCTGAGAAGGAGGCGACGGAGGGAGAGAATCGCGCTGCCGTTACCGGCTCAGAATCGGCAGACAATAATGACTTGATAACTTTGCCAAAAGGCTGGGAGTCTCGGTTCAACACGGGTCGTCAGCGTCCAAAATACGACCCCAAGACCAGAGTGCTGACACTTGTCTACGACTTCTCCAACCAGAGCCAATTGAAGGATTTCGAAGCGTCGGCCGAGGCCAAGCCAGAAGTGAGCAAAGGCGTACTCGCGCTGAAGGGCACCGAAAGTGTTAAGCACATCGCAGAATTCAAGACCATGCATGTATCCGTAGCATTCGTCACCGGCAAAGGGGATAGCAAAGTGATGACGACCACCGGCGGATTTGGGCTTGGCACTCGCGATTTCTTCGGTGAGTACCTCGATTTGTATATCGGCGACCGCCGTTGCGCAGAGTACCGGGCTGAAGGGAATCTGAAGTTCATCAAGGCGCCGGTAACGGTGGAATGGACCATCGACGGTGCAAAGACCGGGGTGATCTCAGGCTCGGCGGACATCCGTGCAAAATCGGAAGGGCAGGATGCCGGACAACTCGTACTACAGGCGGACACGCATCCCAATTACTATCAAGCCTTGACGATATCCGGTGTGGTTGACCCTAAGTGGATCAAGACGTTCTTTGTCAAATAGCGGCGTAACAGCAGACGGCGGGACATGATTCGTTTCCGAGACTCGTAGCTCACCGGTGCCCCGCCTCTGCTGAGCTGGGTCGTTCGGCGGCGCTCACGCACACTGAAATGAAGCACCGTTGAACACAGAATCTGTGACTGAGGCTGCTCGTGCTATTCTCGACGGTTCTATTCCTATTCTCTCTGTCCCAAGCTCTGCTGGGGACCGCATATCCCCGAAGCTCGGCATCGCCGCGTGCCCACCGACTCGGTCCGCTGATCATCTCACAACACATGTAACTCGGCAATTCACCAGTCGGCGAGCAATTGCTTGCGTGAACGGAATGAATTCCGTTCTACATCCGCTCGACCGTCTGGATGCCCAGCAACCCCAGACCCAGTTCCAGCACGCGACCGGTCAGCTCGGCCAGCAGGCAACGGCTGTTTCGCAAGGCTTGGTCGGGTTCGTCCTTGATCGGGCTGTGCTGGTAGAACGTGCTGAAGGCGTTGGCGGTTTCGAACAGGTACTGGGTCAGCAGGTTGGGGCGGTAGTCGGTGCAGACTGCGTCGAGGGCCTCGGAGAGTTTCAGCAGTTGCAGGGCCAGGCTGCGTTCGGCGGGATTGCTGAACTGGATGCGGGAGCCTTGGGCGATGAGGGCCTGCGGGTCGATGTGGTTCTTGCGGAGGATGCCCTTGGTGCGGGCGAAGGCGTACTGGATGTAGGTCGCGGTGTCGCCCTCTTTGGCGAGCATCTTCTCCCAGTCGAAGACGTAGTCGCTCTCGCGGGAGTGGTGCAGGTCGGCGTACTTGATCCCGCCGATGCCGATGGTTTCGGCGATGCCCTGGCGGGCAATGTCATCGAGCGGCTCGTCTCCCTTGTCGGCCTTCAGGGCCTCATTCAGGTCGACAATCGTCCGGGCTTCTCTGACCGCTTCGTCGAGCAGGCTCTCCAACCCGATCGTATCCCCGTCGCGGGTCTTGTAGGCCCGCCGGTCCTTGCCCATCACGGTGCCGAAGTTCACATGCCGCAGGTCAACCTTCGCGATCCCCCAGCGTTTGAAGGTCTCGAACAGCAGGGCGAAGTGTTCGGATTGCCGGAAGTCGACGACGTACAGGATCTCGTCGGCCTTCAGTTCATTCACCCGGTGCTGGATCGTGGCCAGGTCGGTCGTGGCATACGTGTACGCCCCGTCCCCCTTCTGCACGATGAACGGAGCCTCGTTTCCCGCGATGAAGACGCACATGGCTCCATGACTCTCGACTGCCATGCCGCTGGCCTTCAGCGAGTCGACGACCCCCGCCAGCATGGGGTTAAACCAGCTCTCGCCGAGCGTCAGATCGAACTTGATCCCCAGCCGGTCGTACACCCCCTGCAAGGCATGCAGACACGCGGGCATGAACTCGTTCCACAACGCGAGGTTCGTCGCATCGCCCGCGTGCAGCTTCACCGTCTCGTCGCGGGCCGCGCGGGCGATGTTCGGATGAGCATCCGCCAGAGCCAGTTCGATCGGGTTCGATTCCACCCGCTCGATCATCTTTTCCAGCGAAGCGATCCCCTCACGCAGTCCGTCGACCTCCGTCCGCAGCTTCTTCAGGGCCTTCTCCCGGTCTTTGTCGAGAGGGTCTTTGCTTCCCTTCGCCGGGACCGGTGCAGCGGCCAACTCGCGCTCCTGGACCTCCAGTTCGCGGCGCTTCTCCGGAAACTCGGTGCGGGCCTCGATGAAGTCACTCAACCGGTTGACCAGCCGGTACAGCCGAGCCAGTTCCGCGACCGGATGGCGCAGGTAGTCATCCCAGCTCAGGAAGTTCTTGTACCCGTAAATGATCATCCCGAACTGCGTGCCCCAGTCGCCGATGTGGTTGTCACTGATGACCGTGTGCCCCAGGAACTTCAGAGTGCGGTACAGGCTGTCGCCGATGACCGAGCTGCGGAGGTGGCCGACGTGCATCGGCTTGGCGACGTTGGGGGAGGAGAAGTCGATCACGATCGTGCGTGGCGGGTTCGCGGCCTCAACGCCGAGCCGCTCGTCGGTGAGCAACTGGTTCACCTCGCGAACGATCACATCATCTCGCAGCCGCAGATTGATAAACCCCGGCCCGGCAACTTCGACCTCGGAGCAGAGATCCTGGAGGTGGACTTTTTCCGCAATCCGGGCCGCCAATTCCTTCGGATCCAGCCCATGCCGCTTGGCCAGCGGCATGGCGCAGTTGGCCTGGAAATCGCCGAACCGCGTGTCCTGGGCTGGTCGGACCATCGCCACAAACGGCGCGGGATCATCCGCATAATCCGCCAGGACCGGGGCAAAACGCTGTTGCAGCAGACGCAGAAGATTCATGGAACCAGATCACCAAGTCAGTCACGCCCCCGCAGCCATCGCCGAGGACAAGCGACGCAGTGTAACGGGTGGGCGGCAGAGTGAGGGAGTGTGTCGGCATCGCATCCCACCAGTCGCGTCGATCGCATCTCGACAGCGAGCGTTGGACGTGAGTCCAACGTGCCAGAGCGACACGACTGAACCATGCAGGGCGAATGGGCCGTTGAGCGTCGTTCGAACACGGAGGACTGACATCCCCCGCTCGCTGTCGAACGGTCCTTCGATGATTCAGACAAGAACCTCAACGCTCCATCTCTGCATGCCCCTCGCCGACTCCCCACTCTCCATTCCACCCGCTATCCTCTCGGCGTAACGCTGCCCCGCTAGTTCACCCGCAAGGCCACTCTGTGATGTCTGCTCTTCCTCCCAGGTTCGCGGAATTCCCGATGCGTGGCTTCCTGTTCGCCGGGTTGGCTCTGGTCGGTCTCCTGCTGTACGCGAGCGAGTCACGGGCCCAGACGCCCAACGTGGTCATCATCTTCACCGATGACCAGGCGTATGCCGATCTCGGCTGTTATGGAGGTCAGCATGTGGTCACGCCGCACCTGGATCGGCTCGCCACGCAGGGGATGCGGTTCACCGATTTCTACGTGGCTCAAGCGGTGTGCGGAGCCTCGCGAGCGGCACTGCTCACCGGCTGCTATCCCAACCGTCTCGGCATGCTCGCCGCGCCCGGTCCGGCCTCCAAGCATGGCATTCACGACCGCGAGATGTTGCTGCCTGAACTCCTCAAACAGAAGGGATACGCCACAGCTGCGATTGGCAAGTGGCACCTCGGGCATCAGGTCCAGTTCCTGCCGACGCACCACGGTTTCGATTCCTATTTTGGGTTGCCATACTCGAATGACATGTGGCCGTTTCATCCGGAGTCGGGGGCGAACTTTCCCGATCTGCCGCTGATCGAGGGGGACCGGGTCATCAACCCGAAAGTCACCTCCGATGACCAGAACATGCTGACCCGCTGGTATACCCAACATGCCGTCGAGTTCATCCGCAACAGCAAGGAGAAACCGTTCTTCCTGTATCTGGCCCACTCGATGCCGCATGTGCCGCTGCATGCCTCGGAGGAGTTCCGAGGGAAGACTGGCAAGGGGTTGTTCGCCGATGTGATCGCCGAAATCGACGACAGCGTGGGACAGGTCATGACCACCTTGCATGAGTGTGGCCTGGATGAGAAGACGCTGGTCATCTTCTCGACCGACAACGGACCGTGGCTGAGCTATGGCAACCACGCCGGTTCCGCGGGGCCACTGCGAGAGGGAAAGGGGACGACCTTCGAGGGCGGCGTGCGGGTGCCGTGCCTGATGCGGTGGCCGGGGAGGATTCCCTCGGGAGCGGTGTGTCATGAGCTGGCAGCCACGATCGACATCGTGCCCACGGTTGCGGGACTGGTCGGCGGAGAGCTGCCCCAGCACCCGATCGATGGCCGCGACATCTGGCCGCTGATGAGCGGGCTGCCGGACGCGCGGACGCCGCACGAGTCGTACCTCTATTACTGGGGGAACGAGTTGCAGGCGATCCGCGCCGGGCGCTGGAAGCTGCATTTTCCGCACTCGTATCGTTCGCTGACGGGGACGCCGGGTGAGGACGGCAAGCCCGGCGGGTACTCGGAGCGCAGGATTGAGCATGCGCTGTATGATCTGGAGGCGGACATCGGGGAGAGCCGCGATGTGAAGTCCCTCTACCCCGATGTGATGGGCCACCTGCAACAACTGGCCGAACCGGCGCGAATCGAACTCGGGGACTCCTCGCGAAAGATGACCGGGGCTGGGTTCCGCGAGCCGGGCAGAATCGAGTGAGTCTCTCCAGTTCGACCGTTGGAGATCAGGCTTTCGCCTGTCTTTGGTCTAGGAGTTTGTCCAAGAATTGCACTGTGACCCTCGTTAGCGGGGTGTAGCGGGGCTTGGCGGGAGGTTGTTGGCGACCTCGGCGCGCTCCGGGGGC
>JAYWFM010000031.1:0-14843 GCA_043778825.1 Planctomycetota bacterium | reverse complement strand
ATCCTGACCATCGCGGGCGAGTTGACCGAACTGGCCGGCAAGGCCCGCGAGCGGAAGCTGTCGATCGACTCGATGCAGGGGGCGACCTGCACGGTCACGAACCTGGGCGGCCTGGGCGGCATCGCCTTCACCCCCATTGTGAACTACCCCGAGGTGTGCATCCTGGGGATGTCGCGTTCACAGATGGAACTCAAGCTCGAAGACGGCAAAGTCGTGGAGCGGATGCTGCTCCCGCTGTCGCTCTCGTACGACCACCGCGTCATCAACGGCGCCGACGCGGCGAGGTTCGTGACCGCCCTGGTCAACATGCTCGCCGACCCGTTTCAACTGCTGGCCGCGTGTTGAGCGTGTCGCGGCAGACGCTCCGCTTCGAAGACTTCGCGTCGCGGCTCAACGGGCGGACTGATTTCGGAAGTCTTTGTTCGTCGATCGGTGGCGGTCGGTCTGGAAGAACGTCTCGTCTCTCCGTACGATGAAAGAGACCGGCGTTGTGGGTGTGGGGCGGGCCTTACTGGGGAAGTGAATCGATGCGAGTTGTGTTTCTGACTCTTCTGATGGCAGCTGCGAGTTCTTTCGTCAGTGCAGGGGAAATCCCCGGTCTGGTCAAAGCGAAGCCTGCGCGTGGTCCGTTCGTGGAGACCGACCGGGGGTACATGGTGCCGTACACGGCGACCATCCCTGGGACTGAGGTCACGTTCGAGATGATCCCGATTCCCGGAGGGGAGTTTCTGCTCGGCAGTCCCGACAGCGAACCGGGGCGCGATGCCGATGAGGGGCCACAGGTTCGGGTCAAGACCCGGCCCTTCTGGATGCAGAAGAACGAAATCCGCTGGGCCGAGTACAAGGAGTTCATGGCCCTCAACAACGTCTTCTCGAAGTTCAGGGAAGGCAAAATACGACTGGTGACCGAGGTGAACACTCTCGACGCGATCACGGCCCCGACGGAGTTGTACGATCCGACGTTCACCTTTGAATTCGGCGAAGACCCCGAGTTGCCCGCCGTGTCAATGACGCTCTATGCGGCCCGGCAGTATACGAAATGGCTCAGCGCAGTGACCGGGCAACAGTACCGGGTTCCTACCGAGTCCGAATGGGAATACGCTGCGGAAGGCGGGGCCAAGACCGCCTACTCCTTCGGGGACGACCCCGTCCAACTGGCGGCCTATGGCTGGTTTGCTGACACGAGCAAGGACATGGGACCGCGGAAGGTCGGCCTGGGGATGCCGAATGCGTATGGCCTGCACGACATGCACGGCAACGTCGCCGAGTGGGTTCAAGACGAATACCACGCGGACGGGTTTGCGAGGATCAAGAAGATACTCGACTCGGCGAAGGGCCAGCCGTTGGGAGTATTCGATGTCCTCGGCAAGCCCACGGTTCACGACTCCCGCGTGATACGCGGTGGCTCGTGGCAAGACCCGGCGGAGGGGTGCCGCAGCGCATCTCGGATCGTCTCGAACTACTCGAAGTGGAAATACACCGACCCGAACCTCCCCAAAAGCCCGTGGTGGATGACCGACGATCCGTGCCGCAGCATCGGCTTTCGTCTGTTGCGGTCCATTGACGAGCTGCCCCGCGACCAGATCGAACAGCTCTGGAACATCGACTCGGAAGCCCTCCAGTTCGATGTCGACACCCGCATCTTGCAAGGTCGTGGGTTGTACGGGATCGTGGACAAGGAGCTGCCGGAGGCGGTGAAGACGCTGAAGGCGAGTGAGAAGCGGTGATCTATCATCGCAGTCAGCCGAGTACCCTTTTCGCATCGCACCCGCACGAGAACCGAGTCCCCCTCCATGTCCCATTGTCTCGTCACCGGCGGTGCCGGGTTCATCGGCAGTCACCTCACCGAACGGCTTCTGGCGCAGGGGCACCAGGTCACGGTCCTCGACAACCTGTCGACCGGGCGGGCCGCGAACCTGCGTGCCGTCGAGGACCACTCCCAGCTGCGGATCATCAACGGGTCAATCACCGATCAGATCGCTCTGGCCGATGCCGTGCGAGGGACCGACACGATCTATCACATGGCCGCTGCGGTCGGAGTGAAGCTGGTCGCGGACAACCCGGTGCTGACGATCGAGACGAACATCTACCCCACGGAGTTCCTGCTGCGGCTGGCGGTGCAGGGGGGGCAGCGGGTCTATCTGGCCAGCACGAGCGAGGCGTACGGCAAGAACCCCAAAGAGGTGTGGAACGAGGAGGACGACCTCGTCTTCGGCCCGACCTCGAAGCCCCGCTGGGCGTACGGGGCGTCGAAGGCGATCGATGAGTTTCTGGCCCTGGCTTACTACAAGATGTACGGCCTGAAGGTCGTCTGTGGGCGGTTCTTCAACGTCGTCGGGCCGCGCCAGGTCGGCAACTACGGCATGGTCGTCCCGCGCTTCGTCGACCAGGCCCTCAGCGGCGGCCCGCTCATCGTCTACGACGATGGCTCGCAGGTCCGCTGCTTCGCCCATGTGAAGGAGGTCGTCGACTGCGTCATCGAACTCACTAACACCCCGGCCGCAGCGGGCCGCATCTTCAACATTGGTAGTGACCAGGCCGTCAGCGTGCTGCAACTGGCGAAGACCGTGATCGAGAAGGTCAACCCGCGAGTGCCGATCGAGTTCATGCCGTACGTCCAGGCTTACGGCGACAACTTCGAGGATGTCCAGCGGCGCGTGCCGTGTGTCGACAGGCTCTACGACACCATCGGCCACAAGCCGGGAATGACGCTCTCGCAGATTCTGGATGACGTGATCGCCTGGAAGCGGGCCGAGCAGGAGTGAGGGGCGGCCGTAGCTGCGTTCACCAGAACGCGGGCGGACGCCGTTCGGCGGGAAGGCAGTTCGGGCAACCTCCAAGCGGCAGAGTTTCTGACTGAAGTCATTCGGCGTCCGCCCACCTTCTGGCGAAGGCGGCTACGATGCTGCTCAAGGAGTTGAACTTGCAAGACATCGACCACCAACTCATCCAATTGTATGAGGCGTTCTCGTACCTGATCTCGTTTGTCTCGCTGGTGATGTTCTCGGTCGCGGCGTTTGTGGTCTATGTGAATGGCCGATCGTCGACGGAAAGAACGCTGATCGGCATCGGAGCGGTGTTGCAGGCGATCAGTGTCGTCCTCTCGCTGGGAATGTCTTTGCTCCAACGAGTCATCCATCAAGGGGGCTTCGGGCAGACCACATTCCTCTTCTACGGCATCTCCCATTTGCTCTCGTTTGTGGGTGTCGCACTGGGACTCTACGGGGCCGTCAAGCTGCTCCACCGTGCGGGCCAGATGGAGTTGATGCTGCAAGATTCGGATGACGACCGCTGAGACTCAGCCGGATTTGGCCCCGCGACGAGGGGAGCCAAGAGCGGTTGCGAGGAAATGAGCAGGCGAGCCGGTGTGCGTCAGCACCCGGACCGAATGGCGAGTGTCCGTGGCCATTGTCGCCTTTCGCTCCGCGAAAGGGCGTTCTTTCGCGGAGCGAAAGACGACTCTATTCCGACTCCGGGGCCTGACGGCCACCGGCTCGCCTGTTCATTGAGCCCTCGGCGACACTCAATCGACATACAGGAACTCATTCGAGTTCAACAGCACGTGGCAGAAATCGACCAGCGCCCGGTCGGCCTCGACGGGAGTCTTCTCACTCGCCTCACCCGGCTTAGAGGCCGCAGCCGTCGGGCGGGTGCGAGCCTGTTCGAGGAACTCCTGACCTCGGCGAATCTCGGCCTCTTGCGGGTCGCGGGCGTAAGCCAGTCGGTACGCCTGACGCACGAGACTGTCGTCGCCGCCCGCGATCTCTTGCTCCAAACGGTGCGCGAGTTTCTCCGCACGCACGAGTGTCCAGTCTCCGTTAATCATCAGCAGCGATTGCGTCGGGCTGGTGGTCACATTGCGTGACCCGGTGCCCACGATGCGGTCGGGTTGGTCGAACGCCTCCAGCAGTGGCTCTCGGGTGTTCCGCATCGTCTTGAGGTAGACCGACCGTCGGTTCGCATCCAGGCTGGCCCCCGGACCGCCAGCCTTCAGATCGAGTTCCCCCGACACCGCCAGCATGCTGTCGCGAATCTGCTCCGCAGCCAGACGCCGAATCGGGAACCGCCACAATAGCCGCGCCGCCGGGTCGGTCCGCATGCCGGACTCCATCATTTGCGGCTCGTGCGGGTTGTGGCTGGCTTGCCTGTACACAGCAGACATGACGATCGTCTTGTGGAGCAACTTCAGGCTCCACTCATTGGCGATGAATTCGCTCGTGAGCCAGTCGAGCAATTCCGGGTGACTCGGGGGTTCGCCGAGTCGACCGAAGTCGCTCGTGCTCGCCACCAGTCCGGTCCCGAAGTGCAGAGCCCAGATGCGATTGACGATGACTCGCGTGCTGAGCGGATTCGTCGGTGAGGCAATCCACTTCGCCAGAGCAGTCCGCCGACCGGTCGTCTGTGAGTTGCCGGAGACGGGTGCGATGGTGGCCGGTGCGGGATCGAGGACGGTCGGGAACCCCGGTGCCACATCACCCAGCTTGGGGCGATCCGGCACATGCACCACCGGAGCCAGCGGGCCGACATCGGTCACGGTCAGCGTCGTCGGCAGCGGGGCGGGCTTCTGCGAATCGAACGTGGCGAGTTCCTGTTTGAGGCTCTCCCACTCGGCCCGCTCGGGGCTGTCCTTTTTGAACTTCTTGTCGAGTTCGGCGTTGTACTTTTCCAGCACTTGCAGGGACATCAGGTAGGCGATCTGCTCCTCATACGCGGTTCGTTCGGCAGCGGGCTTGTGGTAGATCGCCTGAAAGTCCTCCTGGAATGGAGAGACGGCGGCCTTCTCCAGCTCCTTCTTGCGAGGGGCTTCGAGAGCGTCGATCTTCTCGCGAATGGTCTGCGTGGCCGCTTCCCACTTCCCGCGTTGAGCTGTGTATTCAGCGAGCTTCTCCGGCGAGGTCAGGGGCCGTTCGTCCTCGAACGACACGTTGCACAGGAACGCCTGCAACCGGTAGTAGTCCTTCTGCAACAGCGGGTCGAACTTGTGGTCGTGGCACTTGGCACAGCCCAGGCCCAGCCCGAGGAAGGCATCCGAGGTCGTCTCGGTCATGTCTTCCAGGATCGTCTTCCACTGGCCGAACGCATCGCGCTGGTTGTACTCGTAGATCCCGTTGCGCAGGTATCCGGTCGCGGCGACGGCATCGACGTTGGTCGGGTCGATCTCGTCCCCGGCCAGTTGCTCCATGACAAAGCGGTCATACGGTTTGTCAGCGTTGAACGACTGGACCACATAGTCGCGGTAGCGCCACGCCGTGGGGCGGAACGTGTCCTGCTTGTACCCGTCCGACTCGGCATACCGCACGAGGTCGAGCCAGAACCGGGCCATGTTCTCGCCATACGCCGGGCTGGCGAGGAGTTGCTCCACGAGGTTCTCGTACGCCTTATCCGACGAGTCCGAGAGGATGGCATCCATCTGCTGGGGCGTCGGCGGCAGCCCAGTCAGGTCGAGATAGAGCCGCCGCGCGACCGTGACGCGGTCCGCCTCCGGAGCGGGTTCGAGTTGAGCCTCGCGAATCTTGGCCAGGATGAATCGGTCGACCGGCGTGCGGCTCCAGTGGTCCCCCTCAATGGTCGGCGGTTCGACTCGCTTCACCGGTTGAAAGGCCCAGTAGGCATGGTCCTCTTCGGTCAGCTCCCGGCCACTCGGCTTGGCGGCAGCCACCGTCTCCCCGGTAGGCCACGGTGCCCCCATCTCGACCCATTTCGTCAGATGGCCGATCTGGTCCTCCGAGAGTTTCCCGTCCGGCGGCATCTCGAACGACCGGTAGTTCACCGCATCCAGCAGCAAACTCTCTACCAGATTGCCCACAACGACCGCTGGCCCCGACTCGCCGCCGAGCAACACTCCCTCGCGCGAATCGAGCCGCAGCTCCCCCTTCTGTTTCTTGTCGTTGTGGCACTGGAAACACTTCTCGACCAGCAGCGGGCGGACATGCGTCTCGAAATACTTCAACTGCTCCGAAGTCGGAGCCTCCACGGAATCCGCCGCATACCCCGCCCGCGAGGCCAGCAACAGCCCGAGTACGCACACACACGCGACAGAAAACTTCACGAGGACGACTCCCCTGGCGGGCCAACGCACGACGGACTCAACAGAGTAAGCATATCGAACAAGAGGGCAGCTCACCAACTGAAAATGGAATACGTCGCGTGTGTGCATCACAAAAATGGGCAGGATTTCGCCATGGGGGCACAAAGGCACGGAGCGGGCATTCTCGCGGGTGACATCACCCGTGTGGCGGACGAGGCATTTGAGACAGGATGGACAGGATCAACAGGATGCTGCCCCGTTGAGGTGTGGTTGGTCTGATCCTGTCCATCCTGTTCATCCTGTCAAACCCTCCGATGTCGAACGACTGGTTTTCTCCGTGCATCCGTGACTCCGTGGTGATTTTCCGACCGCTGCCAACATTTTTGATGCACACACATTCCGGTCAATCCGGTCGTTCACACCCGGCTGGCCAGTTTGTCACTTTGAACTCAGACGGAATGTCTCACACGAAGGCACAAAGGCACGAAGCGAGGTCCATCGATTACCGGAAGTGCAGCTTGATCCCCACTTTGTGCCTTCGTGCCTTTGTGGTGAATTACTCCCGCTGTCCACTTTTCTGATGCACACACGTACGACGCTCCGCGTCGTGACTCACGACGCGGAGCGTCGTGCTACAATGCCCGACCCGACCAGATACGGAGATCGAGACCATGAGCGAATCCCGCCCGTTTGCCCACCTGCACTGTCATACCCATTACTCGCTGCTCGATGGGGCCAGCAAGATTCCGGACCTGCTCAAGAAGGTCAAGGAATTGGGGATGAACTCGTGCGCGATTACCGACCACGGCAATCTGTACGGGGCGCTGGAGTTCTACCAGAAGGCCCAAGAGGCTGGGGTCAATCCGATCCTGGGCTACGAAGCCTACATCGCTCCGGGGCATCGCACCGATCGCACTGCCTCGAAGATGAAGGACGCCTCGTTCCATCTGACGCTGCTGGCGATGAATCGCACCGGGTTTCAGAACCTGATCAAGATGTCCTCCGCAGCTTATCTGGAGGGGTACTACTACCGCCCGCGTATCGACAAGGAACTCCTGGCGGCGCATCACGAGGGGATCATTTGCCTCTCCGGGTGTGCGTCGAGCGAGCTGTCGCGACTGCTGCTGGCGGATGAGAAGGAGAAGGCCGAGAGCCTGGTTCACTGGTTCGACAAGTTGTTCGGCGACCGGTTCTATCTGGAGATTCAGGACGGCGGGGTCGAGATTCAGCAGTCGTGTGCTGAGGCGACGACGGCGCTGGCCAATCGTATGGGGCTGCCGCTGGTGGCCACGAACGATGCACACTACCTGTGCCAGACCGATTCGGCGATGCACGATGTGCTGCTGTGCGTGAACACGAAATCGCTCCGCAGCGACGAGAAGCGGATGAAGATCGATACCGACCAGCTGTTCATCCGGTCGCCCGAGCAGATGTACGCCGCCTTCCCGCATCAGGCGGAAGCGGTGGCGCGGTCGCAGGAGATCGCGAATCGCGTCGACATCAACCTCGATCTGAAGACGCGGCACTTCCCGGTCTTCGCTCCGCCGCCGGGGCTGACCGATGTGCAGCACCTGCGGAATGTGGCCCTGGAGGGACTCAAGTGGCGGTACGGCGAAGAGCCCGAGCAAAAGTATCATGACCGGCTGAACTTCGAACTCGGCGTGATCGAGAAGATGGGGTTCGCGAGTTACTTTCTGATCGTGTGGGACTTCGCGCGATTCGCTCGCGACAAGGGGATTCCCTGTTCGGCGAGAGGCTCGGCCTGCGGGGCGATCGTGGCGTTCGTCCTCGGTCTGTCGGATGTGTGCCCGATCAAGTACGACTTGCTGTTCGAACGATTCCTCGACCCGAACCGCACCGAAGCCCCCGATATCGATATCGACTTCTGCCAGGAACGCCGCGAGCTGGTGATTCAATACGTGAAGGAGAAGTACGGGTACGCCAACGTGGCCCAGATCGGCACGTTCGGCACCCTCAAGGCCAAGGCGGCAGTGCGCGATGTGTGCCGCGCGCTGGGCGTGGACCTGAAGCGGGCCGATGTGATCGCCAAGATGGTTCCGGAAGAATTAAACATTAAGCTCAAGGACGCCCTCACCAAGAGTCCCGAACTCAAGGCCGAGTACGACAATGACCCGCAGATCAAGGAGGTGATCGACTTCTCGATGGCCCTCGAAGGTCTGGCCAAGAGCGCGGGGACGCACGCCGCCGGGGTGGTGATCGCCGACCGTCCGTTGGTCGAGTACGTGCCGCTGCAGAAGATCTCCGGGCGGGACGACATCCTCACGCAGTGGACCGATGTCGAGAAGGCCGGTCTACTGAAGATGGATTTTCTCGGGCTGCGGAACCTGACGATCCTCGACCGCGCGGTGAAGAACGTGAAGCGGCATCGCGGGGTCGACATCGTGCCGAAAGACTTGCCGCTCGATGATAAGGCGACGTTTGCCTTGCTGCAGCGCGGCGAGACGAAGGGGATCTTCCAACTCGAGTCTGGCGGGATGCGCGACCTGTTGACCAAGATGCGGCCTGACAAATTCGAGGACATCATCGCGACTTCGGCCCTGTACCGTCCCGGCCCGCTCGAAGGGGGGATGGTCACGACCTATGTCGAATGCAAAAACGGTCGACTCGAAGTCGCCAAGATCCACCCCATCGTCGACCCGGTGCTGGCCGAAACCTACGGCGTGATGGTGTACCAGGAACAGGTGATGCGGATCCTGAATCGCCTGGGAGGGATCGAGCTGGCGAGTTCTTATAAGTGCATTAAAGCGATCTCGAAGAAGAAGCTGGATGATATCGCCAAGTACAAGGGCGAATTCATCGCGGGGTCGCAGAAGAACGGGATGTCGGAGGAGCAGGCGACAGAGCTGTTCGGACTGATCGACAAGTTCGCGGGCTACGGGTTTAACAAAAGTCATTCGACGGCCTATGGAGCCATCGCCTACCAGACGGCGTACCTCAAGGCCCACTACCCCGGCGAGTTCATGGCGGCGTTGCTCTCCTGCGAAATGGAGAGCAGCGAACGCATCGCGGAACACGCCGACGATGCCCGCCGGATGGGGCTGGACCTGTTGCCGCCGAATGTGAACCTGAGTGATGTCGAGTTCACGGTGGTGGAGGAGGTCGAAGAGGCCCAGGGCCTAGAGCCTAGGGCTAAGGGCCAGAAGGGGAAGAAGAGTCGGGAGTCGGGAGTCGGGAGTCGGGTGCAGGACTCCGATTCTTCCAGCCATCAGCCATCTGCCATCAGCCATCAGCCTCCCCAACGCCTCTTCCGCAAGATCGCCTTTGGCATGGGGGCCATTCGCGGCGTCGGCGATGCCCCGGTGCGGGCCATCATGGAGGAGCGGCAGAAGAACGGGCCGTATAAAAACATCTTCGACCTGTGCGAGCGGATCGACCCCAAGGTGCTGCAAAAGGGCTCGCTCGAAATGCTCATTAAGGCCGGAGCGCTCGACTGCTTCGGCCCCAACCGCGCTCAACATCTCGCAGCCGTCGAGCGAGCCGTTCAAGCCGCCGCCAATCGCTTCCGCGACAAGGCCAAGGGGCAACGCAACCTGTTCGATGCCCCTTCCAAACCCGGTGCCGAGAAGGTCGTCGAGCCCGAGGTCACGCTCCCGCCGCTCGAGGACATCCCCCACAGCCAGAAGCTGAACCTCGAAAAGGAAGTCCTCGGGTTCTATCTCACGTCGCACCCGCTCACAGAGTTCGCCCCGCAACTGACTGCCTACTCTCAGCATCAGATACATGACCTGCGCGAGATGGGCGATGGCAAGGAGGTCGTGCTGGGCGGTCTGATCGGGGCGATTAAGATCGCCTCCACCAAGAAGCCCAGCCGCAACGGCCACAGCAAGTACGTGAACTTCGACCTCGAAGATGCCACCGGCGTTGTCCGCTGCATCATGTGGCCCGAGAACTTCGCCGTGCATGGGGAGAAGGTCAAGAAGGATGCCATCGTCCTGATCCGGGGTCGCACCGACTCGAAGGGCCGCGAACCGAATATCATCGTCAACAAGCTGATGACGCTGGAGCAGGCCGAGAAGGAGTTCACCAAACGCCTGCTGGTCAAGTTCCGCCGAGGGTTCCACACCGAGGCCGACATGAAGCGCGTCCGCGATGCGCTGCTGCGGTTCCCCGGCAAGACGCCGGTGGTGGTGGTGATCGACACGTGGCAGGAGGCCGGGACTAATGGGAATGGCCACGCCGAGAACGGTCACTCGCCTGGGGCCGCGACCGCTGTGGCCACCGCGACTCGCACGTCTCTGAAGTGCTACCTGACCGTCCCCTCCGCCGTGTCGGCGGGCACCGACCTCCGCCGCGAGTTGTCCACCCTCCTCGGCTCTGACGGTTTTCGGTTCGAAGCCGGTTCAGCGACTCAGACCGGGGGAGGCCCGCCTCCGGACAGCTATTAGAGTCTTGTGAGCATTGAGGTGCAGGGCATCGCAATCCTTGCCCCTCTTCATTTTCTGTCGGCCTGTGGTCGAGGCGAGAACCCCTGAAGAATGAAGACTGAAAGAAAGACACTCCGCGCTGAAGCCGACAGAGCCACGGACTCCAAGGCGTGATACACATCGAATATTCACACGCAAACGACAATCGCTTCAGATGCGGGTTCCTCTTTGTCCCGGCAGGGACACTCGACAATAGCCCACCGATTCATCGGTGGGTCCATAAGCCTCTCGCGACCAGTAGCCCCGACAGGGGCGACAGACACCCGCAACGCTGTCAAACGCCAAGTGTTCGTAACGATGGTGATGGCCTGATTCTGCCGTCCCTGACGGGACTTGTCGGCACGTCTGATCGCTCTCCCACCGTTGAAACGGTGGGCTACGGTCGGGTGTCCCTGACGGGACAAGGAGGGTGCTTTCGTGGGAAAGTCTCACCTTGGAAGATCTGGCCTGTCGGCTTCAGCGCGGAGTGTCGAGAAATAGGGATCGAGCGAAGGGCTTGTTCCGTCTGTTGGCGGAACACCGATTCTGAAACGCTCTCATCACGGAGACGCGGGCCGGTGGGAAGCGTCCTCCCCGTGACGGAACCCACTCGTCAGGCTGCGGCAGTCGGACGCCCTACTCCCGGTTCGCAAGCGCCGCTTGCAGCGCCTTCAGCACCATCGTTTGCGCATTCGCCATCGGCCCGGC
This sequence comes from Planctomycetota bacterium, assembly GCA_043778825.1. Taxonomy (GTDB): domain Bacteria; phylum Planctomycetota; class Planctomycetia; order Planctomycetales; family Planctomycetaceae; genus TH-plancto1. The sequence continues at coordinate 3,683 of JAYWFM010000031.1, read as the reverse complement.
AATCATTGCTCCGGAGGCCAGCTTGTGACCGCCGCCGCCGAACTGCTCGGCGACCGCTGCGACATCCAGGCCCGAGCGGCTGCGGAAGCTGACCTTTACCTGACCGGATTTCTGCTCGACGAGGATCACGGCACAGCGGGTGCCCTCAATGGTCAGGCAGTCGTTGACGAGATCCTCCGTGTCGGACGGATGGGCCCCCGTCTCGACGAAGTCCTTCTGCAACACATAGGTCCAACCCATCTCCCCGCCGTACTCAAGTGCCACGCGGGCCAGAACGACCCCATGCAGCTTGAGTCGGGACAACGACGACTTCTCGTACAGTTCGCGGTAGACCAAGTGCGGCTGGACGCCCAAACCAATCAGCCAGGCCGCGCGCTGGATCGTCCGCTGGTCGACGTTCGGGAATCGGAACCAGCCGGTATCGGTCGCGATCGCGGCGAAGAGGGCGGTCGCCTGTTCGATGGTCGGCGTCACGCCCAAAGCATCCGCCAGTTCGCAGACCAGGATCCCCGCTGCCGCCGCGGTGGTGTCCTTGAACAACTCGGCTCCCAGATGATCGGAACTGAGATGGTGATCGATGACCACTTTTTTGGCCTGGGTGGTCTCCAGCGTCTTGCGGATGTCGTTGAGTTGTTGCCAGGCACTGGTGTCGACGATCAGATGCACATCGGTGTCGCAGGCTTGCTCGGTGGTGACTCCCTCGCCGATCTTCTGAATCCGCGCGGTCGGATCGAGAAACGCCAGATGCACGGGCGAGGCCGACGGATTGATGATCCGCACCTCTTTCCCCAACTGTTCGAGGATTCCGCACAGCCCCATCTCCGAGCCGATTGCGTCGGCGTCGGGCCGCACGTGACTGGTGATCACGAACCGCTGGTGTGCATGAATGATGTCGACAAGCGGTTGCCATTCGATCGGCATGGGCGGCCTTGCTTCTGAGCGAGGAGGGGGAATCGGTCTATTGTGTCGACCGGCGTGCCGCTTGTCATCTCGGAAGGTCGCGCCGGCGGCAACGGTGGTTTTCAGTCATCAGTATTCAGCCAGAGAAGAGTGGCCGCACTTCATCAAGTGCGTTGTCGTGTCCAGTTCCGAATTATTCTCGACAACACTCTGAGCCAGTGATAACATTTGCTTTGATGGAGACTTGTTCGTACAACACCATGACCTGTCTACAAGGTCATGACAAGTAGAGGTGATTGAAATGGTTCCAAGACATCCCCAGACCCTCCCCACTCAAGTCACGACGGTTGCACGATTTTCTCCAGTCCTGGGGATAGCTCTGCTTTTTCTCGCCAGCGGATGCGGCGGCCCCGCCAAGCCGGATTATCCGACCGCGACACTCGAAGGAGTCGTCTCAATTGACGGCGAGGTGGTCCAGAGTGGTTCCCTTCAGTTCTCGCCCGGAAAAGACGTGAAAGGCAATGTCACCCAAGCCCAGATTGTGGATGGCAAATTCATCGCGAAGGATGTCCCTGTGGGTCAGGTCCGCGTCACGTTCGCCATCACCAAGCAGACCGGAAAAATGATCACCGAATATTCCACTCCCTATCCGGAAGTCGTCAGTCTGGTCCCCGCCCACTACAAGGACGGGATCGAGTACACCGCGGCTGACGACCACAACGTCCGCTTCGAACTCACCTCGAAGCCCAAGCCTAAGAAGTAGTCGTTCACGGATCATTCGATCCGTGTCATGAGTTTCCATCTCTCTTCTCTCTCGGAGGTTCCCATGCGTCGCAGTTCCTCATCCCGTGGATTCACGCTCATCGAGCTGCTGGTCGTGATTGCCATCATCGCCGTGCTGATTGCACTGCTGCTACCTGCCGTGCAGCAGGCCCGCGAAGCCGCACGTCGCAGCCAGTGCAAGAATCAGCTCAAACAACTGGGCCTGGCCATGCACAACTATCATGATTCACGCCTCAAGCTGCCTCCGGGAACCATTCGCTGGACGGGAGATCCCGCACGGAATGGGGGCCCGGGCAACGAATACGATGATCACGGTTGGTTTACCCAGATGGGACCGTACATCGATCAGGCCCCCTGGTACAACACCATCAACTTCAGCCTGTCGTTCAGCGACGCATCCAATGATACGGCCCGGCGGGCGGAGATTGGTCTGTACAGCTGCCCTTCCAGCGGGATGGTCCAGAATGAATGGGGCTCGAATACTTGGGCTCGCTGGCGAATGAACTACGCAGTCAACTGGGGAAACACCAACTACGGCCAGACGACCAAGGCGGGCGTAACGTTCGGCGGTGCCCCGTACAGCTATCGGGGCAGCAGCAATTTCCGGGACATCACGGATGGTCTCAGTAACACATTGATGATGGCGGAAATCCTCGCCACGAGGACGACGCCGGGCTGGGGCGGACCGATCGCAGAAACCCAGCTCTCCCTCGGAGGCCAAACGTTCAATGCCTGGTTAACCCCCAATTCGAGAGCCTGCGATGAAGTCGTTCGTCAATGCCCGGCGGCGAGTGATATGATCGGGAACGCCTGCTGCACCAACATCGGGGGCGGCGGGAACGAGCCGAGCCAGACATTCTCTGCCCGATCTCTGCACACCGGTGGAGTTCATGCCCTGTTGTGCGATGGATCGACCCGACTCGTCAGCGATAACATCGACCTGGGCGTCTGGCGCGGTCTCTCCACCTCCAGGGGGGGAGAAAATCCCGCAGAATACTAGAACGGCGTCAACACTCAGAATTGTCGTTGGAGTTCAGGTTTTCGCCTGCACCGGAGCAGCCTAAAGTCTGGACTCCAACGGTCCTCTACTTGTGATACACCTTCTGCGGATCAAACACCCGCTCTTCGATCACCTTGACCTCTTTCGAAGTCCGGTCGACCTCGCGGAAGAAGCAGCTGGGGTAGCCCTCGTGGCAGGCGGCTCCGCCGATTTGCTGGACCTTGACCAGGATGGCGTCGGCGTCGCAGTCGAAATAGATCGACTGGAGAACCTGGACGTTGCCGCTCTCTTCGCCCTTTCGCCAGAGCTTCTTGCGGCTGCGGCTGTAGTAGCAGACTTTCCCGGTGCGGAGGGTTTCTTCGTACGCCTCTTCATTCATATAAGCGAGCATCAGCACCAGCCCCGACGTGGCGTCCTGGGCGATGCAGGGCATCAGTTCGGCCCGGGCAAAATCGGGGCGGTTCACGAGGGTGTTCATCGGGGAGCCTTCAGGTGCAGTGGGAGTTGTGGCAGGGTGCAATGTAACGCCCGCAGGAAGGGACACCAAGAGACGGGGGAGACACCGATTGGCCAGTGAGCGGCTCGGCGCTAGCCGCCGGTTCTTCTGTTCATTTCTGGCACAGTTACCGGTGGCTAGCGCCATTCCGCTCAATTAACTGAACGCTTTATCGTTTACGATTTCGCTTCTTGGCCTTTTGTGCTTCTTTCTTCTGCTTCTTCTTTTTATCGCGAGCCTCATCCTTATCGAGCGGCCCACGCTGGCTTCTCATCTTTTTTTCCATCAGCTCGGCACCCGGATTCATGAAGCCACCGTCTGCCAGACCCTTCACGGTCTTCATTCGGTCACGCAGCCCCATGTTCGACATGCCCTGCATCATCTTTCCCATCGCGGAAAAGTCTTTGAGCAGCTTATTGACATCCGCAGCCTGAACTCCACTGCCTTTCGCAATTCGATGGCGACGACCACGATCTATCACGTCCGGATTCTGACGTTCCTTGA
>JAYWFM010000030.1:0-2608 GCA_043778825.1 Planctomycetota bacterium | reverse complement strand
TCTGCGATTCATCCGGTGAATCCTGTTGATCCTGTCTCCACCTCTTCGTCCGCAGCTTGTGTGCGGGAACCGAGCGACATTCTCCTCCGTGTCTCCGTACCTCCGTGGTGAATCTCTGCCTACTTTTCTGATGCACACACCAGGGCTGACTCGCTGCCTCACCGCCCCTTGCCCAGGAACGTCTTGATCGATTCGTAAATCGCTTCCTGGCTCGGGATTTCGCTCAGCACCAGATTCTCATGCTTGTCCGTCAGCTTCTTCAGCTCCCGGATGTAGTCGCCAGAGCCGTAGGGGCTTTGCACCTGGCCGTAACAGAAGAGATTACTCTTCGGCAGCAGTTGGTCGACCAGCAGTCGCTGGCACTCCTTGCTGTCCTCGCCCCAGTTGTCGCCGTCGGAGAACTGGAAGAGATACAGGTTCCAGTCGGAGATCGGGAAGTCGCGCTCAATGATCTGGATCGCCTTCAGGTAGGCCGACGAGATCTTCGTGCCGCCCGACTCCTTGACCCGGTAAAAGGTGTCCTCGTCGACCTCGTGAGCCACGGCGTCGTGGACGATGTACCGCCGCTGGATGCCGTCATATTGGTGTTGCAACCAGGCATCGATCCAGAACGATTCGGCCCGCACGATCGTCTTCTGCTCGTCGGTCATCGAGCCGGACACGTCCATGATGTAAATGATCGCGGCGTTGGCCTGCGGCTGAAATTCGGTCTTCCAACTGCGGAAGCGTTCGTCCTCTTTGGTGGGGATGATGACGGGGTCGTGGGGGTTGTAGATGCCGGTGGCGACCTGGCGTTTGAGGGCTTCTTTGTAGGTGCGTTTGAAGTGACGGAGGGAGTTGGGGCCATGTCGGCTGATGGTTTTGTACTTGTCCTTGCGGGTGGAGAGGGAGTCGTGGCCCTTGGGCTGGATGCGGGGGAGTTCGAGTTCGTCGCCGAGCATCTGGGCGAGTTCGGCGATGGAGATTTCGACCTCGCGGACATGCTGTCCGGGGTCGCCGCCGGCTTGACCCTGGCCGTTGGGATCCTGGCCGGGGCCGAGGGGTTGGCCGACTTCGCCGTCGCCCTGGGCGGCACCGCTGTTGCCTTTGTCGCCGTGGACGAAGTGCGGGATGTCGATGCTGGGGACCGGAATGCTGACGGTCTCACGCCCCTTGCGGCCCAGCATTTCGCCGTGGTTGACGTACTGCTTCAAGTCCTTGCGGATCTTGCCGCGGACGATTTCGCTGAAGCGTTTCAGATCACGATCAATTCCACGCGTCATAGCCGGAGCCTCCTGTGTGTATTCTCGCTGGGAAGGCGAGTTGCGAGAAGACCGATTCCGAGGCGAGGACCGCTGAGAGTGCGAGACGCACTGTGCAGACTCGGCGAATCGACAGGAAACAATGCCTCCGACCATGCGGCGCAGCGGACGTGAGCAATCTCTTCATGATTTTGTGAAACTTTGACGTTCCGGAAGAGGCCGGAAGCGATTCACAAAATCATGGGGAGGTTTTGGCAGCGGGGGCGGCACATACCGTTGTTTCGGAAAATTTGGAAAGGACGAAGATTGCCTCGGCCACCCGATTGCATAAGTGGCATTGACATGAGTACAATGCCGTCCATAGGGGATGGCGGACATTTGGCAACCTCTTGCCAGGCGACGTTCAACCCAGCAGACACACAGGATTGCAAGCATGGCCGAAGGCACGATCAAGAAGTTGACCGACAAGGGGTTTGGTTTCATCAACACGAATGGCTCGAAGGACCTGTTCTTCCACTCGAAGAGCCTGCAGGGTTGCCGCTTCGAAGAACTGCACGAAGGACAGCGGGTCTCCTACACCGAAGGTCAGGGTCCGAAGGGTCCTTGTGCCGAAAACGTGAAGTTGGCTTAGTTCCGTTGACAGCTTGGAGCCTCCGGCGGTTTGTTCGCTCAACCGCTGAGAGTTTCCAGGACTGTGAAAAATCAAACGGTTTTCACTCGCAGTGCAATCGGTTCCGCCGATTGGACGAGCGAGTTTTTCTCGTTTCGAGACAGGCCCTTGATCGCCAGCTCTCGCTTCAACGCCAAGCTGCGACTGGCTTGGCATTCCTGGTAGACCAGCACCACGGGCAGACGACTCCGCGTATAGCGTGAGGCCGTCCCGGAGTTGTGCTGCTTGAGTCTTCTCGCCAGATCCGTGGTAATCCCCGTGTACAGGGAGTCGTCCCGGCACCGCAGGAGATACACGAACCAGGCTCCGACCGGTTCCTGTTGGTGTGTGGACTCCATCGGCCTCTCTCCGTCAGCGACCTCTCCCCGGTCACCGCGAGCGGTGATCGACCGACCTTGTCGGGCGAACGCCAGGTCAGGGACCATCGCGGCAGTGTAGCACCCCCTCGGGAAACGCCGTCAAGATCACTCCGAAGAGGCGATTCCCGTGTGTGCGTCTCATTTGTCGGTGAGAGTCCTGGGCGAGGTTGCAGGCGTCGTGTCGGGAGGGCGAGGCACCAGGGCTTCCAAGGTGCGAAGCACAGGGAATTCGCGTGGAATTCGACGAACGAGCGGGCACCGCTGCCCTCTTTGTCCCGCCAGGGACAGCCGAAAATAGCCCACCGTTTCAACGGTGGGAAAAGCAGTGTTGCGAGCCC
>JAYWFM010000029.1:0-2612 GCA_043778825.1 Planctomycetota bacterium | reverse complement strand
TCTTTCGCTCCGCGAAAGACCGGCCTTTCGCGGAGCGAAAGGCGACTCTGATTGGTCATCAGTCCGTGAGCCGTCGGGCGAGCCCGATGTTCCGAACCAGAGTGAGGTATCGCGATGGCGTTCTGTATGAAGTGCGGCCAAGAGGTTCCGGACCTGACCATTGAGTGCCCTCATTGCGGGCACGATTTTCTGAGGCCGCCGAAAACGGACACTCCCGGAGGTTGGGAATACTCGACCTTGGCAGATCTCGCATTGCTAATGGGAGCAGTCGCGTCTGGTCTTGGTGCGTTTGGATGTGTTTACCTGATCTGTCTGTACGTGTTCTTTGCTCCCGTTCGCTGGAGTGACCTCTGGCCATTCCTCATCGCGGAAGCGATTTGCTTTTGCGTCTGTTCGGCACTGCTGGTGGTATTTCTGCGCGTCGGGAATCTTCGACATCGCCCGTTGGATGCGTCGGAGCGATGATAACCCCCACGATTGGCTGACCCGTCCCCTGGCTGGCTGACCGCTGAAAGCTGAAGGCTGACCGCTTTCCCCCCCCCCACCGGCAGAAACTGCCACCTGCATTCACGGCAAAACCGGAGTCTTCCGAACAACCCCTACAGTTTGCCAACTGGCCCAACCGATACCTACCGCAGGACTATCCACATGCGCCAGTCTTTACGGGCAGCGCGGTGGAAAATCCAGCGGGGACAGTGATGTCCCCACTGCGGTCCCGGACGCATTCAGCCGACGTTGTCGGCGACTCGAAGGCAAGGACGCTCTGATGCGGTTCTCCCATTGGTTGAAAACGGTGGCCAGCGCTCTGTTGCTGTCTGCGGCAACTGTGCCAGTTCTGGCTCAGGGTCCAGGCGGTCCCGGCTATGGCCCGCCGACGTTCCAGCCCGAATACGGCACGAACGACCCCGGGGTGCTGTACCCGCAGGGGGTGCCGGAGGGATATCAGCCGTACCCGGCGATTTCCCCGTATGGCATGGGCAACGTGGCGTGGGACCAGACGTTCCGGGATGACGACGGGCTGTGGTTCCGGCGACTGATGAACACGGATCGCGAGTTCTTTGGCTCGATCGACGCGACCTCCAACACGATCAAGAATCCGGGGTCGAGGCATCTGGGGTCGGACTACATCCCTCTGGATCCGGTCACGAATGGGGTTCAAGGGTTTCCGATTCCCACCTATAACCAGGGGGCCGTCCCTGGCGCGGGGGGCAGTTCTCTTCCGGGCAGCATCGCGTCAATTGATACTCGCGTCATCCCCTATCCATTTCTGGCTCCTGCGACTTCCCCCCCCGACGCCATCATCGACAACCATCGGTTCCCCATTCGGGGCCTGGATGCATTCGGCAGATATAACTCGACGGGAATCGCGGGACGGTGGGGCTTCTTCAATGAAAATGGCTCCGGGATGGCGATTAATGGCTTCTGGACAGGGTCTGACCAGCAAGATTTCACGATGGGTTACGACAACATCAACGGGGTTCCAATCACCCAGGAGATCATTCTTTCTCAGGGCGGGAGACTCCTGTACTCCCGCAACGGAGCGATCCCGCTGGATTGGGGCGTTCAGCTCATTGGCAATGGGGTCGGGAACCTGGGGACATCGAAGTACGACTTGTTGTTCCACTATGACGTGAAGTCCTCGGCGATTGGAACCGATACGAACTTCTACATGACTCCCCTCGTACATCGGGATGCCTTCAAATTGCGCACGCTGATCGGGGCCCGTTATCTGCAAATTGATGAGCAGTTCTCCTTCCGGGGCATCGATAGTGGATTCGGATACGAACTGGTGATCGGCGCTGGGACTGGCCTACTGCCCGCCACATACCGTCCTGATCCGGCCTCACTGCAGATCAATTACGACCTGTACGAGGCGACTCTCACCAACAGTGTGCAAACCCATCTGGCCGGACCGCAGGTTGGCCTGCGGTATGATTTCGGAGAAGGCGACGGGTTCAAGGTGTGGGGGCAGTCGATCGCAGGCTTGATGGCCAACCAGGAAACCTATCACCAGTCTGGCAACAACATCGGTGACGAACAGGGTCTGCTCCTATTCAGCACCGTGGACATGTTGGCCACGGATGCCCGCTTCAGCAGCAGTCGCACGGTCAGCCATGTCTCGCCTCTGTTCGAGCAAACGGTGATGGCCGAGATGAAAATCCTGGAAATGATCCCGATCGTGCGCAAGCTGCCCGGGATCGACAACACCGTCTTCCGCTTGGGTTACACCGCGACCGTGGTGGGCAGTGTCGCCCGAGCGGGCGAATCGATCGACTGGCGCGGCTTCCCGGGTTTCCCGAGCATCAAGCCCAGTCGGGATACGTGGTGGATGAGTCAATGGAACTTCGGTCTCGAGAAGCGGTTCTAAATCGACGTGTGGAAATCGCAGTCGCATGCCCAAGCCCACCGGTTGCAACCGGTGGGCTTTCTTCGTCGACCACTGGATGCACTCTGAGGCGAGTGGCCCGTGGAAACTCACCCGCCAGACTTCCGAAGGAGTGTAGTCGCCATTGTACGCAGAATCCCCTGGGATTCTCGCCCCGAAGGGGCTTGACTCGATAGCCCAGGGCGGCAGCCCTGGGAACACTCAACCGATCAAGGCCCAACGGGCC
>JAYWFM010000028.1:0-2616 GCA_043778825.1 Planctomycetota bacterium | reverse complement strand
GCCCGCCGAGTCGGGTTCCCGCTCCGCGTATAGTCGAACCCCTTGTTCGTCGTCAGCGTGTCCCACGAGAACGTCGACGACGTGTAAATCGGCGTCGTACAGCTGTTGAACGCCTTGTCCTTGTCGACACCAGTATGGACGCAGCGGGTTTCGAAGTTCATGCGAAGGGATCCTGGGGTTGTCCGAGTTGTTCCCACACGGGAGGCTCTCGGGATCAGAGGACGCGAAGGGTGAACGGTCAGACTTGTCTGACCCGTGGGATAGGCTTCCAGCCTGTCATTGGGCGGAGGATTACAGGCTGGAAGCCTATCCCACGGTCAGTTTTCTATGACCGCTCGCGCAGGAGTAGTTTACGGGGGAGGCCGCGCGTCGACAATCGGCGGACAGTCGCGTGAGACGATTGGAACGCATTCACATTTGCCAACATATCCGTGTGCATCGCCCTTCGCTATGGGAATCTCCGAGTGAAGCAGCACGCTGCCAAACACCCGACCAACGATCTCGGAAGCCTCAACCGATTTTTGTGGACAATCTGCAGTTGTACCTCTACGATGACGCATAGTTCGCTTTGAGCGGTTTCCCGTGCCACCTTGATGGTCGGCTACACCCTGCTCAATTCGACTGTGAGAAGCCATGTCGAAATGCGTTGCTGGGAGGTCCAGAGCTAAGCCATGAACAACTGGTCTGCCTGTTCCGCCGTTGAACGTGACCCTCTGAAAGTGAGTGGCACTTGGGTGTTTCGTGGCACTCGCGTGCCAGTCTCCGCCCTCTTCGAGAACCTGGAAGACGGGGCACAAGTCACTGATTTCGTGGCGTGGTTCCCTGGTGTCACGCTTCAACAGGCTCGCGCTGTGCTGGAACATGCAGCGCAGACGTTGGAGGCTGCGTAGTGCGTGTGCTCTTCGATCAAGGCACGACTGTGCCCTTGCGCAACCACCTGCTGGCACATCAAGTTTCTAATGCCTATTAGCTGGGGTGGGGCCACCTCAAAAACGGTGAGTTGTTGCAGCAAGCGGAAAAACTGGGTTTTGAGGTGTTGGTCACGACCGATCAGAACCTAAAGTACCAGCAAAACCTGTCCATTCGTCGGATCAGCATCGTCGTGTTGGGGGCCACCAGTTGGCCGCGCATTCAAAGGGTGTTGCCGAGCATTGTGGAGGCCATCGGCAGCATCGCCCCCAACGGCTACGTTGAGGTGGCAGTCCCGCAGAGCAGCTAACCAAGCGTAATACCGGAAACACCCGGCGCGTGCCACTGGCGGTCGCTTTGGACCGCCGGTGGCTTCGAACGTGCTCTGCGAACAGCACTGGCGAGTCAAGGCCCTCGCCAATGGTATCCCGCGATCACAGATTCAACTTCGCAAAAGCGGAGGCATGAGCCAATAACCCGGTGGCAAAGGCTCGGAAAGAGCGTTGCGCCGAAGGGCTGCGGAATTGGCCCTTCTTTCCGGCGATGGCCTCGGAGAGTAGCAAGCATGGGACATCGGAGTGATGCCTCAAAAAGTCCACCCCGGTCAGGGGCTACCCCCATAAATAGTTGGATGAACCCGAATATCGCCAAGTCCCGCTCAGAAAAAGAGGGCAGAACAAGGCGGCAACCCGAGCGGCGGATCGGGCGGATTCTGAAATCAAAGGTTCTTGGCCGCCGCCGGGTTACCTTGGTCGTTATGCCGCAGAGAAACGCTCGACACGGTCGGTACAGAATCGGCCTGGGACCGGCGAAAATCCTCCTCGGTTGAAACTCCGAACGATCCGTCCGGGTAGTACCTCACAACAACAACACAACAACAACCGTGGAGAGGGTGTCTATGACGGTGTGGCGTCTCGTTTCCTGCTGTCTTTTGGTCGCCGTCCTGCTGGCCGCTGGCGGTCGCTCCGCTCTGGCCGAACCGCCAGCCGACAAGCAGGCGAAGGACGAGTTCGTGGACGTGCTGGGCGACAAGTACCACTTGCCGGGTCCGGACGAATGCAAGGCCGTCGTGCTGCTATTCGTCGGCCATGACTGCCCAATCTCGAACGGGTACACGCCAGAGATTGTGCGGCTCTGCAAGAAGTACATGCCGGAGAAGATCGCCTTCTGCGTCGTGTACGCCGATGCCGACATCCACCGGGACGACGCCAGCAAGCATGCCAAAGAGTTCGGCTTCTGTTGCCCCGCCATCCTCGATCCGAAGATGGTACTGGCCCTCAAGGTCGGAGCCACGGTGAAGCCGGAAACCGCCGTCCTGTCCCCCCAGGGCGAGTTGCTGTACTTGGGCCGCATCGACAATCGCTACGTCGATTTCGGCAAACGCCGGGAGCAAGTCACCAGCCAAGAGTTGCGTGACGCTCTGGAAGCGGTGCTGGCTGGGAAGCAGATCGCCACGCCCCGTGTCAAAGGCATCGGCTGCGACATCGACCTGCCCAAGAAATCCAAGTAATCCCACGCACGCCATCCACCAAGCCGTCTGTGAGTTCCCCGGAGGAAACGTAATGCGAAGTTTGTCTATCGCCGCTCTCGCCCTGACGCTGGCCATCGCCGGGCGAGCTTCTGCGGATGACCCTGCCCCCACGTTCAACAAGGACGTGGCCCCGATCCTGTTCCAGAGCTGCTCGTCCTGCCACCGGCCCGATGAGG
>JAYWFM010000027.1:0-6347 GCA_043778825.1 Planctomycetota bacterium | reverse complement strand
ACCCCGGGCCGGACCGATCATAGAACAATGATCCCCGCCGCCCCAGACCAATGTCCGCGCGGGCAGTCGGAAATATGAGTTGCGACAGTGCCATTCGACACAGATCCGTTCAGGGATTTGCTTCAGTTTCTCGATTGCAGTGAACGTCACAGTGTGAAGTTCGTCATGGTGAGAAAGCTTACCTGTGATCGCACTCATGCGACGCTCGTGTGCAGATGCCGCTCGTTGTTGCTCTTGTAATCGCTGGCGAGATTCTCGGTCTTGAGCAGCCGTGAGGTTTTTCTGAGCATCGATTAGACGCCCATGTTCGCGCAATGTCAGACTCGATGTCTGCGACCTTCTTTTGATGTCTCGCAGCAGATTCTTGATACCTCTGAGAATCGCGTAGTCTCGATTGCATTGTGGAAATGCTCGTTGACCTGGACGCAGCCTCTGACGCGGTATTGGCCTGCCTTGTGTCATCCGCAGCATTCAATGCCTCGCGGCTTTTTTGCGTCTGAAGTGTCGCGATCTCTTGATGATGCCGCTGTACATCACGTTGATAACTTTCAACACTCATGATGACAATTCCGTTCCACAGTTCTGGTTGTTCTGGTAGGTCATCAGTGATTGAACAAAAACTCCCGGCTGCTGAACACGGCCCAGAAGAGGTCTTCGATGGTTTCTCGGAGTTGCTCTGGCGGGGTGTCGGTGAGGATCTTCGACAGGTGGGCGCGCTCTTCGGCGCTCGGGTAGCGGGACAGGCCGGCCAGGTAGACTTCGTCGATCAGGGCGGAGTCGGACATGCCTTGCTTCCGCAGAGACAGCAGCTGTTCGACTCTTCCCCCGGCGGCCTTGAGTTTGAGGTTGATGGTGTCGCCGTTGGAGAGGTGCAGGGCTTGGACCATGCTCGGTTCATCGGAGCGTTCGCACTCGCAGGTGATTCGCCGCTGGTTGCGACCGAACTTTTGCAGGAACTGCGAGTCGACGGCGGAGTCGTAGAGTTGGATGGCCCGGGTGCCCTTGGGGTAGAACTTGGTGTCCTGGTAATCGGCTCCGGGGAAGGCGATGCGGGTGAACTCGGTCGGGGCCGCAGTGACTTGCGACACGCCGTCGAGCAGCACTTCGGCCATCAATCGTCTCGGGTAGTAGCGGCTGTAGAAGCGATGTTCGGTCTTGTTGCCGGGCTGGGGGACGCTGGAGCGCTGGTAGGCTTCCGAGAGCAGGATCGAGCGCATCAGCGTCTTGAGGTCGAACTTGGCGTCGACCAGGGACTTGGCGGCGGCAGTGAGGAGTTCCTCATTACTCGATGGGTTCGACACGCGGAGGTCGTCGACCGACTCGACGAGGCCGACGCCGAAGTACGCCTTCCAGACGCGGTTGGTGATCGAGCGCGCGAAGTAGGGGTTCTCCGGCGCGGTCATCCACTTCGCGAGTTCAACGCGGCGGTCATTCGGGTCATCGATGGCCAGCGGCGTGCCATCCAGCGGGGTCGGCGGCTGGGGCTTGCCGGTGCGGGGCTGGACAAGGTCGCCGATGTTGGAGACATACAGCGTGCGGTTGCCATCGCCACTGCGCGGCTCCCCGCCCCAGCCCTTGGCCTTGACGCGCGAGAACATGTTGGCCATCGCGTAATACTGGTCGTTGGTCCATTTCTCCAGCGGGTGGTTGTGGCACTTCGCACAGCCGATAGAGAGGCCGAGGAACGCCTGGCAGGCGTTCTCGGTCATGTCCTCGGGGGACTGGTTGATGGCGTAGAAGTTGGTGGCCCCGTTCTCGAAGCTGCCGCCGGTGGCGGTGAGGACTTCGCGGACGATCTGGTCCCAGGGGGTGTTGGCGGCGACGTGGCCCTTGAGCCAGGTGTAGTACGACTTGACCGCCTCGGGCCGCAGCAGGTTGCCGTTAATCATCAGCACGTCCGACCAGCGGTAGGTCCAGTAGTCGACGAACTCGGGCCGGGCCAACAGCTTGTCGACGAGCTTCTCGCGCTTGTCGGCAGCGGTGTCGACGAGGAAGGCCCGTACCTCATCGGCAGTCGGCAGCGTGCCGATGGTGTCGAGGTACGCCCGCCGCACGAATTCGGAATCGGTGCAGACGGGTGACGGTGGCAGGTTGAGAGCCTGCAACTGGCGGTTGACTTGCTCGTCGATGAAGTTGCGAGGCTTGAGGGCGGTGAAGAGAGCCGGGTCGATGGTGTTGGGGAACGGTGAGGTGATCCGCGCGATGGCGATCTGACTCGAGTACCACGCGGAGATCGCTCCCTCGCCGGGGCCGACGACGGTCACGATGCCGGTGTTGTCGATGCGGGCGACGGCCTCATTCGAACTGGTCCACTTGCCCCAGCGTGTCACATCGCTGGAGTGCCCATCGGTGAAGTGGGCGCGGACGATCATCTGCACTTGCTCGTCCTTGGCGAGGCGGCTGCGACCGGGAAGGATTTCGAGGCGGTCGACGACGGGGTCGTTGTCCTGGGGCGGGGTGGCTCCCTGGGCGATCCATTCAGAGAGGATGCGGTACTCCGGCGAGTCGGTCTCGAAGCGGAGACCGCCCTTGTGCGCGATGGCTCCGGAGGGCTTGGCGAGGAACAGGCTGCGACCGGGGGCGGCGAGTTCGATGCGGCGACCGCGGTCTTGCTTGACGATGTTGAAGTGATCGGCCACCGGGTTGTAGCCGTTGAGCGAGAGCCGGAAGCCCCCCTTGCCTGCGAGTGCCCCGTGGCACGCCCCGGTATTGCAGCCGCTCTTGGCGAGTACGGGGAGCACATCGTTGCGGAAGTTCCAGGCGGACGGCTGGGCGGACCCAGCGACCGTGACCTTGGTGGTGGAGGACTGGTCGCCGACCTTCGCGGTGATCGTCGCGACGCCATCGGCGACCGGCTGGACCTCGCCGGTGTCGGAGACGGTGGCGATTTCGGGGTGGTCGCTGGTGAAGGTGACGCCGGTGGCGACCTGCGAGGTGAGGGTGTCGCCCTGCGCCCGCTGGACGACGAGCCGCTGGCGGGCTGCGGAGCCACTGAGCGTGAATTCAGCGGGGAGGACGCGGAGGTCTTGAGCGGGGGCAGCCGTGCTGAACCCGCCACTGAGAACCGCAATCACCAAGAAAGCGAAGGAGGAACAGCGGCGCATGGAGGTCACTCCGGAGTCAAACGATGCCCAAGAATTCGATGTCGAGGCAGCTCGGCGGCCTTTCGAGCATTCCACGATTCGGTATGCGCGTTCGTAGCCTAGACCCCCAGGTCCGGGCGGTACGGACGTCGGCGTCCGTACTACTGTTGAAGCGCATCGGCAATCGTCGAATGCCCTCGCCGTGTGATGAATGAGAGCCGATCGCCTCCCGTCCCACGACACATCGAATTCCGTCGACCGGTCAGCGTATCAAAACGGAGGGCCGGTGAGGACTGAGGCGAGGTGAGTCTCACCGCAACGTGTGTGCGTCCCCAACGTCGACAGCCGGGAGCGAGGCACAGATGCACAACGCAGGCCCGGAGAACCCCAGCCGTTGACCGCTGAAATGAGGCTGATTCTCCGGTGATCGACATCGAACGGACTCTTCGCCCCGCAGGGGTAGCCACAAATCAGCCCAGGGCAGAGTGACACGACGAACGTCGTGGAACGCCGCCCTGGGGAGAAGGCCCAGACCACAGCTCAAGCCCTGAAAGGGCAGCACAATCTCGGGCGGCTCGCGGTTGCGTACTTTCAGGGCAGGGCTTCCAAGGTGCGAAACCCTGGAGAAATCCGTAGAACGGTGTCTCTTCAGGCCCGAAGGGTCGGTCGTTCTCAGAGCCAGGGCTGAAGGCCCTGGTCACCGGTCCCGACGAATCAAAAGGCCCAACGGGCTGGCCATTCGTTCGCTTTCCAGACGGCACCACGCTCCCGAATGGCCGGGCTTTCAGCCCTCAAATCACAGACGCCGCTGATTTCCAGGGCCTTCAGCCCTGGCTGGGAGAACGGATGGCCTTTCAGGCCGGAAGAGCCAGAAATCCCTCATGTTCACACCTTGGAAGCCCTGCCCTTTCAGGGCTTGGGGTGCGTGGTGTGTTCGCAACCCAGGGCGGCGCGGGACGCCTGGCGTCGTCCCGCTCTGCCCTGGGCTGGTTTGTGGCTGCCCTTTCAGTGCGAAAAGTCGGCGCGGGGCCATCCGCAAAGCCTCCCGACCCCGCCACCCCGACCGCCATTCCGCTGGCCAGGCCACCCCCCGCGGGTTTCTTCTTGAACACGACATTATTCACTTATAGTTGAGACACCACTGTCGCGAGCAATGTCTTCGCTGAGTTCTTCGCCTTCATCTGGAGCATCTGCCACTTCGCTCACCGGATGGCCTGTAGCATTGCCGATTAGCGTCAGAAGCGCTTTGCGTCTCTCATTCATGAACGACTCAAAGTCGTCGGCGCGCAGGTGTATTGGTGAAATGCAATGCGACGTGAGATAGTTGTCCAACACAGCCGACTGAATTGGCGGGTTCTCGATCTGGCCGTCAGCATTCTTCTTCCCAAGCTCCAGTTTCGCCAAATACTTGGATGGAGCGACGCCTCCGATGATTCGGTTGGTCCTGTAGCTCAGCGGCGTCTTGTTGATGACCGTGTCATAGATCTTCACGTTGATCGGTGGTCTTTGTGCCTCACACCAGGCTTGGGGAAAGATGTGGTGGATATCCACACTCTCATCGAAGAACACCGCCAAGTCGTAACCCTGACCGCTTCGGAAGTCTTTTGCCCCTTCCCGCATCAACAATGCATGAATGCCTTTGTAGGCAGCAGACTGACGAGTCCGCATAGTGAGCAGGCGGTTTGCTCGAAAGACACCTTCGCTGACTGTCGCTGGCTCAGGACCACCGTCGAGCCACGCTGGGACTTATACGACATCTTTCGCGAATCGGCTTTCAAAACCACCGCCGTACAACTCGCCAAAGATTCCACACCAGAACCACCGTATGATCTTGGCCATGTGCCCTGCATGTTCGGCCTTGTCGCCGATCTCGGCAAAGATCGCGGCGAGTGGCACTAACTGTGTCTGGTACGGCAGATCAATGACACGATGGATGTTCTGCTGTCGAAGATATTTCGCGGCTCTCTTGAATCCGTCTTCCACGCTGTCACGGAATTCGAGGTAGGCATCCAGCGGCAAATCGAGCAGTGACTGACGGGTGGCACGCACTGCGGGTAGGTCGTTTTCCTTCACTCCATTGGCGACCTTGTCGGACCTGACTTTCTTTGTGTGGCGCAAAGCAATTGCTTGAAGGATGTCCGTGCTCGCTACTTTCGAAAGCACGCCTACAGTTTGATCTGCTGCGCGACCAAAATCGACAAGCCGAGCCTGCACTCCCTTTTTGCCATCCGCACCAAGCCAGTCATCTCGGAGTTTGTGTCCGCGTGCGGCATACATCGCCGTCAGTAGCTCAAACGCGTCGAGTGCCTTGCCGCCGGTGTTTACCTTTTCAAACACGAGGCAGACGGCTTCATGCGAAGTGTCGTGCGCGAGCGTGATGACCGGCACTTGGTAGGATTTGAAGTTCGCCAACACCTCGTTCTTGAATGTTTTGAAGACATCGCGTTTGGCGGTCTCACCCTTCGCAATCCAGTAGTCCCCAAAACTTTCCTGCCACTCGTCCCAGTCGAACACCCGGTTTAACGGGAACATCAGCTTCTCAAACTCGTGCTGCGGTTGGGACAGGTCAAGAAGGATGTCCTTGTCAAAATTGGTCTTGATGCGGCGGTCTTCGGGGACGGAAAAGATAGCGCCATCGCGATCGCCACCCGCCTGCAGAGCCTTCTGAATGTCGATGTAGAACCAACGCTTCACCAGTTTGTTCTTGGGTGTGATCGTTTCGACCACCTCCCGTCTCAGGCACGCTTGGTAAAGCGATGTCATGCGCTGCTGGCCATCCAACAGCAGTTCATCAGGTGTCATCTCCTTAGCTGCGATTGGGGCTCCTTGAACAGGGCGTCGAGCGAAGATCGCAGAGCCAGCTTTCGATTCCAGTGTCATCAATGCGCCGATGGGAAAAGCACTTGAGATGGAGGCGATGAGACTCAGAATTCTGTCTTCTGCCCAAACCCAACTGCGCTGGAAATCCGGCAATTGAATCTTGCCGTCACCGCATTGACGAAGCAGCGTTTCCAGAGCAACCGGGTTGGTTTTGAATGTAGTCTTTGACATCGAATGGGCTCTGTTTAAATGGTTATTTCTGGAGAGCCTCGGCAAGAGCGGCACCGTTTGTCATTCTATCTCGGCATAACCCTTGTTGTATACCGCGATCGGTACTGAGGCTGGTCGGGTGCCACTCAACGCCGTTAACCCTTTTGAGGTTGGAAAAGAAGTCTTGATGCGACAGAGGTTTGTGGCGACGCTTCGGTTCTCACACTGAGGTGT
>JAYWFM010000026.1:0-15077 GCA_043778825.1 Planctomycetota bacterium | reverse complement strand
TCAACCCTCAACCCTCAACCCTCAACCCTCAACCCTCAACGTTCCGTCTCATCCCAACTGGCGTCCGAGCGCAGTCGCCACGAGGCGGCACTGGTGCATCGCCTGGGCGAAGACTTCCGGCGAGATCGTCTGGCTGGCGTCGCTCATGGCCTTCTTCGGGTCGGGATGGACCTCGACGATGAGGCCATCCGCACCGCAGGCCACCGAGGCCACACACATCGGCGGCACCAGCGAGGCGATGCCGGTCCCGTGGCTCGGGTCGACGACGATCGGCAGATGCGTCCGCTCTTTGAGGTACGGCACGCTGGCCAGCGGCAACGTGAACCGCGTGTGCGTCTCGAACGTGCGGATGCCGCGCTCGCACAGGATCACCTCCTGGTTCCCCTGGTCGAGGATGTACTCAGCTGCCAGCAGGAACTCCTCCATCGTGGCGGACGGGCCGCGTTTGAGCAGGACCGGCTTGCGGATCTTGCCGACCGCCTCCAGCAGGTAGTAGTTCTGCATATTGCGGGCCCCGATCTGGAGCACATCCGCGTACTTCGCCACGAGGTCCACATGCTGCGGGGTCATGACCTCGGTGACGACCGCCAGGCCCGTCACGTCGCGGGCCATCGCGAGGAGTTTCAGCCCCTCTTCCTTCATCCCCTGGAACGAGTAGGGGCTGGTGCGGGGCTTGAACGCTCCGCCGCGCAGAGCAGTCGCTCCGGCCGCCTTGACCTGGATGGCCGAGTCGATGATCTGAGCCTCGCTCTCCACCGAGCAGGGGCCCGCGATGACGCCGATCCGCCCGCCGCCGATCACCAAGTCGCGGACCGTGATGACGGTCGGCTCCGATTTGATCTCCTTACTCGCCACCTTGTACGGGGCCAGGATCGGCACCACTTGCTCGACCTCGTCATAGGCGGCCAGCGTGTCCCGCTCGCTGCCGCGCTTGTCGCCAATGGCGGCGATGACGGTACGTTGGGTGCCGGTAATGACGTGCGCCTTGAGTCCGAGTTCTTCGACCCGGCGGACCATCCGCTGGATCATTTCATCGGTGGCTCCGGATTTCATGACAACGATCATCGGTCGATCCTTTCGAGTGGGGTGGCGAGTGGCAGCTTCCGGAAAGTGGGGAACCAGAAACGAAAAAAGCTCCTGAAATCGCGGGGATTTCAGGAGCCTGGGGTGTCTTCGATGAGCCGGTCACACGCTCAGCTTCGACCCGGCCCGGAAATCCCGGTGGGGCTAAAGTCATACCGCCAATACGACCGGAACGTCTCCGGCGGTCGTTCGCAATTCAGCGGTGAGTGTGTGGTCGACATGCGATTGAGTGTCGGATGATCTCCGGCCCTCGTCAAGGGGGATTGGAAAAATGTGTCGGCTGAGGCCACGACCAGTCCACCAATTTCAACTTGTGAGGGAGCTGCACTCGCCAGAGTGCGGGCCACCCGCGTTCTGGCGAACGCAGCTACCCCTCAACTTCAGCTTGGTCGACCACGACCTGCTACCGCGCCAGCGCGTTAATCTCGCGATGCCCCCTCGGCAAGCGGAGTTGCACCGGGCCGGGTTCGTCAGTGGCCGATCGAGCCTCCCCAGGAGTGGGCGCTTCGAGCGGTTTCGCCGCCGACTCGCGCAGAGGCCGGGTGATCATCGCCAGCGGGGCCAGCGGCTTGGGGCTCTGTGAGCGGATGACGACGCCGTCGCTCTCTACGGGTTGAGCAGAGGCTGCGGTTCTCGGTGGCTGGCTCGGTCTCGCCGTTTTGCCACGCGCGGCGGGCGTCCCATTCATCGCATACTGAGCCTCACGCGGCAGACTGGGGCTGCCCGCCATGACCCATTTCCCCCAGTGCTGCTCCAGCTCTTTCACCGAGGCAAAGCCGTAGTGCTTCTCGATCGCCGTGTCCCACCCGCTGGTCAGGGCCTCACCCAAGAAGTCGAGGTACACACGCTTCCCCTCGGCCCCGGTCCGCTGCACCAGGAACTCGGCCAGCGAGTAACCCTCCGCATACAGCGTGTACAACTCCTCGGGATTGTCGGGGTATTCCCGAATCCCGAACAACTTCTGGAGCGGCATCTGCTGACGCTTGCCAAACACCCGGTTCAACAGATCAACCTGCCGCAGCCGCTCGCTGGGATGCTCCACCAGGGTCGCCGCTCCCTCATCCGCCCAGCGCGGCAGCGGACGCCGGAACTTCGATGCGAAGATCGTGTGACACACCTCATGCGGCACCACCGAATCGAGTACCCGCTCCAGAGTTCCCCGGACCCGCATGTCCCAGCTGTGGACCTGGCCGTTTTCGAAGGTAAAGGTCGTCGAGCCACTGGCCCCCATCGTGCCGACGGTGACTTGAATGGGGCAGGGAGTGGCCCACTGCGGCAGTTCCTCTCCGGTCCACTCTTGGGCGAGTACCTTGCGAAAATATTCGGCGGTGCGGGCCACCTGTTCGGCGACCTTGGAGTCGTCGGCATGTGCCACGAAATTCGGTGTGGCGAAGGAGGCCCCGGCCGCAGCGCGGACCAGTAGAATGGAAAAGACGAGTCCCGAAATCCAACGCATCTGCATCGCATCCCTGCCACGAGAAGTCTGACCTCCCTGGGCATCATGCCGCGAAGTGGAAGGAATCAGCGAGTAGGGCAAACGCCGCGCCGTGAAATCGTCGAGCGGCAGGGCTGCGCTGCATCCCATGCCTCAACCGGCAGTTATGGCCAGTGCGCTCGACCGGACCGTTCCGCCGGGCTGTAAGAGTTACAAAGAGTTCGGACCTGATCCACAATTCGCCGTGCGGCTTGTCTTGTAGCTGCACTCGCCAGTGTGCGGGCTCCTATTCAGTAACCCGACGCGTCAGCGAGGGCAACTTATCTGGTAGCTGCACTCGCCAGAGTGCAGGCTCCTATTCAGTAACCCGACGCGTAAGCGAGGGCATACGTCTCTCGATGCTCTGCGAGAACTCGGTCCCACCAGAAGCCCCGGCCAGTCGGTCGCCACATTGCCGAACGCTGATGGGCGGCACCCCTCGCTGCGCTCGGCCCTCGCTGACGCATCGGGTTACTGATCCTGGGACTGCCCATGGGCGAATGCACCTGACAAAACGCCGGTCACCACACAACACCCCCGACTTACGTCGGAGGCTCGCTGCTCTCCTACTTGATGACCTCTTTCGGCACCTGCCCATCCAGATACCGCCAGTTCTTGATGAACGAGATCACGTCGGCCATCTGGGCCACGGTCAACTGCTTCTCGAACCCGACCGGCATCAGCGAGACGCCGTTGGGTTTGAGCTGTTCGATCTCGGAGCGGAGGACAGTGATCGTCTTCCCTTCGGGTTGCTTCATGGTCACGCTGCTGCTGGTCTCGGATGAGATGATCCCGGTGGCCACGGTCCCGGCGGTGTCGACCAGTGTGTAACTGAAATAGTTGTTGTCGATGGCCCGGTTGGGGTCGAGGATGTCGACCAGCAGCTGGGCCTGCGTCTTGACCCGCGAGTCGGAGATGTTGGGAGCCACATCCACGCCCAGGTCGCCGATCTTATGACACTGAGCACAGTTCTTCGCAAACAACTCCCGCCCCCGTAGCGGGTTATGCTCGTGCGTCAGAGCTGCCTGGTACTCCTCCAACACCTTGGAGCGGTCGGCAGGAGCATTGGCCACGATCAGCTTCGTGAGCCGGGCCTGAATCTCGGGGTTCTTCACCTGCTGCAAACTGGTCAGCCGCGTTTGGCCAATTTCGAGGAACGAGATTTGGTTCGATTCGACGAGGTCGAGGAGCTTGGTGATGCGAGGTTCGGAGGCGAGCAGGGCTGTGATTACAACGCTACGGAGAACTGGTGTTCTGCGTTCGAAACCGTCGAACAGAAGATCACTCGCTTCCTGGTCGGGAAACGCTGCAACTGTCTCCAGCACTGCGCGATCCACTTCAGTGGGTGAATTGCCGTTGTGAATTGTCCGAGAAAGTATCTGTCGCAGGGCTGGAAGCACTAGAGCTGAATCGCCAAATCGCAGGCACGGCACAGCTGCTGCAAGTTTGTCGTCAGGGACATTTCCTGTCGTACAGACGTTCACAAGCCCATCGAGGAATATCTTCCAGTCTCCCGCTAACTCAGGGGAATGGCTGATGACACCATTCACCATGATCCCGCGACCCTGCATCGCCTTGGCTGCCTCCAGAATATCGGGGACCAGCCGAAGCTTCACGAGTCGACCAAATATCTGCGTGACTTCTTCAGGAGTAGCTCCACGAATCGTGGCTTCTATGGGTAGTGCGCCGTTGAATCCTGCATCATGAAGGTAAACATATCCACTACGATAATGCGAATCCTCGCTCACAGAGGAAATGCGTCGATCGATCACCGCATTCAGGATTTCAGCCAGGAATGCTCTTTCGCCCATCGCCACACTCGTGGCTGTGACATGATCATTGATCAAATCGTCAATTGTCAGCGCGACTCGATCCTCCCGATATCGATCCTCAAGCTGACCTAATGTGAGATGGAGTTGATTGGCCAGCGAATCAGACTCTTCACGGAATCCAAGTTGGATGAGTTGTCTTCGTAATTCTGTGTCGGTGGCAACATAGTACTCCGCTAGTCTGACAGCCTCATGTGTGAGTCGCGAGGCTTGGCCATGGACTCTTTGTCCATGATGTTCCACTTTTGATAAGTCGGGAAGGTCTAACACTTCTCTTTGAATGATGTCGCTGAGATCCTTCGCTTGGAGCAACCCCAGACCATGCAGCGTTCGCAAGGCCACAACCGATCCTTGATCGGATGGCTTCTTGGCAAGGATATGCCGCAGCATTTGTTCCGCCTCAACGGCATGCTTCTCCACGAGAAGTCGTTGCGCGGTGTCGCGGTGCCAGGCGTTGGGGTATTCGACGAGTGTCGCAATGACTTCGGGGTCGGTGGGGAATGGTACTGTTGTCCAAGGAAACGTCATGCTGGACTCAATGCGATCCGGTTCGCCAATCGGTGTCTTTCCGACGATTCGCCAGATGCGGCCTCGATCGCTGCCCACAGTCAAGTCGGGGCGGGTCTTGAGTTCCGTCGGCATGTAGTCCGGATGCTCAATCACGGCGCGATACATGTCGACGATGTACAACGCCCCGTCTGGCCCCAGCGCCGTATTCACAGGACGGAACCACGTTTCATCGCTCGCGAGGAACTCCTGCCCCTCCCTATGTTCATCCTCATTCCTCAAAGACCAGAGGTCATAGTCACAATGCACCAGATTCCCCGTCGGATCACAAGTAAAGTTCTGACCGTAAAAATACTGCGGCAGTGCCCCGCCACGATAAATAATCAACCCACAAGCCGCCGAAAACTGCCCCGCGTGCAGATTGGAGGTCGTCCAGGCTCGGCTGATGGGGTACAGCTTCGACTTCTCACCGGCGGGGGACACGTCCTCGTAGACGCTCGGCACCGCCAGGTTCGGGTTCAGCTTGAGGTGCCGCTCCTCAATGATGATTTTCATACACGGGTTGCGGTTGCTGCACACGTAGCGGTTTCCCTCGTCATCAAACGTCAGGCCGAACTGGCCGTAGCCGCTGACGGCTTCGCACTCGCCGGTGAAGGGGTTGAACCGGAAGTCGCGACCGGCGATGTCGACCGGCTCACCGAGCTTCGCGGACTCGGGGGCGGGCTGGGGCCACTTCGGGCGGACGGCCTTCACCTTCCCATTCCGCAGCCCGTTCGCCACGTAGATCCAGTTGTCCGGGCCGAACGTCGGGTGGTTGCACCGCAGCTGGGGGTTCTCGGTGGCGAAGCCTTCGAACCAGACCTCGCGGAGGTCGGACTTCCCGTCGTGGTCGGTGTCTTTGAAGTAGATCAGCTTCCCATCGGTCGTCACCAGCACGCCGCCGTCCCAGTGCATCAGGGAATTCGCGAATAGCAGCTGGTCGACGAACACGGTCGGGTTCGAAAACTTCCCATCGCCGTCCTCATCGGTGAGGACGCGAATTCGCGACTTGCCCGGCTGGCCCGGTGCGGGACCATTCGGGTAGTCGTGCATCTCCACGACCCACAGCTGGCCCTTTTCGTCGAAGGCAATCGACACCGGGGCGCTCACATCCGGCTCGGCGGCGACCAGTTCGATCCGGCAATCGGGGTCGATCTGGAATTGCTTCAGCGACTCCTCCGGCGAGAGCGGGCTATTCGGCCCCGGCTTCGCCACCGGGGCCTCCGACGGAGCTGGCTCGGCCGCACAGCCGGTGCGAACACCTATCAGCCACACTACTGCCAGACACTTCACCCACAGGGGCCATCTGCTCATGCTGACTCTCCCGAACTGCCACGGGCGGGACACCAATCTGCTCATCGGATGATGATGAGAACGCGACGATGAGTCTATCAGATGGGCGGCAAATGCCCCTCCGTGGTGTGTGCATCGGGAAAGTCGGTAGCCGTGTGCCTCTGCCCCCTCTCCACCACAGTCGAGTCCTCACCGAAAGCCGCACCGAGTGGGGGGGGCGGTGACGCGGGAGCGCTCCGCTTCGAAGACTTCGCGTCGCGGCGAAACGGTTCTCCCGTACTGACGTGACTCCGTTCATTGGCACCGGTTTCGAATCCCCCGGATTTCGTTACCCTATCCTTGTCCCACACGACTCCCTCAAGGCACTCCCATGAGCCATCTCGAATCCGACGAACTCGAACAGCGGTTTGAAGCGCTGTTCGGGCAGATCGAAGAACTCACCGATCAGTGCAAGTACCGATCGGCGGTGCGGGTGGCGAATGAGATTCGCCGGTTGGCCAAGTCGGAGGGGCGGCTGGTCGAGTACATCCGCGCCCTGTTCATTACCATGAACTACGGCGTATCGTGCCTCGACCCCGAATCGGGCCGCGACCACGCCCTCGAACTGATCGCGATTCTCGAAAACGAAGACCGCGCCCGGCAGTTGCAACCCGACCTCCCCGAAGAACAGTACGACTGGTATCGCAGCCGGTTCTCGTCGTGTGCGTACGACAACTTCGCGCGGGCGGTGGCCAACATTCAAGGCTTCAACTCGGACGGGATGCACGCCTGCATCAATGACGGATTGCAGGTCTGCCGCCGCTCGGGGAAGTTGGAGTGCCTCAAGTGCTTTCGCGAGTATGCCGCCGAGGTGTACGAGGCCGCTGACGATCTGGAGATGGCGCTGCACAACGCCCGCCTGGGGATCGCGCACCTCGATCCGGGACCGCATGACCGTCGCTGGGTCGGAGTGAAAGAGGAGGCCCGGCTGTTGCTGCTGCAGGGGCAGATCGAGGAAGCCCTCGCGGGGCTGCAGCGCGGCTGGTCAATGAAGGATGAGTACCACGACCCCTACGCGGCCACGCTCGAGGGCCACATGCTGATGAAGGTGCTACTGACCCTCAACGGGCGAGAGACCGAGCTGTCACAGTGGGTCACGCCGGAGATCACCGCGCAGTTCACAGCACCGCCGCGCGGGGAGTACGCGTGGTTCGATCTGCGGGCCGACATGTTCGAGTCGTTCTTCGCCTTCTGTGCGGGGGATCACGCGAAAGCCATCTCGTTGCTGGAGCAGTGGGATCCGATTCTCCGGCGGCAGAAGTGCCTCGACGAGTGGTTCCATGTGCGACTCCAGCTGATCGCCACGCTGCGGTACGCGGGTCAGATGCAGCGTGTGCCGGGGTTGGCCAAGCAACTCGAAGCGAGTGCCACCGAGGCCCGCGACTACCTCACGCTGCGGCGGCTGAAGCGGGTACTCGATCCCGCCACGCAACCGACACCGCTGGGGTTGCTGGGGGATGTCACGGTGGGTCCGTTTGCTCTGTTGCGATTGGACGGACCGGTGGCTCCCGTGGCAGTGGCTCCGGTGTCCGCCGATGAGCCCGTAGCGACCAGTGACACGCCGACCGTGGAGCCGGAGCGACCGCCGTCTGCGCTTTCACCGACGATCGAGGCACTGGTCGCTGAGTTGCAACTGGCCTCGTCCGAGCCGGAGTTCTCTGTGGTGCGGGCCAAGGTTCTCGTGCTGCCGCCGCAGTCGGTCACGGATGATCGGGATGCCAGCAAGCTGTTGCAGTTGCTCAAATATTCGCTGACGCACACGGCCGATCCGGCGTCGCTGTGGGCGTGGGCGGAAGCGGTGGGTGAGCCGTATGGCCGCATGGCGAACATCATTTGTCATCGAGCCGTGCTGGGGGCGATCCTGGCCCAGTTCCCCTCTGATCCGCCGGTCATCTCGTCGGAACGCATTACCGAACTGTTTCGGGCGTCGATGGACCTCGACCCGCACTCGGCGTTTTCGCACTCGCAGGCGGGGACGTTCCACCTGCAACAGGGAAACCTCAGCGAGGCCGAACGCTGCCTGTCGCGGGCCTGTCGGTTGGACCGCGCGGCGAGTTCACCGGCCCTGCAACTGGCCGATGTGTATAGCCAGACGGACCGTCGCCGCGATGGACTGGCGGTGCTCGACATGTGCCTGCGGGAGGGGACGCAAGACCCGGATGTGGCGTGGGAGGCGGCGCTGTATGCGTATGGGCTGGAGCAGTATGAGCCGGTGCTGACGTACCTCGACCGGTTCGATCAGTGGAAGCCGAACTCGCCATGGAGCGGGCATTACCGGTCCGCGGCGCTGCTGGAACTGGAGCGCTACGCAGAGGCATTGGCCGCTGCGGAGGCCGACGATGCGATCAACCCGGAGGCGACGTATGCCTCGCTGTTGCAGAAGGTCTCCGCCTATGCGGGCCTGAAGCGGGACGAGGCGTGCCGCGCGGGGCTGCGGGAGATCCTGGCGATCCCGCTGCGAACGGTGACGACACTCAGTGTGCAGGGGCTGGCTCGGCTGCATCGCCGGTTGTGGATCGCCGTGCATGCGTGGTCGGCGAGCGACCCGCTGGTCGAGACCTATGAGACGTATTTGATCGGGACGGGGCTGGCTCCCAACGAGATGTTCGCTGCCATTCGCGAGTCATCCGGGCTGTCCCCGGTCGAGGACGGCATCAACTTCTACCGCGTCCTGCTTCGGCAGACGATGGACGAGACGTGGAAGGACTCGAACTATTGCCTGGCCGGTGAGGACGAGTGGACCGAATACGAAGCGGTGTGGGGCGTGCTGGCTGAGGACGAAGACCGGGCCCGACGGCTGGTGGTCGACATGCAGGGGCGGGCGATGGACCGGACCGCCGAAGTCCTGGGCGTCGACGAAGGCGGCTCCGAGTACACCGACATCCCCGGCGTCGTGTGGCAGGGCCTGCGGGCGAGCCCCTCGGATGAGGACGAGGATGATGACGACTTCGACGACGACGATGATGACGACGAGTTCAACGACGACGACTTCGACCCGGAGGAAGACAACGACGAGTCGAACAAGTGACCTCGGGGACCGCGCTCCGCTGCGCAAAGCCTTCGCGTCGCGTCGAAACGGCTAAACGGCTAAACGGCGTTTCGCCGCTTACGGCACGGTCAGGCCCTCACGGATGGCATAGCGGGCCAGCTCCACGCGGTCGTGAATCCCGAGCTTCTGCATGATGCGGTACTTGTGGCTTTCAATCGCCCGCTCGGACAGCATCATCGACTTGGCCACCTCCTTCACACTCTCTCCACGGGCGAGGTGCCTGAGCACTTCCAACTGGCGGTTGGTCAAGGTGAGCAGGTAGCTGTTGGAGCGGACGAGATACTTTTGGACGGTGGGGTTGTAGTCCATGCGTTCGAGAACCTCGGGGGAGAAACAACTCTCCCCGCGACTGGCCGCGCGCAGGGCCTCGACGATCCGCTGGGTGCGTTCGCCCTTGAGTAGATACCCCCGCGCGTTCACCCGCAGCGACTGGTCCAGAAACACATCCGTCACATAGTCGGTGAAGAACACCAGGTTCAACGCGGGCAGCCGCGAGAGTACCTCTTCGGCCATCGTGAACGCCCCGCGTCCGGGTAGTTCCACATCGCACAGCACCAGATCGGGCTTCAGGTCGATGATGCGGCGAAACCCGTCGTCGCTGTCGGTCGACGTGCCAATCACGTCGAAATCCAGCTCACGCTGAAGAAGGGATGTGAGGGCTTCACACAACAGCGGGCAGTCATCCACGATAAACGCCGTGACGCGTCGATTGGAAGTGGTAATCATGAACATGTGTTTCCTAATGCATCCCAGTCGGTCCCTGCGAACGCGCGCATACGCTACGCCATCGGCACGAACGCCTCAAGAGGGGACATGGGGAAATGCTCGTGTTCGGTGAGTTATCCCGCAACCCACACAAAGAAATCAGTCACCGTCGCGTAAAACCACTCAGAACCACGGATTCTCTGCGATTCACATTCCTTCGTAGCCACGTTTCGCCAGAACGTGGGCGACTTGGCGTGCGTACAATCCAAGTGGCTTTCGTAGAGGGATCGACTGTGGGGGAGAGGGGACAGGCAGAAATACCGCGAATCGGCGAATGCCCCTAGTGCCCCCGCCACGCTAAGACTCGGGGTTGGAGTTCAGGCTTTAGCCTGCCCCGGAGCAGCCTAAAGGCTGGACTCCAACCCCCAGCTTTAGCGTTGACGGGGCACTAGTGGTCCACCATTTTCAAATTGTGAGGTAGTGCGGGCTCCCCGCGTTCTGGCGAACGCAGCTACGGGGAGTCCCGCTTCACAATCAGGCCGGCGAAACCGCCGTCCACCGGATGGCCCGGAACATGCTGCCGCTGTTCGCGCAGCTCGCAGTTCGGGTAATGAGCGAGGACTTCGCGGATGACGTGTTCGTTCTCACGCGGGTCGCTGCTACAGGTTGAATACACCACTCGTCCGCCCGGCCGCACTCGGTCGAGCGCGGTCTTCAACAGCCGCATCTGAATCGGGATCAGCTCTCGCAGTTCCCCCGGAACGAATCGCCAGCGGACCTCGGGACGCTTGCCGAGGACACCGGTGTTGGAGCAGGGGACATCAACCAGCACGGCGTCGAACGGCCCGTCCGGAGTGTCGGTCCCATCCATGCGGACCTCGCGGGTCTGCACGATCTCGATGCCCAGGCGGTCGCTGTTCTGCTCGATCAGCGGCAGCCGTTCGGCAGTCGCGTCACAGGCGATGATCTGCCCCTCGTTCCGCATCTGTTCCGCCATGTGAGCCGTCTTGCCGCCGGGGGCTGCACAGAGATCGAGTACCCGCCAACCCGGCTGAGGAGCGAGCAGCGCCGCAGCTGCCATGGCCGACTCGTCTTGAATGCTGATTAGTCCCTCCCAGAACCCCGGCAGGTGGTCCACCGGGATCGGATTGGCGAGGAGGATCGACTCCGACAACCGTCCGGGAGTGGCTGCGATTCCAGCCTGTGCGAGGGCCGTCATGACCGATTCGCGGGTCGTCTTCCACAGGTTCACCCGCAGGCACATCCGCCCCGTCGAGTTGAACCAACTCGCCCGGTCGAGAGCTTCGACCTCGCCGAATTGCTGGCACCAATCGTCGATCATCCACTCGGGATAACTGAACGCCGCGGACCAGTGCGCCGCCCGAAACCGATGCGGATCGGGGAAGACCGGCTGACGGAGTTGCAGGCCGTCAAGGAGAAGAGGCTGATGGCTGATGGCGGATGGCGGATGGCCAGACAGATCGCCCTCTGGCTCCCGACCCCCGACTCCCGACTCCCGACTCTCCTCCGGCTCGGGGTCCGACGCCGCTTCCCGAATCGGCAACCAGCACGGGTCGGGATTCGCGACCAGTTCTTCGATCGTTCGCTGGCTCGACCAACCCGCTTGGTCGATCGGCAGGATGTCTCGTTGCAACCGTCGCAACACTGCATTCAGAAACCCGGCCCAACCCGACTGTCCCAGCCGATGCGCCAACTCCACCGTCTCATGAATCGCCGCATGCGCTGGGATCGATTGCAGCCACGCCAACTGGTACGTCCCGATCCGCATCAGCCGCCACAGGCCCTCTTGCACCATCTCGCGCGGGCGGTCGCAGACGGTCAACAGGATGGCGTCGATGGTCGCCAGTCGCCTCGCGATGCCGTACGACATCTCGGTCGCCAGCCCCTTGTCGGATGGCAGGACGCTGCGCTCGTAGAACAGTTGTTCGAGGGCATCGGAGACGAACGCCCGGCGGTTCTCGAAGGTGCCCAGGGCCTCGAACGTGATACCTCTCGCGTCCGCGAATCGGTCATGCGTCGGGGGCTGTTGCTGAGGTCGAAACGGCGGACGCCCCCCGCGCGATGGTCCACCGCCATCGGGTGCCGGACGCCCAGGTCGTCGACCTCGTGAATCGAATCGGTTCATCGGGCTGCCTGACACAGAGTTTTGAGATCGGTGAAATAGTCGGGATAGGTCTTCGCGGTACACCCCGGATCGGCGATCATGATCCCCGGCTGCCGTAATCCGAGCAGCGAAAAGCTCATCGCCATGCGGTGATCGTCATAGGTCGCGACCGTGCCGCCGTGCAGCGGGCCGGGGTGAATCGTCATCCCGTCGTCATGCTCTTCGACGGTCAGGCCCAGCTTCCGCAACTCGGTCACAACGGCTGTGACGCGGTCGGTTTCCTTGAGCCGCATGTGGGCCACATTGCGAATGCGGGTCGGTCCTTGGGCAAACGGAGCGACACAGGCCAGCGTCTGCGCGGTGTCGCTGATGGCGTTCATGTCGATGTCGATCCCGCTCAGGGGGCCACCGATCACGCGAATCGAGGTCGGCCCGTAGAACACTTGGCACCCCATGCGAAACAGAGCGTCGACGAACGCGACATCCCCCTGCAACGCATCGCGGGTCAGCCCCTGCACCGTGATATCGCCGCCGGACACAGCGGCGAGGGCAAAGAAGTAACTGGCGGCGGAGGCGTCCGGCTCGATGTCGTAGTGGCAACCTTGGTAGGGGCGGGCCTTGATCCGAAAGTGATTCCGGTGAGGCTCTGCGACCTCCGCCCCGAACTGCCGCATGTTGGCGATCGTCATATCGACATAGGGCCGCGAGACCAACTCCCCGCGCACGCTGAGCGTGACATGGGACTGGGCACACGGAGCCGTCATCAAGAGGGCACTGAGATACTGGCTCGACAAGTTGCCATCGACGATCCACTGTCCGCCGGGCAGTCCCTTCGCGTCGATCACGACCGGGGGGCAATCGGTGTCGCGCTCGCAAGCGATCGAAACACCGGCCTCGCGCAGTGCTGTGACCAGCGGAGCAATTGGCCGTTCCCGCATCCGGGCATTGCCATCGAGCCGAAACCGCCCGTGACCGAGGCAACACATGGCCGTCAGAAACCGAATGCTCGTGCCGCTGTTCTCCAGGAATAATTCGGTCCCCGGCGAGGCAACCCGGCCTCCG
The DNA here is from genome assembly GCA_043778825.1 of Planctomycetota bacterium. Classification (GTDB taxonomy): domain Bacteria; phylum Planctomycetota; class Planctomycetia; order Planctomycetales; family Planctomycetaceae; genus TH-plancto1. The sequence continues at coordinate 1,872 of JAYWFM010000026.1, read as the reverse complement.
CAACCGACCAGAGAAATCGTCTTGGCGGCCAAGTCTTGCTCAATCGAAAGCCCCAGCCGCCGCAAGCTCTCGATCATCACCTGCGTATCGACACTGTCCAGTACCCCGGTCAGCGTGGTCGGCCCCTGCGCCAGCGCAGCCAGCACCAGCGCCCGATTGGTCAGGCTCTTCGACCCCGGCGGGCGGATGGAACCGACCGCCGGGCGGTACACGGGGAGGATTTCGAGGGAATCAAGCATCATCGCATGATAACGGAAACCGTCCCGTTTAGCCGCGACGCGAAGTCTTCGAAGCGGAGCGATTCTCGCACGTGCACTACCGAATCATCGACGGCCCGTCCCACCCGGCCACGGTCGCATCCGGAGCGAGAATGTAGATCTCCACCCGCCGGTTTTGCTGGCGAGCCGTATCATCGGTATTCGCTGTCACCGGTTGGAACTTGCTGTATTCGGCCGCGCCCATCCGGGGCTCACTCAGGCCGATCTTGGCCAGATTCCGCACCACAGCTGTCGCTCGATGAGCGGACAATTCCCAGTTGGTTTCGTGCTTGGCCCGAGTGCCGGGCTTCACGACATCCTGATCGTCGGTATGGCCGACGACGAGAATGTGGAACTGCTTGGCCTCGGGATCGTTCATGATTCCGGCGAACTCGCGGAGCAGCGACGATCCGTCGGTGCGGACGACATCGCTGCCCGATTCGAACAGCAGGTCGCCATTGAAGCGGCTGACACCGGTGACCGGATCGAACTCGAACTCGGGGTACTTCTTGGACAGTTCCTCGAAGCGCCGATTCGTGCCTCCCGACAGCGGGTTCTTCAGCCCGGTCAGCAGGTTCGAATACTTCTCGCTCAGCTGGGCTCGTTCGGCGTTCAGGTTCGCCAGTCGCTGGTTGGTCACGTCCAGGTTCTGCTGGGCAGAGGCCAGCTGCTGTTCGAGCTGGCCGTTTTCCATGGCCAGTTGCCCGGCCATCTGGGCCTGCCCGGCCAAGCACTGGTTTTCGCGGTAGAGCTTCAGGGTTTGCAGTTGCGACTGACGGAGTCGAGCCTTGCGTCGACCGTGCCGACAGCAACATCCCGAGGCGGAGAGGAAGCTGGCAATCAGCAGGCTGGCAATGAGGGAGCGATGAAGGCGGGGCATCATGTTCTCCGGAATCCGAGCGTGAACCCTTCGGTTTCAGGAGCCATTTCCAGACCGATGGACGGACCGGGAGCGGCACCCGAGGAGGGCGTCACGTTTCAATCGGGCAAGAGGGGGATTCGTGGGGGTGAGGAGTTCCTCCACGAGGGGAGGAACCGATCGCGGGATGAGCCGGTGAGAAACCGGCAGACCATCCCGCGAGGAGGGATTCGCGACTCGCCGCTGTGAACAGCGACTGGCCACGAAATCGACTTGTACGCCCTTTTTTCCTCAAGGACTAGACGAAGCCTGCCGATACGGAAACCTTCGGCAGCTTCCGCCGAAAATGATTGCCCCGGAGTAGCCACGTTCGCCAGAACGTGGGGAGCCACCGACCGCAGCGACAAGAGATCGATACAGTTCGAGTGGCAAACTGCTCAGACAGATGAACAGAAAAGTCGCCCGACGAATTGAGATTGCCGCTCAGTCAGTACAGGGATATTGTCGAAACCACCGATCAGATCAACAGTTCTGTCGACTTTGTACCACCTGGGTGCAGTTCCGGTCGTAACGATTATCGGGTTGGCACCGATTGTGCGTATGTTTCCTGTCGTATGGATGCCACAACAGGCAACGCGACAGAACAACTGGACGGGGTGGTTTGAGACACCACCCGCGAGGCCGCTGATCCCGGGCTCAACGCCCGCTGTTCTGATTCCTTCCAGGGGCGGGGGAAGACCCCACGGTGCCCCCCCC
>JAYWFM010000025.1:0-15128 GCA_043778825.1 Planctomycetota bacterium | reverse complement strand
CCAATGTGGAGAAAGCGTATCAGCCGGTGACCGGTCCCAGTGCCAAGCAGCCGGGCCGTCCCAGCGGATTCGTGGCCGAGAATGTGGCAGAGCACAAGTTAATGAACCAACTCATTGTGTTCTATGACGAGGTTCTGAGGAGTCTGCAGGGAGTCGACTCACTGCTGATCCTGGGATCCGGTGAAGCGAAGGGCGAGTTCCACAAGCGCCTTCAGAGCCAGAGGTTCCCGGCGAGTTCCGTGGAAGTGGAAACGTCGGATCAGCTGACGGACCCTCAGATCACTGCCCACGTGCGCCAACACTTCGCTACGACGAACAACTCAGCCTGACTGACCGGCGTTTGGAAAACCATGCCATGCCGAGTGACCCACTGATCCTTGTGGTGAACGCTGGCTCGTCAAGCCTGAAGCTGACGGTGTCTGCTGGCGAACGTGTCACACTGCGGGCAGCGGTCGAACGGACAAACCAAATCGTGGGCGAGTGCCAATTCTGGATCGTAGGCCAGGACGAACAAGAAATACTTCGCGGGACACTTCCAACGGCTGACCGTTCATCGCTGCTGCAGCTCGTGCTGGACACACTTGCGAAGCGGTTGCCGGGGCAACGCGTTGCCGCCGTCGGGCACCGAGTCGTCCACGGAGGGGACCGGTTCACAACGCCGGTTCGTGTGACCCCGGAGATACTTTCTGCACTGGATGCGCTCGTCCCGCTCGCTCCGTTGCATCAACCGCACAACTTGGCCGAGATCCGGGCTGTGGCGAGTCTGCTCCCGGGTGTGCCACAGGTTGCCTGCTTCGATACCGCGTTCCACTCGACGATGCCGAAGCACGAACGCATGCTTGGTTTGCCCCGCGCGTACTTCGACAAAGGCGTGATGCGTTACGGATTTCATGGTCTTTCGTATGAGTCCATTGCTGGTCGGTTGCCGGGTATCGACCCGCGCGCCGCAGCTGGGCGGACAGTAGTTTGCCACCTTGGGAGTGGGGCCAGCCTGTGTGCCTTGCTGGCTGGAAAAAGCATTGCTACGACCATGAGTTTCACTCCGCTCGATGGCCTTCTGATGAGCACTCGTGCCGGAGCGATTGACCCCGGAGTTATTCTTTATTTGCTTCGCAACGAGCAATTGACGCCAGACCAAGTGGAACGCCTGCTCGATCGCGAGTCGGGGCTGCTCGGCGTGTCCGGGATCAGTGCGGACGTGCGGGATTTGCTGGCCAGTCCAGTACCGGAAGCCGCCGAAGCCGTGGATTTGTTCTGCTACCGCGTGGCTCGGGAAATCGGTGCGATGGTGGCCACGCTCGAAGGTCTCGACGCAATCGTCTTCACCGGAGGTATCGGCGAGAATTCGCCGGAGATCCGAGACAAGGTATGCAACCGGCTTAAGTGGCTCGGAGCGCAGCTTGATCATCCAGCAAACCAGAACGAGAACATCCGACTGAGCAATACCAGTAGCCGGGTCTCCATTCTTCGTATCCCAGCGGACGAGGAAGCGGTAATTGTAAGGCACACGGTAAGTGCGATCACCGACTGACCGGTACACCCAAGTTCCAGCAAATGGAAAGCATCATGAACAAACCATTATCTCCAGCCGAACTCTTGAACATCGACGGATACTGGCGCGCGTCCAACTATCTCTCGGTCGGCCAGATCTACTTGCTGGATAACCCGCTCCTGAGGGAACCGCTGAAGCGAGAGCATGTCAAACCCCGCCTGCTCGGTCACTGGGGCACGTCACCCGGACTGAACCTCATTTATGTGCATCTCAATCGAATCATCGCAGCCCAAGACCTGAATGTACTCTTCATCACCGGACCTGGTCACGGCGGGCCGTCGCTGGTCGCACATGCCTACCTTGAAGGCACGTACACCGAGGTGTACCCGAACGTCACCGAAGACGAAGTCGGGATGAAGCAGCTGTTTACACAGTTCAGTTTTCCCGGCGGAATTCCCAGTCATGTCGCTCCGGAGACGCCCGGCAGCATCCATGAGGGTGGCGAACTGGGTTACGCCCTGTCGCATGCCTTTGGAGCCGCATTCGACAACCCTGACTTGATCGTGGCGGCGGTTGTCGGCGATGGCGAGGCGGAGACCGGCCCGCTGGCGACGAGTTGGCACTCCAACAAATTCCTCAATCCCGTGACCGATGGGGCCGTGCTGCCGATCCTGCACCTGAACGGCTACAAGATCGCCAACCCGACGATTCTCGCTCGCATTCCCAAAGTCGAGTTGCAGAAACTGTTTGAGGGCTACGGATATAAGCCTTACTTTGTCGAGGGACATGAGCCGGAGCTGGTCCATCAGCAACTCGCAGCTGTTATGGATATCGTGACCGCGGAGATCCAACAGATTTGGTCCGACGCGAGGACTCAGGGGATGACTCGCCGTCCTGTTTGGCCCATGATCATCCTCCGCACCCCCAAGGGCTGGACGTGTCCCGCCGAGATCGACGGAAAAAAGTGCGAGGACTATTGGCGGTCGCATCAGGTGCCGATGGGCGACATGGACAAGGCTGGGCATGTCGAGATTCTCGAACAGTGGCTGAAGAGCTACCGTCCCGAAGAGCTATTCGATGCCGCTGGTAAGCTCATGCCCGAGATCGCACGACTCGCTCCGAAAGGCACGCGACGCATGAGCGCCAATCCACACGGCAACGGCGGCTTGCTGCTGGAAGATCTGCGGATGCCCGACTACCGCAAATTCGCTGTCAACGTCACAAGCCCAGGTGCGGTGGACGCTGAAGCGACCCGCGTAATGGGTAAATTCCTCCGCGACGTGATGCTGCTCAACCTGCCGAGCAAAAACTTCCGCCTGTTTAGTCCGGATGAGAACAACTCGAACCGCTGGCAGGATGTCCTGGAAGTCACGAACCGAACCTGGATGGCGGAACGCTACAACACCGACGACAAACTGGCCCCGGATGGTCGGGTGATGGAAATGCTCTCAGAGCACCAGTGCCAGGGTTGGCTCGAAGGCTATCTGCTCACCGGTCGACACGGGTTCTTCTCGTGCTACGAAGCGTTTATCCATATCGTCGACTCGATGTTCAATCAGCACGCCAAGTGGCTGAAAGTGTGCAACCACATTCCGTGGCGGAAGCCGATCGCGTCGCTCAATTATTTGTTGTCGTCCCACGTCTGGCGGCAGGACCACAACGGTTTCTCGCATCAAGATCCGGGGTTCCTCGACCACGTGGCGAACAAGAAAGCCGAGGTCATCCGCATCTATCTGCCTCCTGACGCAAACACCCTGTTGAGCGTTACTGACCACTGTTTGCGAAGCCGGAACTACGTAAACGTGGTGGTTGCCGGGAAGCAGGCAGCCCCGCAGTGGCTGGCAATGGACGAGGCGGAGAAGCACTGCGCCGCCGGGCTGGGAGTCTGGGAATGGGCGTCGAGCGACAAGGGGGTCGAGCCGGATGTGGTGATGGCGTGTTGCGGCGACGTGCCAACGCTGGAGACGCTCGCGGCAGTGGATCTGATTCGGCAGCACTTACCGGAGGTAAAAGTGCGCGTCGTCAACGTCGTCAATTTAATGAAACTGCAACCGCCGCGGGAACACCCGCATGGCCTGTCGGATGAGGCTTTTGACGCCATGTTCACCACGAACAAGCCGATCATATTTGCATTCCACGGGTATCCGGGGCTCATCCACCGGCTGACCTACAAGCGGACCGGCCACGAGAACCTGCACGTCCGCGGATATAAGGAGGAGGGGACGACCACCACCCCGTTCGACATGGTGGTGTTGAACGACATGGACCGGTTCCACCTGGTGTGCGACATGATTGACCGGGTTCCCGGGCTGGCCGCCCAGGCGGCCGACGTGAGGCGGGCGATGGTGGACAAGCGGGTCGAGCACAAGCGGTACATCGCCCTGCACGGCGAAGATATGCCGGAGATCTGTGGCTGGCGTTGGAGCGGTGGGACCCCCTCAGTCGAGTCGTCCGGCGACATCGGGGCCAACCACGATTGATGCTTTCCACAACGCGGGGTGGCACCCAACGCCGTTAACCCTTTTTCGCAGCGATGGCATTCTTCAGCGTTTTGGCTTGCTGGACTTGTTTCGCGGGGTGGCACTGTCGGCGGAGGTACAACCTCTGAATGAGGGGTGATTGAAGGTGGCACGGGCGGTCGCTTGGGGCCGCCCGTGTCTGCGAGCGTGGCTGGAGCGTCGAACGGTGATCGCCAGCGTCCTCGATTCCCTGCGACTCCACTTGCCGCAGCTGACATTAAAATCCGTGCAGGCCGAACTCCAGCGCTGGCAAGAAACCGGCCTGAGCGTCTTCCGCCGCCTCGTGCAGACCCTGAATCTTCCGGCCCTGACCCGGCCCGAATCGATCCGCACCCTGCTCGACCTGCTGGTCCCCATCCCCCAGACCAGCCAACAAACTCGCTCCACTGCGGTCAGCCTCCCGATACCAAAACATCGCACGCTTCACGCTGCGCACATGGGGCAGCTACCTCGCCCCAGCCGGACTGGTGGGCGAGGTGTCTCGATCTCTGATTCCCAGACAGCCGCGAGTTGAGAACCCAGGCAATCTGGGAAGCCGGTGGCGATCGAGTGATTCGAACGAAGCTGATCTACCGGTTGTGCCGATTGATCTGTTATCTATTTGCGAGGCAGGCCCGGAGCCGAGTCGAAGTCAATCCCCCTGGAAGGAAACTTGATGAGCCATTTGACACGTCGCAGTGCCCTGCTCGGGACACTCGGGATTTGCTTCGGGACGGGCTCCCTGGCCTGGGGTGACAGGCCGGAGAAAGAGGCCATCACCTGGCAGAAGAGCCTGAAGGACGCTCACCAGCTCGCCGTCCAGCAGAATAAGCCGATGATGGTCGTCTTCGGGGCCGAATGGTGCGGCCCCTGCAAGCAACTGAATCAGACCACGCTCACGAATCCCCAGTTGGCCAAGTACATCAACAGCACGTTCATCTCCGTCCATATTGATATCGAAGACGAAGTACAAATCGCCAAGATCCTCGACGTGAAGTCGATCCCTTGCACGATCATCCTCAGTCCGGAGGCCGACCTGCTGGGCCGAGTCGAAGGTTTCGTGCAGCCGGCTCCGATGTACCAGAAGCTGGTCTCGGCCAAGAAGCTGCATACGGAAACCCATATGCAGGCGGCGGGTGCCTCGCAGTCGCAGGTCCGGTAGTTGGAATTCAAACACAGCGATGACTCGAAAGCCCACGGGTTGCAACCCGTGGGCTTTTGGCGTGTCGCTCCATGCGATGTTCGTCGCTCTCGGTCTCCAGAAGAGTTTGTCCGTCTCCGGAAAAGTTCGTACACTCCAGTCAGGGCCGAATGAACTGCGTGTCACAAGGAATGCCGATGATGTCAATCTCCGAAGAGGCCAAACAAGTTTACGAACTGGAGTTGAAGGCTCAATTGGAAGCTGAGCATCGCGACAAGTACGTGGCAATTGAACCGACATCCAAGACCTACTTCCTGGGGGACACGTTTATCGCCGCCGCACTGGCTGCCAAGAACGCCTACCCGATCCGCAAGTCATTTGTCTTGCGAATTGGACATGATGCCGCGTTCCATATCGGAGCGGCGACATCTTGATTGGCATCGTTGACCAACGGGGCAGAGCATTATTGGAGATCCGGGTCAGCGACACGCGGGACGGTCATTACTCCTCGGTGACGACATGGATCGATACGGCCTTTGATGGCTCTTGAGTTGATCAAAGAACTGGAATTGGATTCGCTGGTTGAAACAGAGGCCATCCTGGCCGATGGGTCGAAGGTGACTCTGGAAACCTTTGTGTGTTACGTCGATTGGTTTGGCGAGCGATTGCCTCTGCAGGTCATCGCGAATGACGGAAGATTTCCCCTGCTGGGAACGGGACTTCTGGAGCAGAGGGCGTTGCTGATCGATGACCGACAGAAAACTGTGACGCTCGATTGAGTCGCCGATTACTGCGTCGGCGAATCCAAGAGTTGCACATGCCGCCAGGCCCCGGTGCGGAACCTCCACAAGAGCGTGGCCGCCAGCAAGGCCAGGTAGGCCACGATCCAGAACGTGGCGGCGGCGTCGCTCCAATTGTAGTAGTGGACGCTGACGAGCGCTCCCGGCACGAACACCAACCAGGCGATCACCAGCCGGGCGAGTAATGGGAACGTCGTGTCTCCGGCGGCACGCAACGCCTCCGCCAGCGTGGTCGCCACCGCATCGAACAGCTGCCAGGAGGCGGAGATCATCAGCATGCGGACGCCGATCTTGAGCGTCTCGGCGGACCCGGCTCCCTGGGCGAAGGGGGCGATCAAGAGATCCGGGATCAGGAAGTACGCCACCCCGGTCGCGCCCTGCCAGATTAACGTGGCCGCTGTGGTGAGGGCCACCGCGCGGGGGACGAGATCCTTGGCCCCGGCCCCGATCGCCTGCCCCACCAGGATCGCTCCCGCGCTCGCCAGTCCGAAGGCGGGCATGAACGACACCGAGTTGAGCGCGAAGACGCAGTTCATGGCTGCCAGCGAGGTCGTCCCCAGACTGGCCACGACCGCATTGATGAAGAAGATGAACGCGAAGATCTCCAGAAACCAGTTGACCCCCGAGGGGAGCCCGAACCGCACCAGCCGTACGAACTCCGACCACCTCAACCGCGTGGCCAAGACGCCGCGACCGGTCCACAGGAAGTACCCGAATAGACCCGCAAACGCCAGCCAGGTCGAGATCGTACTCGCCCAGGCGGCTCCGCGAACGCCCAGCGCCGGACAGCCCCAGTGCCCCTGAATCAGCACCCAGTTGCCCAGCACATTGGCCAGCATCAGGCTCAGGTTGGCGATCATCCCCGGACGGGTCTGGCCCATCCCTCCGAAGTAGTTCGCCAGAGCCTCGATCCCGACGGCTGCCCCACCACTCCACAGCCGGATCACGATGTACCCGGCCATCAGTTGCCGCACCTCGCCGTCCAGTGGAATGCGGTTGAGGATGGGGTGCGTCATCGAGATCGCCGCCACGCACAACCCGCTCGCCAGCAGCGCGAGGATCAGCCCGTACCAGCCATACCGCCGGGCACTGACGGTGTCTCCCTGCCCATGCAACTGCGAGGTGAAGCTGGAGACCAGAAACACCACGCCGAGCGGCAGGATCAAGATCGCGAAGGAGTTCGTGGCTCCGGTCGAGGTGGCGGCCAGTGCCTGGGCTCCCAGCGGAGCGACCATCAGCGCATCGCACAGCCCAACGATCGCCTGGCTGGCCCGCGAGACCATGATCGGCCACGCCAGCGTCCACAGCGCAGCCGCTGAAACGACCGGGGGCACCGCATGATTTGTCGAGGGAGTGGAGGTCATGCGGTTCCCGACACGCCAGGACAATTGCCGGTTCGCACTCTCGAAACGCGACAGGCGAGCGGGGTGGCGTCAGCCCCCCGAGGAGGGCGTGACGTGGGGGCCATACCTGCAAACGGACACCGGGAGACTCGGAGGGCTAACGCCACTCCGCTCGCCAGTACGTCTCACTTACTGATCCGCGGGCAACCGCCCGGCTTGCACCTTGGGGAATGGCCCGCTGCACGCCTTCATGAACGCGACGAGATCGGTCTTCTCGGCATCGGTCAGCTTGAGCGGCTTGACCTTCTCGCTCAGCCACTTGTTCGGTGTGCCGCCCTTGTTGTAGTGTTCGACGACATCCAGCAGCGTGGCCAAGCTGCCGTCGTGCATATACGGGGCGGAGTGTTCGACGTTGCGGATCGTCGGGGTCTTGAAGGCTCCCTTGTCGACTTCGACTTTGGTCACCACGAACCGGCCCAGGTCGGGCTCCTTGGCATCCATCCCGATCCCCAGGTTGTGGTACTTTTCATCGGCCAGGTTCGCCCCGACATGGCAGGCCGAGCAGTTGACTCGTTCGCTGAAGAACAGCTCACGACCTCGGGCGGCGGAATCTGTCATCGGGTGAACCTTGGCAGCGGCGGCTGCGGCTTCGTACTTGGCAGAGGTGGCCGGGTCATCGGTCTTGAGGTCGGCGAGATCTTCGGCGGTCAATGCCTTGAATGGGCGCAGCGCTTCGGCAAAGTCAAACGGCGACGTGCCAGTCACGAGGACGCGCTCGAAGCTGGCGATGGCCTGCCCCACATGCTCGATCTGGATGGTGTCGGCCCCGAAGATGGCCTTGAACTGCTTCGTATAACCGGGGATGCCCTGAAGGCACACTACGCAGGCTTCGTGCGTATTCCCCATCTCGATCGGGTTCTGGATCGGCCCGACCGCTTGAGCCTCTAGTGACTCCGCCCGGCCATCCCAGAACTGGAGCGATGACAGAATCCGGTTGTAGCTGATCGGCGAATTGCGGCCCCCCTTCTGGTCGCGAATCCCCACGCCGGTCTTGGTGTGCTTGCCGAATCCCTCGTCCGGGGCGTGGCAACTGGCACAACTGACAGTATTGTCCGATGAGAGCCGGGTGTCGAAATAGAGCTGCCGTCCGAGTTCGATCTTGGCCCGAGTCAGCGGGTTCTTGTCGAGGCCCACAATCGTCGACTGGCCCAGGGCGAGCCCCGCCGGAAGCACAACTTCCAGCTTCTCATGGTTTTTGGAATCCGCCAGCCACTTCTCGATATCCGCCCCCGAGACCGCCCCCGTCCCCGGCAACCCGGCTGTCAACGAGTCATTCGGCAACAGGACCTTCTCCGCCTGGGCGACCGAACCTTGAATCAGTGACACAGCTGCGAGAGCTGCCAAGAAGACCGACCGGCGAAACAAGTGAGTGTGCGTCATGGGAGAACCGTTGCCTGGGGAACGGGGAGGATGTGAGAGCCGAGTACCAACGCATGCTAACTGTATTGGCAACCGGGGCAAGGGAATGCCCAAACTGCCCTGGAGAGACACTGGAGTGTGGCGCAGTCAGGCTCAGTCGACAGAAGAACGCGACTCCTGGTCTGATCAGACGACACTCCACGGAACTCCCGACGAAGCCGTATTCGCAAGGTTGAGTACCAGCGGATTCGGATCAATGGTTTTGACCAACTGACGGAGCTTCTGAAGCACGCTGGCAGAAAATCCAGCGGGAAACAGTGCCGTGTGTGGGCCGACATGCGGTTCGAGAAGCAACGCGATTCGCACCGAAGTGGCAGCAACCGCGTTCGCTGCAAAGCTTTGTTCAGACAGATCCGCAGCATGAAGGGCTGCATCCGCCAACCCGGACTGGGTATCACTGACCTTGTCTGCTACGGTCTGCGCCAGTGTGCTGAGATTCGACGATTTTGGGGGATTGGTGATGATTCGAAAGTCCTTGGCCTCAATCAGCCAAGCAATCACCGGAGGCACTGCACTTTCAACAGCGACAATGTCCACCGCCTTACGACCTCCAGTCGCATTCCAGACTTGTAGGTAGTGTTTCCACGTGTCGTAGATCTGAGCAGCGGCAACTGTGGGTGCAAACGTGAATACGAAGGTATCCACCTGTAGCATGATCATGACTGCCTTACTCCTCGTGACCGCTGACAGTGGATGAGGCAGGGACACCCATTTCGGTGTCGATGTAGCGTTCTGACTGTTGCAAGTCTTCGTCGAGGGCGGTGATGTCCCCCACTTCGTCCATCGTCCCCCCCTGTTGAACACTCACGGAACCCTCGGCACCGATGTGCAAACCGAAACAACGGGCTTCAATCGCCGTGAAATCCCGCTTCTGGAGAATGTGCAATTCCCGCAATAAGAACAAGCTGTGCGTGGCGATAAACACTTGAATCCCACTTTGAGCCACTTGCAGGATGACCTTCGCAACCGCCTTGATGATCTTGGGATTGAGGTTGGATTCCGGTTCGTCCCAGAATAGGTAGCCCTTGTCGAGAAGTGAGCCGGTGGCAATCAGTCGTGCGATGGTCGCGAGCTTTCGAAGCCCCTCTGCAACCAGGTGCATCTCCATATTGCCGGTCGTCAACTTGAGATAGAACCGGCCCGTTTTATCCAAGTCAACGCTCCCTCCCATGGCGTCTTCCAGAGGGTTGAGCAGTGCCTTGATGCGACTTTCTCGTGGCCCTCTCGCCAGCGGTGCGCCGAGGAGGATGCACGTATCTCGCCAGGTCTCTTCGAATGAAAGATGTGTCGTGTCATACAAGGAGACAAAGCCTGGATAGATCGTCAGCAGTTCTCGTGTCGGCAGGAATATCGGCAGCTTCTCGATCCGTGCTGTCGGGACGGTCTTGAGCGTCACTTCGCTTTTGGCAACGGTCGAAAACGTAAATTCCAGGTTCAGCGCCGAATTGTCGAACACATACTTGACCTCACAGTTCTTGCGGCCCCGCTGACGCCGGACTAAGCGCCACAGACCGTCCGGGCGAAACACCGCTTTCAACTTGTCAGCCAAAGCCACTTGCAACTGAGCTTTGCCGGGAAGATCAGTCCCGCCATCTTTTGCCCGAGCAGCACTCACTGCGATGGCGGCATAGGCGGCCTTCAGGACGTGCGATTTCCCGGCACCATTCTCGCCAATGATGACATTGAGGTTTTTCCCAAAGGTGAACTTCGCGTCCGGAAAAACGGTGAAGTTTTGCAAGTGCAATGTTTTGAGCATGGCTCACCTAAGAACTCGAATGGACTTTGACTGGCACACTGGAGCGTACTGTACCCGACCGTCACACCACTTCATCCACCACCGGGTTCGTCAATTCGCCGATCTTCTCAATGTCGATCGTGACCGAGTCCCCGGCCTTCAGGTAGACCGGGGGTTTGCGGGCGGAGCCGACGCCGTGGGGGGTGCCGGTGAGGATCACGGTGCCGGGGAGCAGGCGGGTGCTGCCGCTGAGGAATTCGATGAGGGTGGGGACATCGAAGATCATGTCATCGGTATTCCAGTCCTGCATGACTTCGCCGTTGAGGATGGTGCGGATGCGGAGAGCGTTGGGGTGGGGGATCTCATCCGGAGTGACGAGGCAGGGACCGAGCGGGCAGAAGGTGGCGAAGGTCTTGCCCCGGCACCACTGGCTGCCGCCCCAAGTGATCTGCCAGTCGCGGGCACTGACATCGTTGGCACAGGTATACCCGGCGACGAATGAGAGGGCATTGGCCTTGGTCGCGTTCAGGCACTCGCGCCCGATGATGATCGCCAGTTCGCATTCGTAGTCGACCTGCGTACTCGCCAACTTGCGAGGCAGCACGATCGGGCCGCCGGGGTGTTGCAGCGTCCCTTTGTTCTTCATGAACACCACCGGGTGCTGCGGGTGCGGCTTGCCGCCTTCGTCGGCGTGCTTCCGGTAGTTGAGTCCGATGCAGAGGATGTCGACCGGATCGACCGGAGCCAGCAGTTGGCGAAGGTCGGCCTGGGTGCCGGTGTCCTTCCACGGTCCGAACGGGCCTCCCTCAGCGCGAGTGGCACGGCCATCGGCGTGACGGACTCCGCAGTGAATCTGCCCGGCGGAGTCCTGGTAGCGAATGATCTTCATGGGGGGGATCGTTGAGGGTTGAGGGTTGAGGGTTGAGGGTTGAGGGTTGAGGGTTGAGGGACAGGAGTTGAAACGAGAGTCTGCCGTGCTGGCTCTCCTCTCTCGTCTCTCCTCTCTCTTCAGTGCATCCACTTCTTGGGATACCCCTCCAGCGGCGACGCTTCATCCGGCTTCCAGGTCACCTGCTCCTCGATCCGGTGGGCCAGCGCGAAGTCCATCGCGGTCAGTCCTTTGGCCGAGTGCGTTTGCAGCTTCACCACGCAGCGGGCATACCCCAGCTCCAGATCGGGGTGATGCCACGCCGCCTCTGCCAGGAAGGCAATCTGATTGGCCAGCAGCAGTGTATGCGGCCAGCCCGGTGTCCCGTAAGCACGACGCAACCAGCCCTCGCGAATCTCCCAGCCGGGAAGCCCTCGCAGTTCCGCTTCAATCTCATCAACTGTCAGAATGGGAAGAGCCATCGGAATCACTCCAAGTGGTGAGGGGCAACCGCAGGCTGTGATCGTATGTTCAAGTTGCCAAAAATACACGCATGACGAAAGAGTCCCCGCGACTGGACTGACTGCACGGCTCTGCTCGACATACGCCGCGATGCTTGGAAATTGACTTGCGACAGTCGGGCAACAGCGCACAGTTGAGGAGCGGGTTCGCACGTGAGGGAATTTCGGGCCAGTGCCGCAGTAACACAGTGAATTGCGGGATTCCCCTCGGATTCACGGAAAGGGGATGCGAGTCGAGTTCGTACTTCATGGGCAACGTCTTGCGTCTCCGCTGTTTCTGGGGGAGGTGAGGCGCGTTGCGATGGACTCGATGTTCATTCCTCTCGTTGCCAGGCAGTCCATTCTCTTCTCTGGGGGATGGCTGCCACCGTCTGGTCCCCCTCATTCCGGATTCGCCCTCATGTCCCTGACCCGACCTTCCGTGTTTCAACGCCTTCATGCACCGGGCAACAACGACGGCTGGCAAGAGTTTGCCGCCCTCTACTCTCCCCTCGTGAACGATTACGCCCGCTCCTACGGACGGTGCGAGCATGACCAGAAGGACATCGTGCAGAATGTCTGGCTGGTATTGTGCCGCATCATGCCGAAGTTTCAGTATCGACCCGATCGGGGAGGCTTCCGGCACCTGCTGCGGAGGATCGTCAAGACCACAGCCGTCGACTGGTTTCGCCGCCGGGGTCGCGTCCGCAGCTCGCAGGAGGCGGTCACACAAGTGGCCTCCCCCCCCGTTCAGGAAGTGGCTCTGGACGAGCAACGCAGCGTCCTCCAGCGCGCGTTGGAACTCGTCCGCGGCAAGAGTACCCCGCTGGCCTGGACCTGCTTTGAGAGGCATGTCATCGAGCGCCAGCCCGCCAAAGAGGTGGGACTCGATCTGGGCCTCTCCTCCAACGCCGTGTATGTGAACGCCAGTCGGGTGATGGACCGCGTGCGCACGCTCTGCATCGAGATGGAACAGGCGGCCCTCCATGAATGATTTCCTTTCCCCGGATTTCCTGAGCCCCGATGCCCTCGGTCCGGAGTTCCTCTGCCCCGATAATTCCTCTCTCTGGCCCGCGGTGATGGGAGACTCCCGGGTTCCGGGGATCAGCCAGCATGTCGCAGGCTGCCAGTCCTGTCAGCGACGTGTGGCAGCGCTCCAAGGCGATGTGCGGGCCATTCAAGGCGTCCCCTGGAACGCCACTCCGAAACAGTCACAGCCGCTCCTCAGGGAGGCACTCCCCGACAAGATTGGTGAGTACACGATCCTCGCTCGACTCGGCTCGGGGGGCCAGGCGGACGTGTACCGTGCCTGGCATCCCCGGCTGAAGACCGATGTCGTCATCAAGTGGTTCCGCCGGGACGCTTTTCCGGAGGCGGCCTCCCGCCAACTCGCCTCCGAAGTCCGAAGCCTGATGACGATCCGGCATCCGTATCTCGCTCAAGTCTTCGATGTCGGCATCGATCAGGACCGCCATTTCATCCTCATGGAGTACGTCTCCGGGCAGACGTTTTCCGATTGGATCCGACGCTTCCAACCGACGATCCCCCGCATCGCAGCTGTCCTGGCGAAGGCCGCGCGGGCGGTGGATGCGGTCCACAAGCAGGGAGCGTTGCATCTCGATCTCAAGCCGAGCAACATCCTCGTCGATGCGGACGGGAACCCGCGCGTGATTGACTTCGGGATGGCCCGACTTTCCGGGAGCAGTTCCCAGCGTTCGCTGCTGCTCGCGCCGGGAACGCCGGAGTACATGTCACCCGAACAGTGCGTCGGAGATGCCAGTCGGATTTCCGTGGCCTCGGATGTGTATGGTCTGGGTGCGGTCCTCTTCTCGGCCCTCAGTCAACGCCCCATTCGGTCCGCAGACCAACTGGCACTCGAACCCGACTGGAATTTGATTCGGCATGCCAGCTGGGGGCTGCGCCGCATCTGTCATCGGGCACTGGCCACCTGCCCCCGGGAACGCTATGAATCGGCAGCGGATTTCGCGACGGAGTTGGAACGGTTTGCCCAGAAGCAGTCGATTCTGCGACGCTGTGCCTCGGTCGCGACAGTCCTGGTCGGGATCGCCAGTTGTTATGGAGGAGCGTCGAGCGCCGCCCCCGCTCCGGCTCTGGCGACACTGGAGATCCACTCGCACTTCGAATACGAACGGGAAGAGCACACGGTCTTCGAGACGCAATGTTCCGCCGTCCTCGCCGAGCAACGCCAGCCCTGCCTGATGATCGTCACCGCGTACACCGATCCCGTGCGGGCCTCCGAACTGGTCGAAACCGCCGACGCCGACTGGCGGATTGCTCAACTGGCCGATGGGGAGACCGCGATTCAGATCGCCGAAGATGCCGGACCGCACTTGATCCTGGCCTGTGCGAACCGGGAGTGGGACCAGGCTCCCGCCGGACACCTGGAGGAGATGTTGCAAGATCTCCAGTCACTCTCCGGGGACTACTCGATCGAGATTCTGATCGATGAACGGAA
Source organism: Planctomycetota bacterium (assembly GCA_043778825.1). Taxonomy (GTDB): domain Bacteria; phylum Planctomycetota; class Planctomycetia; order Planctomycetales; family Planctomycetaceae; genus TH-plancto1. Next base: position 796 of record JAYWFM010000025.1, on the reverse strand, counting down.
GGCGTCTCTCCGGCCCATTCACTCGCGCGAGATGACTCCGCAGGAGTCTGAACATCGGCGAGCCGCCCTCGCCACGGTGGAGGAGCTGCAAGCGTCCCTCGATCAGTTCCTGCCCAGCTACAGCGGCCTCGTGGTGATTCCCCCCCGGGGTGAGTTGCTGGCCTCGATCCGGTGAGGGAGATAGGGAGATAGGTGCATTCGCCCATTGGCGGTAGCAGGCCGCTCACTGGGGGAGTAGTGGGCAGCGCTTTCGATCGAGTCCGTCTAAGGAACCAGCAACCCGACGCGTGAGCGAGGGCGTACGTCTCTCGATGCTCTCCGAGATCTCGGCCCCCCAAAGAAGCCCTGGTGGTGTTGAGGCCCTGTGGCGGCATCCCTCGCTACGCTCGGCCCTCGCTCACGCGTCGGGTTGCTGATCCTGGATACCGCCCATGGGTGAATGCGCCCGCCAGCCGTGGAATGTGCGACGCACTTTGTGATTGTCGCTGGCCCACCCCTTCACAGAATCCCCATGATTTTGTTCTCCATGATTTTGTGAATCTCTTCCTGTCTACTCCGGAAAGCCAGAGGGGGAACAAAATCATGAAAAACAAAATCGTGAAGAGGATCCTCGCATCCGTTGCCCCGCATGGTCGGACGCATTGTTTTCCTGTCGATGCGCCAGGTCTGCAAAGTGCGTCTCGCACTCCCCGCCGTGGTGTGTGCGTCCCGTTCGTCGGTAGCGGTTTCGCCCACCAAACACACAGGAATCCAACCACGAAAGGCACGAAATACACGAAAAGGCAGGGGGTCGTGA